>NZ_BAAFZH010000095.1:0-193577 GCF_054684315.1 Scytonema sp. NUACC21 | reverse complement strand
TGATTGGTAACGTACTCAATTACCAGCATAATGACGAAGCCAATCATTGCGGCTCGACCATTCAAACGCTCAGCATACTCATTAAATCCAAACTTTGGTTCTTCCAACTTCGGAGTCACGCTTGGCTGTGTCATCATTTGAAAATCCTCTTCTCTTTTTAACTGGTGAAATATTAACTGGTGTATGAGTGACAAAACTGCTTGAGCAATAGAGCACGATGCCACTAGTTACATTTGTTTACGATTCTTAGTTTATTGTAAGAGTACTTTGAGGATCGTCAATACCAAAAGTTTGAAGTACATTAGGTGATATCAGGGTAAGTTCGGGTCGAATTGTAGCCATTGATTCAAAAGGTTCCGGATGAGACTGACAAACCATAGCTAAATAATTCTAAGAGGCAGTCAATGGAAATTGGCATTCCCAAAGAAACGAAGGACCAAGAGTTTCGAGTTGGGTTGAGTCCTTCTAGCGTTCGAGTCCTACAGGAAAATGGTCATAACATTTTTGTAGAGCAGGGCGCAGGTGTTGGTGCAGGGTTTACAGATGCGGATTACACAAGCGCTGGTGCAGAAATTGTCTCCACACCAGATTCGGCTTGGAATCGTGACTTAGTTGTTAAAGTGAAAGAACCCCTTCCTAAAGAGTATAAATTCTTACAAAAGGAACAAATTTTATTCACCTATTTACATCTAGCTGCAGATAGAAAACTGACAGAACATTTGATTGATTGTGGTGTAACGGCGATCGCTTATGAAACGGTAGAACAGCCAGGAAGTAACAAGCTTCCCTTGCTGACACCCATGAGTATAATTGCCGGCAGATTATCCGTACAATTTGGGGCAAGGTTTTTAGAAAGAGCCTCAGGTGGTCGAGGAGTTTTGCTAGGGGGTATTCCTGGAGTTAAACCGGGCAAAGTTGTGATTTTAGGTGGCGGTGTCGTAGGTACAGAAGCGGCTAAAATTGCAGTAGGTATGGGCGCGGCGGTTCAGATTATCGATGTGAATGTCGAACGCCTGTCATATTTAGAAACGTTGTTTGGTTCTAGAGTTGAACTGCTATACAGTAACTCCGCTCATATTGAAAGTGCAGTTAAAGATGCTGACTTACTTATTGGTGCAGTCCTAGTACCGGGGCGTAGGGCACCTATCCTCGTACCGCGTAGTTTGGTCAAACAAATGCGCCCTGGTTCTGTCATAGTGGATGTTGCTGTTGACCAAGGTGGTTGTGTGGAGACACTGCATCCTACATCTCACACAAACCCCGTGTACATTGAAGAGGGTGTAGTACACTACGGTGTTCCTAATATGCCTGGTGCAGTACCTTGGACATCAACACAAGCACTTAACAACAGTACACTACCTTACGTGTTGCAGTTAGCCAATTTAGGAATAGAGGCACTCGCGAAAAACCCAGCATTATCAAAGGGATTGAACGTACAGAATCATCGCTTAGTTCATCGTGCAGTACAAGAGGTTTTTCCAGATCTCGTGAGTAGTTAGTGGTTAGTAGACAATTGAGCGATAGCAAATGGCTACTTAACTTTTATCCTGTTGGAGTAGTTGTGTGACCGAATTAATCAAGTTAGCTGGTTCAACTGGCTTGGTTACGTATAGTTGAAAGCCTGATTCCAATGCCCGAGAACCATCTTGTTCTCTGACATAGGCTGTCAATGCAATAGCTGGTATTTGTCCTCCTATTTCTGGTTCCAAATTTCTTAACTCGCTCATCAGATTGTAACCATCCTCTTCTGGCATTCCAATGTCACTAACTAAGATATCAGGTGGTGACTTTTCAATAGCTGAAAGTGCTAGACGTACTGATGCAACAGCTGTAACCGTAGCGCCATGCTGTTGCAATACAGTAGTGACATAATCGCGTGTATCGCTATCGTTATCGACGACTAGCACCTGCAAACCATTAAGAGATTGAGAGAGGGTTGTGAGGTGGGGTGACAAGGAAGACTTGGGGCAACTGGTCAATCCAGAGGATGACGGAGATATTTGTAGTGAAATATTCCCCGTGTCACCCTGTTCCCTTATCCCCTTTTCTTCTTTAAGCGTGTCTCCCTGCCCCCTAATCCTCTCCCTCATTTCCTTGATCTTTTCAACCTCCCGGTCTCCCTGTGCGTCTAAAAGGGGCAGTTTTACAGTAAAAGTCGCACCTTGTCCTACTCCCGGACTTTCGGCGCGAACATTTCCCCCATGCATCTCTACCAGATAACGTACAATCGCTAGCCCCAGACCCAATCCACCTTGGTTTCTAGTAATACTGCCATCAGCTTGTCGGAAACGGTCAAATACGTAGGGCAAAAACTCTGGGCTGATACCACTGCCCGTGTCATTAACTGTAATTTGAACATATTTGCTAATAGCAGATTGGCTTGCGCCCAATTCAGAGTTTGCTATCCTTCTGGGAGTAGACATTAGGGATAATGAGGATTTCAAATGATTTCCAGTGCCTTCCTCCTTGTTCCAAATCCCTTGTTCAATTGACAATCGTACCTGTATTTTTCCACCATCTGGTGTAAATTTGAGTGCATTATTTAGTAGGTTCCAAACAATTTGCTGCAAGCGATTTGGATCGCCTAAGACGTAAAACGCGGAGGCAGAGGAGGCGGAGACCTGTGTGGGAACAGTACCCGTGTCTTCTAAATTGACGGCTTCAACAATATGCTCAAGTTGAATATTTTTAGTTTCAGCTTCCAGATGCACGCTATCTACTACCGTTGACACTATAGATGCTAAGTTTACTTTTGCAAGATTCAATTGCAACTTGCCACGTATAATTCTCGAAACATCTAAGATATCGTCAATAAGTTGCGCTTGCAGGGAAGCGTTGCGCTCAATAGTCTCTAAAGCACGCAGTACGGATTTTTCCTCCAATTTTTTCTGGCGTAGAAGTCGTGCCCAACCAAGTATTGAAGTCAGAGGAGTGCGAAGTTCGTGGGAAAGGGTTGCTAAAAACTCATCCTTCAGACGATTTGCTGTTTCAGCCTCTTGTCGTGCTGTTTGCTCGCGAATAAACTTGATGTGCTCTTCTGCTGCTCTTTTTCGCTCTGTAATATCTTCTACTGTCCCAACGTAACCAGTTACCTCATTATGATTTGAAAGCATTGGGGAGGAAGACATATGTATCCAACGCTCAACACCACTCTTATTGAGTATGCGAAACTCTCCTTTATATTCCTGTCCTTCCCGAGAGACAGCGTGCCAATCGGCAATAACTCGTTTTCGGTCTTCTGGGTGAATTGCTTGTGTCCAACCGTCCCCCACGCTTTCTTCATGTGTCATACCGTAGATAGCTTGATAACGGGGGTTGGTATAAGTACATTTACCTAAAGTATCCGTAAGAAAAATACCTACAGGTGAACAAGCACTTAATGAACGGAACAATTCTTCACGCTTTCTCAGTTCAGCATTCATAAGTGCCAATTGTGCGGCTTGTCGCTTCACCTCAATACTCTTTTGAAATAAATCAACAAATGCCGATACCTTAGATTTTAAGATTTCCGGTTCAATGGGTTTAAACAAATAGTCCACAGCACCAAGAGAGTATCCTCGGTACACCATAGTGTCGCTGGTGCTATAGGCTGTGAGAAAAATAATTGGTGTATAGCGGGATCGTTCTCGTTGTCGAATCAGCGCAGCTGTCTCGAACCCGTCCATATCTGGCATTTGTACATCCAGTAATATGACCGCAAAATCCTGATTCAGCAGTTGCCGCAGTGCTTCTGCACCTGATGTAGCCCTCACCAAATTTTGACCTAAGCTATCTAAAATTGCTTCTAGGGCTAGCAAATTTTCTGGATGGTCATCTACCAGCAGAACGTTAACTTTCGGTTCTAATGACATCGGAATCAGTACGCTTTAAGAAATATAATAAGGCGTTTTCAAGTCTTTCTATTGACTGTGACGCCTGTGCTTAATTCATTCCCACTATCTTAAGTTATATATTTTATGGATTATTAATGTTTTCTAGTTCATCACCTGTTGTATATAAAAATCAAGATAAGAACTTATCTTAAATACGACAAATGTTCACTAAAAAAGGGGCGATATCTGCTAGAGGCAGAATTTTATCTACAACGCCCGCTGCTATAGCTGCTTTGGGCATTGTAGAACAAACGGCTGTTGATGGTTCTTGTACCACTGTTTTGCCACCCCGTGCTCTAATTCTTGCCAGTCCTTGTGTACCATCATAATTGGCTCCTGTCAAGAGCACTCCAATCACCTTGTCTCCGTAAGCATCTGCTGCTGTTTCAAACAGTACGTCAATAGATGGTCGCGCATAGGTAACAGGAGCATCGGTAGATAGAGAAAAATAAGGGTAAGCCACTGCATCATTTCTACTTTCTACCAACAAATGATAATCCGCTGGAGCTATGTATACACAGCCCGGTAAAATCTCTTCTTTATCCTGTGGCTCTACAACCACTAGGTTACAGTATCGCTGCAAAGCAATACTCAATTGAGTAGTGGAAGCTTTATGACGGTGTTGAACAATAGCCACAGGAACTGAAAAGCTTTTCGGTAATCCAGTAAGTAAAACTTCGAGGGCATTAAATCCTCCTAAGGATGCCCCAATAACAATCAGTTTAAATGCCATTAAGAGGTAGTAGTTAGTAGTTAGTAGTTAGTTGTTAGTTGTTAGTAGTTTATTACAATAATGAAAAAATAACCACCAACAACTACTGTAGGGCAAGTGTAATTGAATGTATTGAGACTATCTACATCATGCTACTTTGTTAAATTCATCCCTCCGCTATCAACTAATTCTACGGTAAAGCTTTTCCGCCGTTTCTAACACCTCATAATGATTTTCGTATGGCGTAAATTTTAGGCTTTCTTGACGACCCAAACCTAAAATGCCATGTCTGTTAAGGCTTTCGTAAAAAAGATTGTGAACTCTTTTCTGTAAAGATTGATTAAAATAAATTAATACATTTCTACATAAGATAACATGAAATTCATTAAAAGAATTATCAGTTGCCAGGTTATGTTGTGAGAAAATCATATTTTCTTTCAAATGAGAAGAGAATATGGCACAATCGTATGCAGCAGTATAATATTCTGAAAAAGATTTTTTGCCCCCTGCTTGTAAATAGTTTTGAGTATAATCTTGCATAAGTTCAATTGGGAAAATTCCAGATTTGGCTTTTTTTAAAACCATTTCATTGATATCAGTTGCATACAATCGACAACGGTGGTAAAGCCCCTCCTCATGCAGCAAAATTGCCATAGAATAAACCTCCTCCCCGGTGGAACATCCAGCATGCCAAATGCGAATAAAAGGATAAGTTCGTAATAGCGGCACAACTTTTTGCCTAATAGCAAGAAAAAAGGTAGGGTCACGAAACATACTAGTTACGTTAACCGAGAGATTAAATAAAAATCTCTCCATACATTCGGGCTCATGCAAAACTTTTTCTTGTAATCCAGAGATACTGGTTAATCCTTCGGCTTCCACCGTGCTCCAAATTCGTCTTTTGATTGAAGCCAAAGCATAATTTCTAAAATCAAATCCATAATAACGATATATAGCTTCTAACAGCAACTGAATTTCTATATCCTCAAGCTGCTCCTTAATCATAAAATTGTTCATTTTTGCTTATTGTACTTTGATAAGTAGATGTTACTCATAAACTACAAGCTTAGATTTATATAATTAAAGCGTACTATCGGCTATACTCCATGTTCTTGAATGCCTTTAACGCCCAATAGCTCTTAACTCTTGGCTCCTCCTTAAAAGGTCAGCATGGAATTCATACTTAATACTCTGTCATGTAGTATATCTCCAATCATTCTATTTCAAGATGATAGGTTCAGGGAATGCGTAAAAGTATATATGCCTAGGGAATGGTTGCCCGCACGCTAGCAGTTCTTGTATTGCATCTTTTGAATGAATTAATCTATTCCTTCAGATTAACAACCTTACCTATTATAAAAAAAATCTAAAGATTTAAGGTTTTTGTAAAAGGAGTCAGTAGGTTAGCACAAAGATCGGACTGTCATTTGTTATTTGTCATTTGTCATTTGTAAGGATTTTAACTATTTTTATCTTTCATAGATACTTGCTGACTTTACGATCTGAACTACTTTGTGACATCCAGCAATTTTTAGGTAAATGAAGTAAATCAGCAGGGGGTTCTTCTGATGTATGCCTATGAGAATCGGCACATTACGCGATCGCTTTTACAGCAAAAATAAATAAACTCCTATCTTGCACCGCCATTTCACAGATAAATTATAGGCTAAAAAGCTTATTGTTTCGTAGGTAGAGCTATTCCGCACGTCCCCTAATTGAGCAGAAGATGCCAGTAAAACAAGAAAAACAAAAAAACATCAAGTCTAGGAAAAAAAGATTTATTGCTAATTGCAATTGATATCTTATATTGTTTTGTTAAAGATGGAAAGTTAAAAAAATTATTTATTAGTATGAAATAGAAATTTTATCGTGAATTACACATATATCTTAAATGATAGTAAGTTATTGCTTTCAATAATTAAAAGGCAACAGGAAACGGAGAAGGCTTTATGAAGTTAAGCATCTCTGTTCCCGTTACCTTCTTCGATAAAAAAGCTCCATATACTTATAAAGTACTCATTGCCTTATGCAGCTATCATGACTTGCTAAACAAGCTATAAGTTTTACAACTGCTTATGTTGTTGACGCAGCTTCATTTAAGGCGTATCGGAGAATGATGTTGTATTCAGTCTGTCGGAAGATATCCTAGATGTCTAAGGTTGTCTGGATTAAAAGTATCAGATACGGCAAAGCGATAACAACAAAGGTGGGCAATGCCCACCCTACTAGGGAAGTTCGGAGGATAATTACAACGGACGGTAGACTCGATAGTTAACGTTGGGGAAAATATTATCCATCAATTCAACTTTTTCCAACCAACCACTGTCAATCTTACCTGTCTTAACGTCTTCATAAAGCTTGTTGAAACGCATCAGGTGCGATCGCGTCCGCCTGACTGCATAAGGAACCATCGTTCCCGTCCGCATAATGAATGCCCAGTCTGAAGATTGAGCCAACAATAATTCTCGAGCTGCTTGGTTTAAAGCTCTCCATTGCAACTCATCTTCTGGTTCTTGAGATGATATTTCAATCATTCGTTCTGTAGCTTTGTGCAAGTGCGGATAAATCCATGTATTCGTTTCATTCAACCAATACTCGTGAAATCCTTTGTAACCCCAACTAGACTGAGAGGGTCGGCAAACTTGCTGGGTTGGTTCCGCCCGGAGATAATCTGCTAAGTGGGTCATGGCATAAGTTTTTTGGTCAAACCATGACTTCCGGAATAAGTAATCAATAAACCAGGGTCCCTCATACCACCAATGCCCGAATAACTCCGCATCATAGGGAGAAACAATAATTGGTCGGCGTTGCATTATACCATGAAGGTGTTCAACTTGCTGCTCCCGATTGTACATGAAATTACTAGCGTGTTCCGCGGCTTTTTCTCGTGCCCAGTATGGGTCATAGAGAGCCTTATCTCCCAGCCCCAGTCCCCGTCCGGTAATTTTATGATATTTGATACCCGTATTTTTCCGTTGACCGTTGGGCATGATGTAAGGCTTGATGTACTCGTATTCCGCTTCCCAGCCCAAGTCTTTGTAAAACTCGCGGTATTCTGGCGATCCAGGATAACCTACTTCAGAAGACCAAACCTGTTGCGAGGATTCATGGTCTCGACCAAAGGCAGCCACACCAGTTTCTGTAAAAATTGGGGCATAGGTACCAAATCGAGGGCGGGGACGAGCATAGAGAATGCCATGTCCATCTGTCAGGAAGTAGCGCAACCCTGCATCAGCTAACATCCGCTCTAAACCTTCATAGTAGGCGCACTCTGGTAACCAAATGCCTTTGGGGGGGCGTCCAAAAGTTTCCTCGTAATGTTCGCAAGCTACTTTAATTTGTGCCCACACAGCTTGTGGGTACATCTTCATAAGTGGTAAGTAGCCGTGGGTAGCACCACAGGTAATAATCTCTACGTTATTTGTATCTTGGAATTGCTTAAAAGCTGTTACCAAGTCCCCCTTGTAGCGTTCCCAAAGTTCTCGTGTCGCACTAAACTCACTGGCGTAATGCTCGGCTAAATAACGAATATGACCGTTATGGGCATTATGTTCGATTTCTAACTCTATGAGTTCTTCTAGTTTAGCTAGATGTTCGTCGTACCGTTCTTGCAGTAGAGGATCTCGCAGCATGGACACAAGAGGTGGTGTCATGCTCATCGTGATTTTAAAGTCAACTCCATCTCGCTTTAAGCCTTCAAATACTCTTAGCAAGGGTACATAAGTTTCCGTAATGGCTTCATAAAGCCATTCTTCTTCCAACACATAGTCACTTTCTGGGTGACGAACGAAGGGCAGATGTGCATGGAGTACGAGCGCAACGTAGCCGATAGCCATAATAAATTGTTCCCTTGGTGGTACTTGTAGAAGGTCGGGAATTGGGCAGATGTTAAGATTATTTTAAGACTTTCTGGGGATCGTATCAGCTTTTAGCCAACTCTTCCAAATGGGTCATACCGCTAAAGCAAAAATGTATTTAATTTATAAGAAATTAAGCGAGCTAAAACCTCCGAGTATGAAAAGTTACATTATTTACGTGATTCATACGTACTTCAGGCGGTGGATGTAAGTAAGCGTTAAGCCCCTTCAGGGTCGCTTAATTCTTGGTTCGGGTATGAAACTGTAACTTAATAACTGGACATAGCTACCGATTACTAGTCATTTTTGGGTGGGTCTGGGATAAGTTTGTCATTTATCCAAGAGATGCAATCTCAACACAAATGCTAATTAAAGGTGTTGTCAAGTTATCTCAAACTAATATCGAGTTGACAACACAAGCTAAAAATGTAGACCAAGTAAGGATTGTCCCTAAGTTAGACCATTATGTTATTGAAGTTATTTACACAGTCGATGAACCTGTTAAATCAAATGGCAAATCACTTTTAAACCTGCATTACTAACCATGATAATTGTCTAACTTGAAGAAAGACAAGTCAAGTAGCCCGCAAAATCAAAATCACAAACAATTGCTTTCATAATGTCCCTCCTGTTTCAATTTGCTGCATAATATCTTTTAGTTCACTTGTCTGATGGGAATCAAATTGATAACTTTAAGTTTGGTGATAACAAGAAAACCCGACGGACTTTAAAGATTAGCCAACGTCGAACTAGTCGCAAAACGAAAGGTAGTAAAAATCGCAAAAAGTCTGCATTAAAAGTAGGTAGGCTACATAAGAAAATCACTGATATTTGTTTTACTTGCAATATAAATCACAAGGTTGTAATATACTTGATGATTTGATAGAAATGGTAATCAATTGTGGGGAAAAAATGGTCTTGGCAATTAAGATTCGCCATTTCACTATTCTTTAGCAGTGCATTCACCACAACAGACCGTGCGGCGAAAGCCCAACTCATCCCCGATACGACCTTAGGTCAAGAAAGTTCTCGCGTGACTTCCTCTGGTGTACGAAACCAGATTGAAGGCGGAGCAATTCGAGATAATACCTTGTTCCACTCTTTTCAAGAATTCAACGTAAACAACGGACAGCAAGTCTATTTTGCGCCTCCCTCAGGCATTGCCAACATCTTCACTCGCGTAACAGGAAGTACCACCTCACAGATATTTGGAACGTTAGGAGTAGTTGGCAGTGCTAATCTATTTTTAATGAATCCCAACGGCATTATCTTTGGATCGAATGCTCAATTAGATGTTGCAGGGTCATTTGCTGCAACAACAGCCCAAAGTATAATTTTCGACAGCTATCAATTTAGTGCCACTAATCCAACGGCTCCCCCTGTACTGAGGATTAATTTAACTCCAGGGTTGCAGTATGGTCCTGTTGCTCCTACCAGCCAAATTCGCAGCGAAGGTATTTTGTCCGTTGGGCAAGATTTCAGCCTGACTGGTGGCAGCCTAAATTTACAAGGTCAACTGCTAGCAGGGAATAATTTAACCCTGGTAGGGAACAGCACATCCTCCAGTAATTCCTTGCATATTTTAGCGGGGGGTGCGGTAAATATTAACCAGATCGCGATTACAGATGCAGATACAACTGGAAATACAATTAACCCAACTGCGACACCAACACTTGCTAATGTCACTCTCTCAGACGGTTCACCTCTTGTCATTAATAGCACGGCTCGACCAACTTTAGATATTAGGGCTGGTACTACTGCTGTACTAAACTCAGGAACAGGTAGCAATAGTGACACAGCTTTGACTCCCGTTGAGAACAACACTACTGCAAGAAGTGCAAACATCACCATAGGCACCATCAGAGTCAACACTTCAAATGGGCTAGTGTTCTTAACCAATCAGTATCAGCCCAACTCTTCGTCAACTGGCAACATTCAAGTAAACTTGATTGATACTAGCAGCACAGTGGGCAGGGGTGGCGATATCTTGCTCGACTCCAGAAGTAATATCATAGTGCCGCCCTTTGGCTTAGTTACCTCTTCTTCTGGTGCTGGTAATTCTGGCAATATTACCTTAATAGCGAACAATGCCATTTCTGTTGCTAATAATGCTGTCATCACCACCGGTACATTTCCCAATGGATTGGCGAATGCAGGTAACATCAATGTTACAACCCGCTTGCTATCTATGGATAACGGCGCTGTTTTAAACGCTGGAATTAGCGCAAGAGGGAATGGAGGAAATATTAATATTAATGCCCGCGATAGTATCTCACTTGCAGGGGCTCGCACTGGGATATTCACCGCTGTAAATCCCGAAGCAGTAGGTAGTGGAGGTAATATAAATATCAACACTCGCTCTTTAACTCTAAGTAATGGCGCACAACTATCAGCTAGTGTGGTCGGTAATGGAAATGGAGGAGAATTGCGGGTGAAAGCCCAGCAAGTGGAACTGGTTGGCATCTCACCTGATGGTCAGTTTGGGAGCGGCTTGTACTCTACACTCAACCCAGGCGCGACAGGCAAGGCAGGAAATTTGACCGTCGAAACCGACCGCCTAGTAGTACGCGATGGAGCAGGGGTATCAACAGCTACTGGAGGTAATGGGGATGGAGGAGAATTGCGGGTGAAAGCCCAGCACTTAGAACTTATTGGCACAACGGCGGATGGTCGCATTAGTAGCGGTTTATACTCCAATCTCGATCTAGGGGCGACGGGCAAGGCAGGAAATTTGACCGTCGAAACTGACCGCCTCGTAGTACGCGATGGAGCAGGGGTATCAACTAGTACTCTAGGCAATGGAGATGGAGGAGAATTGCGAGTGAAGGCTCAACAGATAGAACTGATTGGAGGCTCAATTAGCGGTCAGTTTGGCAGTAGTTTGTTGTCTATACTCGGTCCAGACGCAACGGGTCAGGCAGGAAATTTGACTATTGAAACTGACCGCCTAGTAGTACGTGATGGAGCACAGATATCCACCAGTTCTGTCGGTAACGGAAATGGAGGAGAATTGCAAGTAAAAGCACAGCACTTAGAACTAGTTGGTACCTCGCCTGATGGTCTGTTTGGCAGCGGTTTGTACTCTACACTCAATCCAGGCGCGACGGGTCAGGCAGGAAATTTGACTGTTGAAGTTGACCGCCTCGTAGTACGCAATGGAGCACAAATATCAGCGGGTACTCTAGGCAATGGAAATGGAGGAGAATTGCGGGTAAAAGCACAACACTTAGAACTGGTTGGCACCTCGCCTGATGGCTTGTTTGGCAGCGGTTTGTACTCTACACTCAACCCAGGAGCGACGGGTAAGGCAGGAAATTTGTTCGTCGAAACTGACCGTCTGGTAATACGCGATGGAGCAGCAATATCAACAGCTACTGGAAGTAATGAGGATGGAGGAGAATTACGGGTGAAGGCTCAACAGATAGAACTGATTGGCAGTTTGCCTAACCCCAACATTCCGTTTTTTGGCGGTTTGACTACCTTCGCTGGAATTGAAGCCAGTGGAAATGGGGGTAATTTGGTCGTTGACACCGAGCGTCTTACGTTGGCTGATGGGGCACAAGTATCTACTAGTAGTTTTGGTTCCGGTAGGGCTGGCGACTTGAGGATTAATACGCCGCAGCTATTGATTCGCGATCGCTCTCAAATTCTAGCTACCAGCCAGTCAGGTAACGGTGGAAATATCACCTTGGAAGGGCTGAAGTTGTTGCTTCTTAGGAACAACAGCAGTATTTCTACTACCGCAGGACAAGCGCTTGCTGGTGGCGATGGTGGTAATATTACCATCAATGCTGGATTCGTTGTTGGTGTCCTTAATGAAGGTAGCGACATCACCGCCAATGCTTTTTTTGGTAGGGGCGGTAACATTAACATTACTACCAATGCCCTGTTTGGATTGAGGGAACGGAAACAACTCACTCAATTCAGTGATATTACTGCTTTTTCTCAACAAAACCCTGTGCTCAATGGTACAATAGTCATTGATACATTAAGAATTGACCCTAACAGGGGATTGACAGAATTACCTTCCGCTGCTGTAGATCCAAGCGATCGCATTGTGGCAGCATGTCCGGCAACACCTGACGCCCGTTTTGTCGTTACCGGAAGGGGTGGCTTACCAGAAGATCCCAGGACAACGCTGACTGGTATTGTAGTGTTGAACGATTTTCGCACTAGTCTTGATACGAATGTCGAGGGGGAACTTCACAGTAGAGATGCAAAAGATTTCCCATTACCCCCAACTCCCACTTCCAATTCTCCCCTAGTTGAAGCTCAAAGCTGGGTAATTGATGCTGCAGGAAATGTGGAGTTAGTAGTAAACAATACTAATATTAGTAGCAGTTCTGGAAGTGGTGGTCGGGGACTTTGTTTTTAAGACAGCAAATCACCATCACTTTTTGAGGGCTGACTGCTGCTAATTAATATCTATGCATTGGTCACAAGTTAAGCTTTAACTTTCCAGAAAAAATTGCTTTAGTAAAATAAATGGTCAGATGTTAGATATTGTTGGATAGAAGGCTGAACTTTTGCTTAACTGTGGATTGACAGCTAACAAGTCGATGAAGTGGGCTGTCCTGAGAAAAGATATTGTTTGGGTGATAAAAACTGAGTAAGAAACAAAAGTAAGTAAGTAAATTTTAATTTACTCAAAACCCCTCTCTACAAGGCTTCCAGCCGCTACCCCCTCGCAAGGAAGTTGCGAGGTTGCAGTTTGTCTATATATCCGGGACATCCCATATCTCGTCATTTGGGTTTTGAGAAATTGTCTGCTTCCGAAGCTCAATCTTTTGTATGATTTCGATACAATCTTCCCTACTCAATTCATTTGAAATACCAGCATTGAGTGTTTCTTGGATTAGGTCATTATATTTTTTGATAGATGATCTGTCCACTCCTAAACAGCTAAGGTCTGACAAAATCTTACTTTTTTTAGGAGGAGTTTGAGAACTATGACTAAAACTGCCGAGTACTAATGCGACGGCAATAATTAAGAAAATAAAAACACCTAGTTCCATAAACTTCGTGTCATTTTATGCAACAAGTCTCTAATCTACTAAACAGACATCTTCCACAAGTAACATTAATATCATAGGGTATAAATAAATCCATATTTATAAGGTCAAATTCCAGCCATAAACGATCCACTAAAATAGGTAAATGTCCTACTGGCGCACTGAGATTAAATATGAGGCGATCGTACCAATCGGCACTATGGTAATAATTTACATAATTAGGATAGTTCCAAATCCACTTTGCTTCTGTTTCAAAGTTTTCTGATACTCGCCATCCAACAGCGCTACCAAATGCATCCCAATCCCCTTGACATTGTTTATAAATCTTTAATTGACTACTGAAGCCAAAATGACCACTGCTATGCTGTAACCAAAGTTGCTCAATCTTGCATAGATCCTCACAAGAAATATTATCGATCACTTTTTCTGAGAGAGACATATCCCAAGATTTGTCCGAAGAAGATAGCAGCCACATTAGCTTTAACGTTGCCCGATCTGCTGCTTGCCACTGCTGAGTGGAAAGCAAACGTTGCAGTTCTTCGTAGTCAAAACTTGGCTCCCATGATGATGTATACATACTCAATGAAATATTCTGAATTATAACTCATAGATGAAATCTATATCAAAGTCATATTAATCGTAACCGTTCAGGGGGTAAAAGTGCGATTCGCCATGAGAGGCGAGATAGGGGTCAGCGAAAAAATGCCACCAGAACAGATGAAGAAAATTGGGTATGAAACTGGTATTTTAGGGTAAAAGTACGATTCGCCATGAGGAGTGTATAAATAACTTACTACGCATTTGTCATCAGAAAGCGAAAGATCTCGCTAATCCTGAGTATTGGGGTTGAGTGGACGCGGTGGATTTGCCCTGTCTATTGTTTTCAAAACCAGAATTTTTTAATCAACGCAGATGCTAACGGTGCTGCCAACGTGATTAAAAAAGTAGCGATCACTTTAGGCTTAGACCTAAAAGGAATCAGTAGGGTGTGTTTGACAACATCACAGAAACTGTTTATCGCAGAAGTTTCCCACGCGCTTTTAGCCGTGGGAGAAGTCAAATAAGTTCATCTGGGTCAATCCCTGCAGCTCGCAATCGTTCTGCCAATCTTTCAGCTTTTTGCCGTTCCTGCTCTAGTTGTTGATTTGCTTGTTGTAATTGTTGATTTGCTTGTTGTAATTGTTGATTTGCTTCCTCTTCTGGCAGAAGTACCAGTTGCCCATCTGGGGTAAAAAAGCGCAATTTCCGCTCAATTACTCCCAAGTATAGCCCCAACTGCTGGCTCCACAACCTACCTTCTGGAGTCAATAACAGTTCTTGGTATTGCCCATCAACTATGTGAAATCCTTGAAATTCCAAACTAACAGGGTCAAACCAGAAGTAATCAGGGGTACGAAACGTATTTTGGTATATTTGCTTTTTCAGACCTTTATCAATAGATGCAGTTGAGTCTGATAATAACTCGATAATTACGTTGGGATATTTACCATCTTCTTGCCACACAACCCAACTTTTGCGGTCTTTCTTTTCTGTATCTAAAACTACTAAAAAATCAGGTCCTCTAAAATCTTCCGATTTTTTTTGATTGGGACTAAAATATACAGTCAGATTTCCTGTAGCATAAAAATCTTGGCGTTCCCGCCAGTACCACTTAATAAGCCGGATGAGCAGTTCTATCTGTTCGCGGTGGAGATCGCTTTCCAAGGGAGGTTCGTCACTGTAAAGGTCAATAGGTGGAAAAATTATACCTCCAGTATCGTCCTTTGTGACAGAGGAGATGCTAAGCGGCTGAGACATACAAAACTTTGTTTTGGCGGTTTATAAATATGTTACCGTTTTAAACCGCTTGCTGCCTCTAGATTGCTCCCACCTAAATTATTCTTCTTCAGTTTCGTTATACAACTGTTGTAACTCTTGCAATTGAGTTCTGCGGGAACTACGACGGTACTTTTTAGATTCCAACTTTGGTTCGTACTGGGTCTGTCCCTTGCCTTTGGTTTTGACCTTAACAGTAGATTCGGGGTCTGATTGTTGATTAAGCTGGGCTTGTCGCTCAATGGCTATTGCTAAAAAGTCTAAGTAATGTTGATACCTTTCCCATTCCCCACGAACGACACATCCCGGTTCGTCTTGATGGAGACAATCACTAAAACGGCAATTCTCACTTGCCAGTCTCTGTCTTGCTTCTGGAAAATAACTCGCTAGTTCTTCAGGTGTGCAATCAAGGTCTGGTTGATTAAAACCAGGAGTATCAGCTAGTAAACCACCATGCGGCAATTCAAATAATTCTACATGACGGGTGGTATGGCGACCTCTTGCTAGTTTACCGGAAATCTCTCCCACTCGTAAGTTGATGCCGGGAATCAATCCATTGATGAGACTCGACTTACCAACGCCAGAGGGTCCGGCGATCGCTGTGATTTTATCTCTCAGCCGACTGGCTAATTGGTCAATATTTATACTTTGGCTAACACTTATAAATATAGGTTGGTAACCCCAGTTCACCAACCGCTCATGAATTTCTACTTGCTGTTCGTTTGAAATTAAATCACTCTTATTCAAGCACAAAACCACGTCTAAACCTGTAGACTCAGCTTTTAACAGAAAACGGCTGAGTTGGTAGGGTTCCATTGGTGGGTCTGCTACGGCAAAGACTAAAAGAATTTGGTCAACATTAGCTATTGCCGGACGATCCAATTCAGTTTTACGAGGTAAAACTTCTGCGATCGCACCTCTGCCCCCTGCCCAGTCTGGTTCTTCAACCACCACGCGATCGCCCACCATGACCTGCTGTCCGATTTTCTTCAACCGAGTTCTACGGGTGCATAAGAGGAGGGAGGGAGTGGGGGAAGGAGGGAGGGAGTGTCTGAGGGAGGGAGTGGGGGATAAGGAGGTATGAGATTCATTGTCTCCCTTATCCTCCTTGTTTTCTGTATCTAGTTGTACTCGGTAAAAATTAGCCTGCACGGCTAAAACCGTACCCAGTAACCGTTCAGTGGTTTCTAGGACTTCCCCTTTCATGAGACAGTTACAGAACGGCGTACTAATAACGAAAAATATCCATTACAGTCTGTAACTTGTTCCACGTGATAACCTGCCATAGCCAAGCTATCAGGAACCTGCTCAATTGGTTCTCCTGGGTCTAACCAAACTTCTAGTAAATCACCGGGCTGCATTTGTTCGAGACGAAGTTTCGTCCGCACAAAATTTATCGGGCACGGGGTGCCGCGTAAATCGAGATGAGCATCAGGAGTTGAGAGGGATGATAGATTCATCGTTGGTGAAACAAGTTGCCCAAAAATCCTTCTAAACCGCCTTTACCAGTGCGATCTCCTTTTATTTTAGCTAGCTTCTCCAAAAGTTCTCGTTCCTCACTTGTAATTTTATTCGGGATATCAATCAATACCGTAATCATATGGTCGCCGCGACTTACGGGATTACCCAAACGGGGTACACCATGATTTTCCAGTTTCATCACCGTATTAGGCTGAGTTCCGGGTGCAATCAGCAATTCCACTGGTCCATCTACCGTATTTACCTCTAAACGGCAGCCTAAAATTGCCTGTAGGTAACTAATTTTGATTTCTGAGAGAATGTTGATCCCTTCTCGATGGAATTCCTCATCCTCATTTACAAATAAGTAAACGTACAAATCACCAGGAGGGCCGCTGCGTTGACCGGCATCACCTTCCGAGGAGATTCTCAATCTCGTGCCATTGTCCACTCCTGCTGGGATAGTAATTTTCAGCTTCTTGGTAACTTGTTTTGCGCCTTTACCCTCGCAAGCGTCGCATTTGTCTTCAATAACCATACCCGTGCCGTTACAGGTAGGGCATGTTGACACTTGGGTAAAGCTACCAAAAGGTGTTCTTGTCACGCGGCGAACTTGACCTGTCCCACTACAAGTTGAACAAGTGCGAGGGCGAGTTCCCGGCTTAGCACCGGAACCCGTACATACTTCACAAGTTTCTAGGTGAGAAATGCGAATTTCTTTTTCACCGCCAAAAACCGCTTCTCGAAAGTCTAACTTTAGGTCTAGCCGTAGGTCATCACCCCGCACGGGTCCACTGCGTCGCCTTTGCGTCGCACCCCCCATACCGCCAGCAAAGCCACTGAAAATGCTTTCAAAGATATCAGCAAAGCCGCCCATGTCACCCATATCTTGAAAGCCCACGCCGGCTCCACCATTTACAGCAGCTTCACCAAAGCGGTCATAACGAGCGCGGGTTTCCGGTTCGGAAAGGACTTCATAAGCACGGTTAATTTCTTTAAAATGTTCCTCAGCACCCGGTTCTTTGTTCACATCTGGGTGATACTTCCGGGCTAGACGGCGGTAAGCGCGTTTGATTTCTTCTTTGTCGGCGTCACGAGCGACACCTAAAATTTCATAATAATCGCGAGCCATATAGCAAAGGTGAAAGTTAAAAGGTAGAAAGCAGCTAGGCAACAGAGAACTTTGAGGAGCTTCAGCCCAAGTGTGTTAGCTTTAGGATTTGCCGATCTCAGAAGTTCGGGTAGGCAGAAGGCAAGAGTAAAGTTTTATTAATACTTGATTTTACCTTTTACCTTTTACAAAAATCACCATAACAGTTCTAAACGTAAAGTGCTGAGAAGCCACTGCCTTACTCAGTACTAACTGCAACAGCAGATGCTTTCCTTGTAGCAGACGACAAAAGCGATAGCCTGGTGCTGCCCCTTTTACAATTGTGCTACGTAGATGGCAAAAACTTTGCCTATGTTACAGAGGAGCTAGCCGCACTAAAAAGTGTGGAAAACCGTATTCAGGTCAATGGCTAATTGCCATTCACTCTATAGCAATTAACCATTAGCAATTTTCTTAGTCTATCGCCTCATAATCAGCCTGCATAGTATTCTCTTCCTCAAAATCAAAATTAAATGGTGATGTGGCTCCTCCATTCACTGGTGGTGCAGCTGCTTCTTGTTGCTTGTATGGAGTCGTTGATTCTTCAGAAATTTCATCGCTCTGATTACTAGCACGGCTGTATACCTCAGCACCTATGTTGAACAAAGTTTGCTTAAAATCTTCCAAGCATTGTTTGAATTCTGACACAGAAACAGTATCATTAGATACTAAATTTTTTAAATGTAGGAGTTTTTCATCCGCCAAGGCTTTCATCTGGTCATTAATGATTGTGCCATTACTCTTAATGGTAGATTCGTAACTGTATAACAAATTATCTGCTTGGTTCTTAAGTTCAACCAACTGCATTCGTCTTTTATCTTCTTCGGCAAACATTTCGGCTTGTTGCCGCATTCTTTCGACCTCCAGCGCACTCAAGCCACCTGTATTGGTAATCCGAATACTCTGTTCTCGTCCTGTGCCTTTATCCTGTGCCAAAACTTTGAGGATACCATTGACATCAATTTCAAAGGCAACCTCAATTTGTGGTACACCACGGGGGGCTGGTGGAATGCCAGCGAGAAGGAACTTACCCAAACTTTTATTATCCCGTGCCATTGCCCGCTCACCTTGGAGAACGTGAATTTCTACAGAAGTTTGTCCGTCAACTGCTGTAGAAAATACTTGGGCTTTGCTAGTGGGAATTGTGGTATTGCGTTCGATAATTTTGGTAAACACTTCTCCCAACGTTTCAATTCCTAGGGATAGAGGTGTAACATCTAATAATAGAAGATTATCAACCTCGCCACCGAGTACTCCTGCTTGGATAGCAGCACCAAGTGCTACTGCTTCATCTGGATTTATAGAGCGATCGGGAGATTTGCCATTAAAAAATTTCATGAGAGCGTTTTGAACCGCAGGAATGCGGGTGGAACCGCCCACTAAAATAATTCGGTCAATGTCTTGTGGTTTGAGTTCTGCGTCTTTGAGCGCCTGGAGCATTGGTTCAATAGTGGCTTCGATGAGGCTTGCCGACATTTCTTCAAATTTGGAACGGCTGAGTTCCATTTCCAAATGCTTGGGGCCGGTTTCATTAGCAGTGATAAACGGCAGGTTTATGGAGGTATTGACCATGCTGGAGAGTTCAATCTTTGCCTTTTCCGCAGCTTCTCGCAGGCGTTGTAAAGCCATTTTGTCCTGACTTAGGTCGATTTTCTCCTGCTGCCGGAAACGTTCCATCATCCAGCGTACTATGCAGTTGTCAAAATCGTCTCCGCCCAAATGGTTGTTGCCACAAGTTGCCTTGACTTCAAACACTCCATCCCCAAGTTGTAAGATGGATACGTCAAAGGTACCGCCTCCTAAGTCAAAGACGAGAATAAGCTGTTCTTGGTCTTGCTTGTCCAAGCCAAAGGCTAAAGCAGCCGCAGTAGGCTCATTGATAATCCGCAGAACTTCCAATCCGGCAATGGTGCCTGCGTCTTTTGTGGCTTGTCTTTGAGCATCTGTAAAATATGCGGGTACTGTAATAACTGCTTGAGTCACAGATTCACCCAAGAAGTTTTCTGCATCCTGTTTGAGCTTTTGCAGGATCATGGCAGAAATTTCTTGTGGTGTGTAATTAGTCTAGATTTGTCTGGGTTTTATATAGCAGAAGCTATCCCTCTACCTATTTATAGATTCGCACAGCTTTCAAATATTGTATTATTATACTACAAGTAATCTTTGCCCTCCCGAATCATACTCATAATGATTATGATTTAGGAGGGCAAATCTCACGGTGAATTTCCGTAGTTCGTTTTTGTATGACTTACGCAATTACAAAATCCAGGGTCATTGCTGAAATTAAAGAATGTCTGATTCTAGCTATTCCCCTAGCTGGAGCACAGTTATCTCAAGCATCAACTACGTTTGTAGATACGGTGATGATGGGCATTCTGGGCAGCCAAATTATTGCGGCTGGGGCATTAGGAGCCTCGACGTTTCACATACTGTTATATGTTGGTTCTGGAATGGTTTCATCAGTGAGCCCACTGGCTGCGGAAGCCTATGGAGCCGGACGAGTAGACCAAGTTAGTCGAGTGGTACGACAAGGTTTGTTGATATCAGTTATCTTGGGAATTCCGGTAACACTGTTAATCTGGAATAGTGGCATATTGCTGCGCTTGTCAGGGCAAGAACCCGAAAGCGTTCTACTAGCACAAGGGTATCTCAGAGCGATCGCTTGGGGCTATGTTCCCGCATTGGGCTTTGCCGTGTTGAAAAGTTTTGTTTCTGCTCTTTCAAAACCCCGTCCTGTGATTGTTGTCGTCATAGGTGGTACGTTGTTCAACGTAGTGGGTAACTATATCCTAATGTTCGGTAAGTTTGGCTTTCCCGCATTGGGATTAGCGGGAATCGGTTGGGCAAGTGCTTTGTCCTTTTGGGTCATGTTTGCTGCTTTGGCAATTTACATCCTCAGTCAATCTCAGCTTCGGATGTACAATGTGTTTTCCAATTTGCATCACTTTGAGAACAAAGTCTTTAGAGAACTAGTAAGAGTTGGTGTGCCAATTGGCGTACTAGCAGGAGTAGAAGGTGGATTCTTCACATACATTACTTTTGTGATGGGGCAGTTGGGAACAGTGACATTGGCAGCGCACCAAATTGCTTTGCAGACAGCAATTCTTACCTTTATGATTCCAGTCGGTTTGTCGATCGCGGCAACTGTACGAGTTGGGCAGCTTATAGGACAAGAAAATGAGAAAGGGGCAAGACTGGCAGGATTTGTGAGTATTGGCATTGCTGCGGTATTTATGGCAACGATGGGCATTGTGTTCTGGACAATTCCAGGCAAGATTGTGTCGCTTTACATCAATACCGCCGATCCAAAGAATGCAGCTGTCGTTAGTTTGGCAAAGCAACTTTTAGGAGTGGCAGCAATGTTCCAAATTGCGGATGGCATTCAGGTGAGTGCAGCTGGTGCGTTGCGAGGATTGAAAGATACCCGAGTTCCCTTGCTGATTGGTATTCTGGCATACTGGGGTATTGGCTTGATTGGTGGCTACACTCTGGGTTTTGTATTGGGATTTGGTGGTGTTGGGCTGTGGTGGGGATTTGTTATCGGTCTTGGCGTGGCAGCAGTAGTTCTCACATGGCGATTTAGCACAATTCAGATATGGCCCCAGATAAAAGCCGCTCAGTCTTAGAGGATATTTGGAAAGCCATAAAGTTGTCCGCAAAAAACCTCACTTCCAAACCCAAAATTCAAAGTCTCTCTCCTTATAGGAGAGAGATTTAGAGAGAGGTCTTCCAGATACTGTGAAAAGTAAGGTTTAACAATATACTTTTCAAACATCTTTTTAAGAAATAATTTGTACAAAAATACCTAACAATCGTTCCACCGGTTCAATAGATATTTCCACTAGATCGATGGACAGGATTTGGTTTTCTAAACGTAAGAATTTCCACAAGATGCCCGTTGTTACACAACCGTAAATAGCACTCACCTGAGTATTTTCTCTTTCATTAAAGATTTGGGCAGCCAACATCTCAGCACCACATTGACCTAAACCAAGATTAATATTTTCGTTTTTGGCTTCGACTATTGTCATCACTGGCGCACTAATATAATACTGCTCGGGGCTACGGGTAATCAAGAAATCTGGAGAACCGTTCAATCCTCGTGAAGCATCAACCGTAAAATCATTCCCTGAAAATAACCCAATTTGGTAATTCATTTTCCGTTTGACTTCCAACAAGACAGGAGCAATGATGAGTTCTGCCCGAGCTTTTTCGCTGTTAATTGCTGTTGCTAAAGGTAAAGTCTCCTGCAAAGTCATTGATAATAGCTCAGTAGGTGATATGGGGTTAACATTTGGAAATAATCTGGTATTTTCTTCCAAAGTTAAGTTAAATTCTTGAACCAGTTGTCTGAGGGTAATTTGACTGTAGGGCATAAACCATCACCTACCACGGCAGCAACAATTTACTCTTATTTTGCCTTGCAATTAGTAACTTTAGATTGAATAATAGTGTCAATCGCGTCTTTACTCGTTCATTTTAAATCACATTTTGTCTAAATTGTCAATGTTTAACCCTGCAACTTGTTGCAGTAAAGTTTGGGGTGCGCGATTCGCAAAACCAAACAATCCTCTTCCTTCAGGCTTAAAGAAGTCAAAACCGCCGAAAGAGTCATCTTTCTTACCTGCTTTCTAACATCTGGGAAGAGACCTTATCAACAAAGTTATACTTATGGAAGCGTATGATGTAGTTATTATCGGTGCAGGTCACAACGGTTTAGTCTGTGCCGCATACCTACTTAAAGCTGGTTACAGTGTTTTGCTTTTGGAAGCACGTTCAATTCCTGGAGGTGGTTGTACAACTGAAGAACTGTTACCGCAAGAAGCGCCTGGTTTTAAATTCAATCCCTGCGCCATCGACCACCTATTTATTTTCCTCGGACCAGTCATTGAGGAATTAGAGCTACACAAATACGGCTTGGAATACCTTTGGTGTGACCCAGTTGTTTTTTGCCCCCATCCCGATGGAAAGTATTTTTTAGGACATAAGTCTGTTGAAAAGACTTGTGCGGAAATTGCCCGTTGGAGCGAGCGCGATGCCCAAAAATACGCGGAATATGCTGACTACTGGCAGCGCTTCATTAGCACCGCTACTCCTTACTTCAACGCACCACCTAAATCTATCGTTGACCTTCTTGGTAATTACGACCTGAAAAAACTGCAAGACCTGTTTTCACTCTTGGGAGGGTCCAATCAAACGCTGGATTTAATTCGCACAATGCTAACCAGCCCCCAAGACAATATTAACGAGTATTTTGATTCCGAATTTCTCAAAGCACCCCTCGCCCGATTATCTGCAGAACTGAGTTCGCCACCCTCCCAAAAAGCAATGTCTTTTGGAGCGATGATGATGGTGATGCGTCACAACCCAGGTCAGGCAAGACCAAAGGGTGGTACTGGGGCATTAACTGATGCTTTAGTCAATTTAGTCACAAGTAAAGGTGGTGTTATCCTCACCGACCAAAGAGTTGAAAAAGTTTTAGTTGATGATGGCAAAGCGGTGGGCGTTCGATTGGCAGGTGGCAAAGAATACCGGGCAAACAAAGGCGTTATCTCAAATATTGATGCTAAACGGTTGTTCTTACAACATATGGAAGCCAGCGATGTGGATAGCGCTGACTCAAATTTACGGGAAAGATTAGCCCGCCGTATCGTTGACAATAACGAAAGCATTCTCAAAATTGATTTGGCTTTAAATGAACCACTGCGGTTTGAACACCACGAACACAGGGATGAGTATCTCATTGGCTCTATCCTAATTGCAGACTCTGTCAACCACGTTGAAAAAGCTCATAGCGACTGTACCCAAGGAAAGATTCCCGATGAAGATCCATCAATGTATTTAGTTATGCCTACAGGACGCGATCCCTCAATGGCACCTCCTGGTAAGCACACGGCATGGATTGAGTTTTTTGCTCCCTACCAAATTTCAGGTGCAGAAGGCATGGGGTTGAAGGGTACAGGTTGGACGGATGAACTCAAGAACAAAGTTGCCGATCGGGTGATTGAAAAACTGGCAGAGTATTCACCTAATCTCAAACATTCCATCATTGCCCGTCATGTGGAAAGCCCAGCAGAACTATCACAGCGTTTGGGATTTTACAAGGGTAATTATTACCACCTCGACATGACTCTAGACCAGATGCTGTGTTTCCGTCCGCTACCAGAAATAGCCAATTACAAAACTCCTATTGAGAATTTGTATCTTACTGGGGCAGGAACTCATCCAGGTGGTTCTATTTCTGGGCTACCGGGACGTAACTGTGCGCGTATTTTCTTGCACGATCGCCACCCAATAACGCAAACCTTAAAAGATGCAGGAGATTCGATAAAATCTACTGTTGCATCGGTTTTTGGTTCTAAGTCATAAGTTTGGTTCTAAGTCATTGGTTCTGGGCTCAAAACTACTCCCTTTCCACTCTCAAATTACCGATTTTTGTAGTAGGGTGGGCACTGCCAGCCCACTCACAGCGAACGTGGGGCATAGCCCTCCCATAGAGAAGGTGCAAGATGTCAGATAGGGAGAGCT
The DNA here is from genome assembly GCF_054684315.1 of Scytonema sp. NUACC21. NCBI lineage: Bacteria > Bacillati > Cyanobacteriota > Cyanophyceae > Nostocales > Scytonemataceae > Scytonema > Scytonema sp. NUACC21. The sequence continues at coordinate 169,173 of NZ_BAAFZH010000095.1, read as the reverse complement.
TCAGTAGTTAACTTTATTTGTACTGGCTTACCAAGTTGGGCTTTATTTTGGTTTTATGGCTGGCGCTGAAGCGCAACTACAAACATAATTTCCAGTCATGGAAAATTATTCCTTTCAATCAAGCAATGTCATACTCACTACCGATGACAAAAATATCTGAAAATTGATGTAATGAAGCTGCTATGGTCAATACTGGAGACATGACACATCGGGTTTTGATTCTTGGAGGGCGGGGACGGATTGGCAGTAGTGTTGCCCAGGATCTTCTCAACCATACACAGGTAGAAGTTACTATTACTGGACGTACCCCAGATAGTGAAAAACACAATCCGCGAGTACATTATTTGGTTTTGGATTTAGCAGACGCAGGGAAACTTAAGGAGGCGATCGCATCTTCTGATATAGTTATCCACTGTGCGGGACCATTTCATTATAGGGATGCCCGTGTACTTGAAATGTGTATTGAAAAGGGCGTTAACTATGTAGATGTCAGCGACCACCGTTCTTTTACCAACAAAGCTCTAAAGTATCATGATGCAGCTGTCAAGGCGGGTGTCACCGCTATAGTTAATACGGGTATTTTTCCCGGTATTTCTAATAGTATGGTTCGTCAGGGTGTTGAACAATTTGATGAACCAGAAAAGATTCATTTGAGTTACTTAGTATCTGGTTCTGGTGGTGCTGGTGTCACCGTGATGCGAACTACTTTTCTAGGTTTGCAACAATCTTTTGACGCTTGGATAGATGGAAAATGGCAAAAAATCAAGCCTTATAGCCAGCGGGAAGTCATTAATTTTCCACCCCCATATGGTCGCACTGGAGCTTACTGGTTTGATATGCCAGAAACTTATACATTGCCCCATGCTTATCCATCTGTCAAAACTGTTATCACTAAATTTGGCTCAGTTCCCGATTTTTACAATCATCTCACTTGGATAGCTGCTCATATTTTTCCTAAATGGCTCATGAAGCAGCAAGGCGCAATTGAGTTTTTAGCTCATGTCAGTCACTTTATGACTGATGTTACCAATCATTTTAGCGGTATTGGTGTAGCAGTGCGATCGGAAATTACTGGGCAAAAAGATGGTAAAGAAGCTGTTTTTTGCTCTACTTTAGTGCATGAAAATACAGCAGTCGCTTCTGGTTGCGGTACGGGTAGTATTGCCCAATTGTTACTAGATGGCAAACTGAAAAAACCTGGTGTGACACCTGTTGAAGAAGCATTGCCAACAGATTTATTTGAGCTAGCAATGCAAAGCCGAGGAATTAAAATACATCATGATTGGTTGTAAGGAGTAGGGGTAAGGCATTAAAAGACTTACCCTTATTTGAACCTTTTGTACCCTCTGGCAGAAGTCAAAGCTGCATCCAGACACGTACTATTCCGATGGGACTTAGGGTTTGTAAGTATTTATCTCTACTATCAACCAAATTAAGCCCTATAGTATACAACCAGGAGGGAATTCGCATGCACACGATCGCAGCTATTTTGAGTAAAGTATTACGTCAAAGCATTGTTGTTTTAGGGTTGATGCTTTTAATCAGCCTGTCTGGGTTATTTTTTTTTACTCAGCAGCCTAGCTATGCAGTAACCGCTGCTTCTCGTCAGCTGACACCAGATGAGAAAATCGATCGCGCTTACGAATATAGTGGAGCTGCTGGGATTCGAGAAGAAGACAGGCAACAGGCTTACGAAAAAGCCGTAGAAGATGCTGATAAGCCAAACACCGTACAAAAGACTTACGAAAGAAATTTAAAAGCTTACAAGCAAGAAAATCCCAGTCCCAATCTTGTTAAACAAGCAGTTGAACAAGCAAAAGAATTAGTCGAACAAACCACGGGTAAATAAAATTAGGGAGGATTAGAGAAATCGGGAAAATAAGGGAGCAAGTCGTCTCTTAGGGATTTCCAAGAAATAAATTCCCCAGAATGTGGTAAGAAATGTGGTGCGGGCGTCCCCGCCCGTTCCGTACAAGTAGAGACGCTTCAAACAGCGCGTCTCTACAACGATTGTAGACAACGTTAATTTTTGGAGTGGTCTATTCAAATTCCTTTACTGTAGCTCGGGGAGAAGCATTGCCCTGCTTGGGAGAAAGGTGTCGTTCATACCAATTCATGAGTGGAGTCGAACTAATGCCGTGTACAATCACAGACACAACTATGGTTGTGTAAGTAATCCAGGCAATTTGCTCGCCAAGAGTGCCTTTCAAACCATTACCAAAGGCGTAGGCAAGATAGTATAGAGAACCAACACCCCGAATACCAAACCAACCAAATAGCCAGCGCGTTCCCGGATGTAGTGCCCTGTGATGCAGGTAGCCAGAGGGTCTACCTATAGTGCTTATCCACGCTCCAATCGGTCGAATCACCAACAATAGCGATACTATCACTATGAGAGATTGACCGGCATAAGCGAGCATTGGTTTAAACAACAAAATTGAACCTAGTATTAAAATTGTTCCAACTTCTAAAAGCTTTTCAAATCTCTCTATAAATTCCAATTGTTCTACTGGCTTGTCTGAATCCTTGTAGCTTTTTTGACAAACCAGACCTGCAACAAACACTGCAAGAAATCCATACCCATTAACAAATTCTGTTAGGGAATAAGTGACTAAAATTGTTCCAAGAGCAATAAAGTCTTCCATTAACGCATCTGTTGGTCGGCGTTTTTGAACTTTTTTATCAATCCAAACGATACATTTAGCAACGATAATTCCCATCACTATACCAGCCGCGATCGCCCAGATTAAATCAACAGCAACCCATTGTTTAAACCAGTTGTCCCAGTTGTTATCTTTTAATGCATGAAGACCAAAATAAACAAAGGGAAAGGCTAAAGCATCATTTAAACCGCCTTCTGATGTTAAACCAAAGCGTAACTCGTCTTGGTCATTAGTATCTGTCAATTGAACTTCTGAAGCTAACACTGGATCGGTGGGTGCGAGAATTGCTCCTAGTAAAATTGCTGCTCCCCAATCCATACCAAGAAGAAATTTACCCACAATAGCAATGCCAAAAATTGAAATCGGCATTAAAAATCCAATTAGGCGTGCTGTAATATCCCAAGCTCCTATTTGTAAGGGACGTACAATTTTTAAACCACAACTAAAGACAGATACAATGACTACAAATTCTGTTATCCTTTCCAATACCTCGGCGTTAAATACTCCTTCACGTCGCAATTGAATCAGCTTAAAGCCATAGGGTCCTAAAAGAAGACCAACCAATAGATAGATAAGGGCAAAGGAAAGTGGTAAGCGCGAAATCCAACCAGATAGTAAGGTAACGACTAACAGCAGTAGACCAATAACAAAAAGGTCAATAATGTAAATATCTACCATTGAAATTTACATAAAAAATAGGGGGGTGCAATGAAAGTTTATTTGCGATCGCTTTCAGTCTAAATCACCTTGCGATAGATTTATGAACAATACTTTAGAAGATCTATCAAAAATGATGCACGTAGTTGCTTATACTGACTCTGCTGGTATTGGAGGTGCGGAGATTAGCCTCAAACACTTAGTCAGCAATGTATCCACAGACATTAATATGACCGTTGTCGGTACTAGCCAGATAGTCGTGAATGCAATTGCACAGTTTAGACCGCAAGTGCCTCAGGTCGTATTACCACATAAAGGAGTTCATTCCCTAGCAGTACACCTTCAAACACTGCATCGTCTGCAACCTGACATAGTGCATATCAATATTTGCACTCCTTGGGAGTGTGCAATAGGTCTTTTTGCAGCATTGACATTGCCAAATACTCGTGTAGTGCGTGTCGATCAGCTGCCACTACGTACTACTGATGCTGTCAAGCTGTGGCGTACTAGAGCCCTGTCACTGCGAGTTGATGCCCATGTCGCAGTTGGTGAGGCGAGTGCAAGACGAATGGAAGACTTCTACGCTTTAGGTCGCCGTACAGTGATTTCTATCCCAAATTGCGTACCTGATATTACAAAAAATCCAACCCCCTCCCCAGATACGGACAGGAGAACAAATAGAGAAATAGTTATCGGTAGCATTGGCAGGCTGGATGCAATGAAGGGTCATGACATCCTGTTGCGGGCTATTGCCCAACTAGAAGGGGTGCGCGTGGTGATTCTGGGTGAAGGTGGACAACGTACAGCGCTAGAGAAGCTTGCAGTTGAGTTGGAAGTAGCTTCCCGCGTTGAATTTCCTGGATGGATAGATAACCCTCGTGCCTACTTACCGCAATTTGACATTTTTGCTATGCCTTCCCGATCTGAGGGCTTTCCATTAGCAATTGTTGAAGCAATGCTTGCCTCCCTTCCTGTGGTTGCAACTCGTGTGGGTAGTATTCCAGAAGCAGTCACCGATGGTGAAACTGGGTTACTTGTTGACAAAGACGATGTTGAAGGGCTAGCCTCTGCATTACGACGCTTGAAAGACGATCCCGAACTACGTGTTCGCTTTGGTCAACGCGGTAGGGATGTGGCAAGATGCAACTTTACTGTAGAAAATATGGTGAAGAGTTATGAGCGTCTGTGGCATGAGTTGATGGCAAAGCCTCAAGCCCCTCGTTTGTTGATTGCACAGCCAAAGGAGTGATACGAAGAGTGTTAGTGGTAGGGGCGAACGGTTGAGAGCCCTATTTTAAACTACGATATTGGATCGCAACTAAAGCCATTAGCAACACGAAGGGCGTTATTGTAGATGGTTCCGGCACCCGATCCACTTTCCCCCCTGGTGGATAAATCACAGGGGGAATGCACGAAATCTCTGTCACTATCGTGGAGTCAGAAGGCAAACCGCATCCACCAACGCCTGGTGGAGAAATAACATCGGGGGGTATTGTCCCCACAGCATTACCTACGGGAACGGATGGTTGACTGGAAGAACTGTCTCCACCACCGCCACCCAAAGACAAAAGAAGAAGTAATAGAACAAGACCTCCACCTCCAATGAGCCAGCCTCTTGGTGAGTTACCCGAGCCTTATTTGCGCCGACGTGTACTAGTGCTAATTCGTAATTCAAAGTACAACTATGCATGACAAATTATTTCAGTAATTTCTGGGCGTTGTCGATATTTATTGTGATTGCTGTACCCTTTATTTGACCCTGGAGAAGACGGTTGTAAATGACGAACCCACGGCTTGGTTGGTCAAAAAGATAGCCACGTTCTGATGGTAGTATCTTCCCTTGCTTCAGGAGTGTCATAAAGGCTTCTAAGTATCGAAGTATACTTTTAACATTCCCTTGATTCGTATTTGTGTGATTTTGGATAAGCATCATAAACAAGTCCAAAGTGCGTTTATCTTGTCCTTCAATCAACTGCCCATTTTCTAAAAAGGAGCTTGCTACCACCTTTCCATCTATCTCCTGAACTTTGAAGAGGGTGTAATAGCGTCCCGGCTTACTGGAAGTACTGGTGTAACATACCCAAGAACCATCCGGATTCTGTGTAAAACCTTGTTGTGCGAGGTACGAAAACAGGGAGTTGGTTTGCTCGCTTAAAGGAGGTAACAAGTTTTCTACAGCATCGAAAGCACAAATTTTCTGCGCTCTTGTCTGTGTTGTCTGTTGGGTATCGATAGGAGCCTGTTGTGCTGTTGCAATGTTGCAAATATTAGCAAATGCAGATATAGAGATCGCAAATGTGCTCGTCAAAGAAACGCTGACATTCATAAATTAATGTGTGAGTTGCAATAGGGAATAGTAGCGAAGTTAATGTGCTTCGCATAGGGAAATAATTGTGGTGAGCTCTATTGAGGGGTGTTTCAGCGGATTACACAAGCGATAAAAGATGCTAATGAAGCCATAGAGATACTTTCTCCTATCTTTACAAAGATTTCAGAAAGATGCTGTCTTAAATAAAGTAATCCCTCTAGCCTGCGATAGCTTCGCTACTGCCTTCGGCAGATCGCACCAATTGATGCTATTAAGTATGCGACGTGACATAGATTACTTTTCTTGGTTATTGACAACTATATAGTGTTTAACCATGACTCCCTGATGATGCTCGATAATGTCAGCAGTTAGGAACACATTTACACTGCTTGCACTAACCTCAACAGATTCTGTTGAAAATGTTTCTAATGGTTGCTGGAATGTTTGTTTTATTCCACCCCTTTAGAGACAAGTCAGTTTAAACAATATAGCAGTTTGCTAGATATTGCAAGTGTGTTTAGTAGGTTTTTTATCTAAAATTAGGCTACACAAATATACCGGGTTTTATGGTAAGGCTTCCAATTAATAGGAAAGCAATTTTGCGTTTAATACCTTATGAATGCGATCGCTAGTTTCTTCCAAGTGAGCAAGGGTATAGATATCAAGCTTTTCACCATAGGTGAGGCTTGCTTCAATAGCTTTTTGTAATTGGCGCAATTGATACCAAGCGATTGTACGACCATCTTCAGGAACAGCACCAGTTCGCAACACCATTCCCACCAAGATATTCAAGTGTTCTCGTTGTAATGAACGACGGATGCTAGAAATTGGTTTTGTCTCCTTTTGATGTAACACTTCTGTCCAAATGCCTTGTTGCAGAGTATCAAACATTTCTGGTATTGTTAAAGCCAAACCGGGCTGCGTTTTCAGTTCTATATCTCGCAAGCGATTTAGACGATCCCCATTTAACAGCGATCGCAACACGCCACTTTGGAAATGCAGAATACGTTCGTGAATTGGATAATCAAGGCGAGAGACAGGAATGGGGTGACCCCAATGTTGCCACCGGGATGGTGCAAGATGGTTTAGCAGCTGTGGGGAAAAATAGAAAGCATCTTCAGAAAAAACATACTCTTGCAATTTTGTCAATACTTCCCGTTGTTTTTCTAAAGAAACTGGTACAAATGTCCATTCCGTATCATCGTTGGTTGCATGGTGACGCCGAAAAGATTGCCCACCAATGTATTGAGTCAGTAAGGCAGCATTCCGAAAATAGTATTTAAGTACTTTATTAAACAATAACCGCAAGTCACTGTAACTTTCCCCGTGCAATGGGTAATGCTTGTCAAGCCGCTGAAACATAACACGGGCATTATCCATCTGCCACTCAGAATAAAGTAGCGTATTGTTACTCATGTCCCAGACATTAGCAAGAGGATTGATGTCCCAGATATCTTCATCAGTCGCATAAGAAAATTCTGGTTGGGGAGAAGCCATAGCAATTTGCTCCAAAAAAGCTTTTTCAGCAAAAGGAGTCATTGCTTCCAACGTCGAATCTGGATATTTTTTATAACCGTACTCAATAGCCCATTCATCATAAGGACCAATAACTGCTGGAAAATAATCGCCTTGTTCTATTCCCTGCGGTGCTATATTTACAGGCAAATAATCCATCACTGAACCCACTAAACCCTTAGTACGAGTAATCTCAGTGTTATTCAATTCTTGAGGAGATAACATAGTGCTGCCGTGGAAATTGTGGCGCAAACCAAGAGTGTGTCCCACTTCATGAGCTATCACAGAACGCACATATTGATGCACGTAGTTTTTCATCTTGTCGCTATTAGGTGTCGTGTTTTGTACGAGTGACAGCACTAGAGCACCCATAGATGCTTGAAAAGATGACTCCATACCATAGCACAGGTCATCCAAACTCCTTTGGGAAGTCCAGAGTTTAGAGTTAGCAGTCCAAAGTGAATCTTCATGAGTACATAACGATTGAATGTTGGCCTGTGACTCTGCAAAGCCATCGGATGAATTTGCATCCATCAATGCACGATATTCTTGCTGAATGGAACGTACCATATTGGCATCGACAATGATGTCTGCATCCAAAATTTCTCCAGTGAATGGATTAACGCGCACTGGTCCCCTTGCAAATCCTGCATCCAGCGAATTAAACCAGCGAATGGTGTTGTAGCGTACATCTGCCGGATGCCAATCAGCATCATCAGGCATTTGCCGTACTTCAATTGCGTTTTGGAATCCTAATTTTTCAAATGCTTTGTTCCACATCAAGATGCCTTCTGCAATCGCATCACGATACTCTAAGGGCACCGCATTTTCAATCCAAAACACAATCGGCTTTTTGGGTGGAGAGATTTGAGCCGTTTTATCGGTTGGTTCCAAATGCCAGCGATTGATATAACGTACAAATGGCTCTTTCCCATTATTTTTAGAAAAGTCTTGGAAAGCTGTGATGAAATATCCTACTCTATCATCAGCAAGTCTTGGAACATAGCCGTTATTGTCAGGAATCTGGGAAAAACTGTAGTGTACTTTTAGGGTAAGTGCCCTGCTATCTGGTAAGGTGATTAAATCTGCTCCCTCTGGTGATGAAAAACCGTAAATTGAATCAATCTCTACATTCTCTGGAAAGGTTTTGACATTCCCAAAATATGACCTGCTGTCTTCCAAGTGGTATTCCGTTTGCAATGAATACTTTAGTAAGGAACTTAATCCAGGAAAATCCTGCATGAGCAGGTCGTTCAGATTAATAAGAATATTTTTACTGTATGGATCGATACAGAATATTGGGATTGCATAAAGAACTGAGTCACTAAATGAACGAGCTAGCGATCGCTCTTCTGGTTCGCCTGGTTCTATACGGAACTTGACATTCCGAATAATAAAGTGCAAATTGTTATTAACTTGACGGAAATAAAACAGGAAATCTTGTAGAGGTAACCCACTGTAAATACCTCTTTCTCCAATGCCTGATTCTAGTGTTACTATACTTAAAAAGTCTTTGTTTAGCTGTTCTGGCTTTAGTTCTAAATAAAGATTAAGAGAACCTTCATCGCGGTAAATAGTGAAGAGCCCTTCTAACTTTTCTGCGCTCTTAATTATCTCCCGGTACCGTCGAAAATCTTCCCTTTTACCATCTTTCACCGTATTGTCAGCACTTGCTAACGCTTCTAAAACTGGTATTGAATTGAATTGCTGCCCATAACCATCTGACAGTTGGTCTGCCTTCGCGCAATTACCTCCTAATAACAAGCTATACGATAGCACAAAACAGATTATCAATCTTGCCAGCCAGTATCTCATCCTTATCGCTTCCCGTAGCACAGCAGCTTTCGTGTTTTACAGCCGCTTAAATATTAATAGAGTAGCTGTTTTTTTTTATTTAAGGTAGTCGTAATTTTACTAAAATGACTAAATTTTAATGAACTCCCTTAGGAGTCTATTAACCGAACTCACTTGTCATGACATAAAAGATGATTTATTATTTTTGTAAGTGTGTCAATACAACTGTCACTGATTTAAATAATAAAACTCTCACACTCGTCGCTAAAATGCCAAGAAATTCTTAGCGGCTTTGCGTCTTTGCGTGAGATGAAAAATTATCTATGCTAATGGCTAATTGCTATGGGCTATTAGTGGTTAATGGTCTTACTTGGTTCCAAATAACCTATCTCCTGCATCTCCCAAGCCAGGGATGATGTAACCATTTTCATCCAAGTACTCATCGACGGCGGCAGTATAAATAGGGACATCTGGATGAGCCTCGACAAAATGCTCAAGACCTTCTGGTGCAGCAAGTATGCAGACAAACTTAATTGATTCTGGAGCAGTTGATTTCAGCCGTTCAACAGCTGCTACTGCTGAGTTACCCGTGGCTAGCATGGGGTCAACGACTAACACGTCTCGCTTGTCCACATCTTGAGGAACCTTAAAATAGTACTCAACAGGAATGAGGGTTTTGGGGTCACGGTAGAGCCCAATGTGCCCTACTCTTGCTGTCGGTATCAGTTCTAACATTCCATCTAAAATTCCCTGTCCTGCCCGTTGGATGGAAACAATCACCAGTTTTTTTTCAGGAGCAAGTACTGGAGCGTTCATCGTCCCTAGTGGTGTTTCAATCGATTCGTATTTTAAAGGCAGATCGCGAGTGACTTCATATGCTAACAACAAGCTAATTTCTTTCAGGAGAGCGCGAAATTTTGCCGTGCTTGTTTCGGCTTTACGCATTAACGTAAGTTTGTGCTGAATCAATGGATGGTTGATTACTGTGACTTGATTGTGCATATTAGTCATAGGTCAAGAGGTCATTGGTCATTGGTCAAGAGGTCATTGGTCAACAGGTCATTAGTCATAGGTCAAGAGGTCATTGGTCAAAGGACTTTTGACAAAGGACTTTTGACAAAGGACTTTTGACAAAGGATAAATGACAAATGACCCTTAAAATACTGTGCCATCACTTTCTATTTGGATGGGAGGTGTGCCACCCTTCCTACGTTCAGCAGCAATTTTGCGTCCTGCTGTCCAAGTTCCACCTTGTAAGATTTTTACAAGTGGCAGTTCTTCGGCATTCGTGCCTAACTTTTCGCGAATTGTGGCGGCAATGCAATCTAAAAGTATTACTGTTAGGGCACGCCATTCTACGATCGCTTCTGATGCTACTGGGTGAGGCTTGAGCAAAATATCTGGGTTTTTAACGTTTATCAGCCCTAAGTCGAGGAATAACCCTCCGTTGCGATATTCTGCTAATCCCGTGAGAGCATCCAAACCAGTTATTTCTAGACCTAATTCCTCTAGGGGTTCTAGCAGGGAATAGGTTAACCATTGGGAAAGTTTGTGAAATGGCACTAAACCATCCTGGGCAACATTGGGGTGATACCAAACATCCCCCAAGTTAATTCCAGCTATTTCTATTCGTCCAGACCAGATATCACTCAGTCCTTCTAAAACTGCACCTAATACTGTTGCCGCTGCCAGCTGATTATTGCAACTTTTTGTTATTAAGTAGTTGACTATATTACCCACACGAGGGTTTTTTTCTCCAAATATTTGGGGTAAAGAGACTAGGGATTCACCTAGTTTTTGCAATAACTTCAAGCGCCCGGACAATCCCACGAGAGGATTTTCTGCATTTACACCAAACCCATCTGCCAGTTCTTTTTCAGTTAATGCCTGTAATCTTTCGGCATTTACTTGCAGGGGTGCTTTATGGCGAGCGCTAGAAAAAGTTCCTTCACAAAACATTTGAAAGCTAGCGACTGCTAATCCTTCGGTTCGCTTAAAGCGCAGTTGAGTTTCTTTCTCATCATAGTACCATTTATCCCCCGCGCCTGCATCTAGTAAAACACTGGTAATAACCAAATCAAATTTGGTAATAGCTTTTTCTAAAGAAATTAACCCTGCCAATTGCTTGTCTAATCTTGAAAGGCGGGGTACACCTCCTGCTTCAAAATGTCGCCAACGGCTGTGAAAGGGAATTGCCAAATTTGGGTATTCTTCCCGCAGGACTTCTATTGTATAATCTGCTACTTGCTCTAAGGCGTTCAAATCGCAGTAGAAGTGACGCGAATTCCCTTCAATTGTCATTGCGTATATTTGTTGACAGCGTTCCCGAATAGCAGTGGGCGATCGTAAATAAGCAATTAACTCTCTTGCATCTTCCTGGTTTGCTTGCGCGGCTTGCATTTCCATTCTTTCCAACTCCTAAGACGATACACCCTTTTACTGAATCAAGAGCCAACAGCAAATAACCGTTGACTCTTGAGTGTGAACTATTAACTATGGATGGCTCATTCAATCCATTAAAGAGCGTCCTTTAACAGATGCCAAATCAGTTGGAGCTAACACCTCTGATGTGGTATAGTATCCTGCAGCTTTCTTTGCTTCTATTTCCACTCGCGCATCTTGGGGAATCAGTTCTTCTGGAATTGGCACTCGTTCCACAATTTCAATTCCTGATTGAGTAATTGCATTGTATTTCATATTACTCATCGATACCATGCGGTCAATGCGGGTAATGCCCAACCAGTGTAACACATCTGGCATTAATTCTTGGAATCGCATATCTTGCACCCCAGCCACACATTCAGTCCTTGAGAAGTAGGCATCAGCGCGATCGCCTCCTTCTTGACGCTTGCGGGCGTTGTACACTAAGAATTTCGTTACCTCGCCCAAAGCACGTCCTTCCTTTCGGCAGTAAACAATAACACCTGCACCCCCTTCTTGTGCTGTTTGTATACAGACTTCAATTCCGTGTACCAAATAGGGGCGACAGGTGCAAATATCTGACCCGAATACATCAGAGCCATTGCATTCGTCGTGTACTCGTACTGCCAAAGGTTTATTTGGGTCAGTAATGGCTGCTACATCTCCTACGATGTATATAGTAACACCTCCAATCGGCGGCAGAAACACCTCAAGGTCGGAACGCGTGACCAATTCTGGGAACATACCCCCAGTTTGTTCAAATAAGGCACGTCGCAAGTCCCCCTCTGAAATTTGGAAGCGCTTGGCAATTCCCGGTAGATACCAAACCGGCTCAATAGCGGCTTTAGTGACAACTAAATCGCCATTGGATTTCATAATTTTGCCATCAACTTGCAAGCGTCCATTTGCCACACAAGATTGTAGTTCGGGTATGTTGATGTGAGCCTTTGTAACCGCTATTGTCGGACGTATATCATATCCCTGTTCGTAGTATGATGCAAAGACCTCATTAACCATGCCTCCAAATGGGTCAAGGGACACAATCTTATCTGGGTCATACCAGCTTGGATGTGGTCCAATGTGCTCAACTGGGGATGTGTTGGTGAGATCTGCCCTGTGATCTGATTGAAGTACCCCGCTTGCCACCGCCAATGCCCGATAAACCGCATAACTACCAGAGTGGGTACCAATAACGTTACGGTGTGCCTGATTGGTTAGAGTAGCTATCACCGGACCCCGTTTCCAGGGATCGGCTTCTCCCCAATTGATAGCGATTGGTTTGGGACCAAAGCGACTGGGATGCGAAGTGAGAACAATATGCCTGAAAATGCTTTTTTGCTTTGGCATAGTCGTTTGTTTTTGTGTCTTTTTTATCAATTTTTAGCTATTAGCGATTTATCAACAACTAGCAACACGTTTTAATTTGTAAAATGTGGGATACTATTGACAAATCGCTAAACAACTCTAAAGATCGAATTCGGCATTAATCGTATTGGAGACTACAGAAAAGCACGAAGAATAAAGGGTAAAGGAGAAAAAACTTCTAGTTTATGTAGAATTTGGTACGATTCTCCGAGTTTCTTCAGAGGAACTTCATTTTACACTTTATCCTTCCGGTGGCTTCAAGGGTGACTAATTAGATAATAATGTGCGAAATTTGATCCAAAGCTACTATCACTGACCGCGAATTCATGGATTCTTTATTTATCAATTGTCTACTTGAAGACTTGAAAAATCCCGATGAGACAGTCCGCGAGGAGTCAACTAAGAAACTCTGGCGCATCTGGTTTCACCAAAAGGGGATTCACGGGCTGGAAACAATCGAACGCAGCCAACAGTTACTGGACTCCGGAGAGACATCTCAAGCTGAAGCCGTTCTTACGGAACTCATTCACGACCAACCAGATTTTGCCGAAGCCTGGAACCGTCGTGCTTTCCTTTACTACACTAACAGCCACTACGAAAAATCTCTAGCAGATTGTCAGATGGTTGTTCAACTTAACCCGGTGCATTTTGGAGCACTTCACGGGATGGGCTTGTGTTATGCCGCTATGGGGCAGTATCCTGAAGCTATTAGAGCTTTTCGCCGTGCTTTGGAAATTCAGCCTTATTCTCAAGTCAATCAAAAATTGATTTTAGAATGTACGCTTCGATTGAGCTAAACCGATAGTATCCGTTAAGTACAATCCCCCAACTCTCTAAAAGGATACTGCAGGCAAATAGGGGCTTACATCCCCATTGCACTACAAACTTACGTAGAGACGCGCCATTACGTACAGACGCGCCATGGCGCGTCTCTACATTGCCTAAGGGGTCATCCATAAAATTGATATCTAAGGACTGTTCGATGAACGAGGCGCTACCAAATTTATCAATAACAACCCATAGGCTGAGTCGCCGCCAGTTTATTCAATATAGTTCAATTGCGATTGGCAGCAGCATAATCGCAGCCTGTGGCAATAACACAACAGCACCATCAACAAATTCTGGTCTAAATAAAGTCACTTTTGGCACAAACTGGCTGGCGCAAGCAGAACACGGAGGATTTTATCAGGCGATCGCAACTGGCATTTACAAAAACCACGGTCTGGATGTCACTATTAAGATGGGAGGACCTCAAGTTCCCACCGGGACTCAACTGTTAATGGGAGGTGGGGTTGATTTCTTTATGGGATACGGTATTGATGCAGTGAATGCCGTAGTACAGGGAATTCCCAAAATCACCGTAGCAGGTATCTTTCAAAAAGACCCCCAGTGTTTGATTGCCCATCCTAACACGGGAGTTAAGAGCCTTAGCGATCTCAAAGGCAAGCCTATTTACCTGTCTGCGGCTGCTAACGTGACATTTTGGCCGTTTCTCAAAGCAAAGTACGGTTTTACCGATGCCCAAAAACGACCCTACAATTTTAATCCCGGACCCTTTCTGACTGATAAAAATTCTGCCCAGCAGGGATATGTCACCTCAGAACCTTTTGCGATTGAAAAACAAGGTGGGTTCAAACCACTCGTGTTTCTACTGGCAGATTTTGGCTATACACCTTACGCAACGACGATTGAGACAAAAAAAGAACTGGTAGAGAAAAACCCAGATTTGGTACAGCGTTTTGTGGATGCAACAATCAAGGGATGGTATAGCTACCTGGAAAACCCCAGCCCTGGAAATGAACTGATCAAAAAAGATAATCCAGAAATGACAGATGAGCAGCTAGCTTATAGTATTCAGAAACTTCAGGAATATGGTTTGCTAGTGTCTGGAACAGCTCAAAAAGATGGTATTGGCGCAATGACCGAGGAACACTGGGATACAATGTTCCAAGAAATGGTTAAGGCTCAACTCTTTCAACCAAGTGCTAAATATAAGGATGCATTTACCTTAAAATTTGTCAATAAAGGTGTACAAGCTTACAAAGCCTAGATAGCTAGGTGTGGTATTGCAGTATAGTTCCAGTTTACATCGTCAAATATAGGCAGACTACTACACCTGGGTTTAAGCAACACCTTTTTTATCATTTTCACGATAGAACAAAGGTGTTATTCACCTTGGATGTACTATCAGACACCCCCTATCCCTCTCCACAATCTCTTGCAAACTAAGTATCAAACATATCAAAATAGATGACTTAAGGTATACAGTTTTGATATTAACTTCTGCGATCGCTTGGGCTAAACCGTATCACCCCCTACACTACCCAGTAATTAGTATTTTTTTACTCAATATTATGTATGAAAGCACGGAGATTGCAAAATTTTAAGCAGTCTTTGGGTGCGATCGCTCAAAGCGCCCCCTTCAAGCAATCGCCCGATCGCGAATCATAACTCAAGCTTATATTTCAAATCACTTCTAATAAAGAGAGGAGTATGAACGGATGGGGTTTCGTTTGTGAGGCATTGCGGAGGAGCCTTTTTGCCCTTTGGAAAAGAATTCTTCAACTTCTAAAACGTCTGTTCTTTGCAAATTGCGAATTTCAACAGAAAACCGTTCAATAGAGGCAGCTAGTAAAGCCAATTGCTGTACAAAGTCCGCATGACGATCGCGTGAAACCACTTGAGTGGAAGCCGTATCTGGTTTGAGTCCAAGTTTTTGACAAGCGATCGCTTCTATGCTGGGTTCAACATTGGCATAAGTTCCCACAGCACCAGAAATCTTCCCAACTGCAATGGTTTCACGTACATTTCTCAGGCGTTCTTGGTGCCGCAAAACTTCTGCCAACCATCCTGCTAGTTTAAAACCAAAAGTGATGGGTTCAGCGTGAACACCGTGAGATCGCCCAATCATGACTGTATTTCGATGTTCTTTTGCTTTTTGTCGAATGACATCAATCAAATCTGTCAAACGTTGTAACAGAATATCAAGACTCGCAACTAACTGCAATGCTAAAGCTGTATCCAGTACATCGGAACTAGTTAACCCCAGGTGAATGTAGCGCCCTGCATCACCCACGTATTCATTAACATTTGTTAAGAAGGCAATCATATCGTGGCGGACTTCAGTTTCAATCTCTAGCACCCGCTTTGGGTCAAAATTTGCCTTTGCCTTGATTTGCTCAACCGCTTCAGTTGGAATATAACCCAACACAGCCTGGGCTTCGCAAACAGCAATTTCTACTTGCAACCAGGTTTTAAACTTATAAGTCTCTGTCCAAAGATTGCCCATCTCAGGCAAGGTATAACGTTCAATCACGAGCCGCCACAGTTTACATACAACTGTCATATTTTACAAATAACGCAGGCTGTCTCAAAAGCTTTATTAACTGAACTACCTACTTGCGTCTGAAATAAATCAATCTAATTTTAAAAAATTAAATTTAATTTACTAAATTAAATTTATATTAAATTCTACTTTTCTCTTATGTTACTAGTACACGTCGGCACAAATAAGGCTGCCATTGCAAGCTTGTGATCAAGCTTGCAATGGCAGCCTTATTGTACCTGCTGTTTTTTTAACACTAATATTCTATGTGTTATAAATTTACATAATTCTATATTGAGATTCTGTATCTTTTGGATGTGGTGTCATTCTTTACTCTTAAGGAAAATAAAAATTGGTATTTGTGGAATATCATCTGCGTAGAGTTGAACCCCGATTATCTCGGGGTCTTTTTCTATCTAAGTATAGACACTTACAAAAACAATTCTACTCCTTTTGATTGTGGGTGCATAATTAACCTTGAGTCAGAATAAAACTGCAAAGCTTCTCCAGCATTTCTCTTCTCAATAAGAATCCGAGCCTCTAGGTTAAACTAGGGGCTTCTTCTTAAAACAAGTTCTCCTGAACACCGAGATCGCTGCATGTGTATCAAGGATGAAGGGTAAAGGATAAAAAGTCTTTTGAGTTACAAATAGGTATGCAATTCCCCTGTTGCCCAGTGAGGTTCATGCTTCATCCTTTAGTTGACTTATGGATGTAATAACTATGCATTTTTATAGATTTAAGCATGATAGGGATTTATTAAATTAGAATAAGAAGATTTAGTTTTCTTGATGCCACACATTTTGTCTAAAAAATTTTTATCTGTGGTAAAGCATTCTGAGTTAGAAATTTCTGAGTAGTATACATCATACATAATTTATTTTCCAAATATGGAATCTGTGCTTCAAAAAGAAGTTATTGGCAATGTTGTTGAAACAGCGCTCCTCATTGACCCTATAGAATCAGCAAAGATAGTAGGGTTACACTATGTGACAGATAACATTCCAGGAATTCAGCGTCAAGCTGCAGGCGAAGATTTTTGTTACATTGACGTCAATGGCAATGAGATTTGTGATGAGGAAGCGTTGAGCCGCATTAAATCTCTAGTTATACCACCTGCTTGGACTGATGTCTGGATTTGTCCATCACCTCATGGACACCTACAAGCTACGGGACGTGATGCTAAAGGACGAAAGCAGTACCGCTATCACAAGGATTGGCGACAAACACGCAGTCAAACAAAGTTTAATCGCATGATTGTCTTTGGGGAAGCACTGCCCAATATCCGCAAGCGAGTTGAGGAGGATATGGGACTGAAGGGTATCCCAAAACAAAAGGTAGTAGCAACAGTGGTAAAACTTTTAGAAATCACAAGAATTCGTGTCGGAAATGAAGAGTATGCTCAAACTAATAAATCCTTTGGCTTGACTACAATGCGCGATCGCCATGTAGATATTTCCGGCTCAAAAATCCGATTTAAGTTTCGAGGGAAAAGTGGTGTAGATCATGATATTGAATTAAGCGATCGCCGTTTGGCAAAGATTGTCAAAAGCTGTCAAGATATTCCAGGTCAAGAATTATTTCAGTATATAGACGAAGAAGGGCACCGCCAACCTATCGACTCTGGAACGGTGAATGAATATTTACGCGAAGTGACTGGTTTAGACTTTACTGCCAAAGACTTTCGTACTTGGGCGGGTACTGTTTTAGCTGCACAGGAATTGTACGAGCTAGGGGAATTTAAATCCCAAACACAAGCCAAGAAGAATGTAACTCAAGCTGTCAAAAATGTAGCAGAATATCTTGGGAACCGTCCGGCAACCTGCCGCAAATATTATGTACATCCTGCAATTCTTGATGCTTATATGGCAAATTCTTTATTCCAGTTTTTGGAAGAAGCATCAGATATCAAGACAAATTCACCCTACTCTTTACGACCGGAAGAAGTGGGAGTGCTAAAGCTCTTAGAACAAAATTTGTTGGAGGAAAGCCAACAAGAATCTGAGTAGTGTGAGATAATTAGTGCGGGAGCATCAAGTGGGTACGGAAGGTAACACAAAAATGAGCGTGCAACTAGGGACTAATCTCGTCAGGATCTTCTAGTCGATAGTGGCAGGTTTATACCTGTTGAGACTAAAAGAACAACATGGATTTTCCCCCGATCTGCATTAACGTCTTAAGCCATACCAACCGACGTATCTACTGACTTCCACACTTTGACTTTGGTAAAATACTCAGAGGTAATAAAGAAACCCATGTTGAATTCATGAAACTTATCTGTCTGATTCAAGCAAATGAAAAGCAAGAGTAAAGCTTTGATTTGGTTGAAAAGCTAACTAAGTAAGGGTCAGTTTATTATTATATTTTTTATACATGACTTTACAAAGCTCGAAACGCAAGCGTGGCGTTACACTGACTACTAAGGGTTTACAAAAACTCCAGGAAGCAAAGCGTGAGTCAGAAGCAAAGGATAATTATGGAAATAGGTATACTCTTGAAGAAATGAGTATGCGGACGGGTTTGTATACCAGTACCATTTCAAAAGTACTCAATAGTGAGGGAGGAGTAGATAAAACAACACTAGAAAAGCTATTTTCAACTTTTAACGTAAAGCTAGACAAAAATGACTATATAAACTCAAATACCTATGTTGATTGGGGAGAAGCTACGGGAACCTCAGTTTTTTATGGGCGCGTAGAAGAACTCACCACGTTAGAGCAATGGATTATAGATGAGCGTTGCCGCTTGGTAGCACTATTGGGCATAGGGGGCATAGGTAAAACGTCTCTGTCTGTGAGATTAGCGCAAAAAATTCAGGAAAACTTTGAATACGTTATTTGGAGATCGCTACGAGAAGCTCCACCCGTTCAAGCTATCCTAGCTAATCTGATCCAAGTTTTATCTGACCAAAAAGAAACAGAAACTAATTTACCAGAAAATTTAACGAGCAGAATATCATTACTGCTTAATTATTTACGAAATCATCGCTGTTTGTTAATACTTGATAATGCAGAATCTATCCTGTCTAGTGGTAGTCGAGCAGGAGTTTATCGAGAAGGATATGATGGATATAGTGAGCTTTTTAGAAGGATAGGAGAATCCACTCACCAAAGTTGTTTAATAGTGACTAGTCGGGAAAAACCCAAAGAGGTGGCATTACTCGAAGGACAAGCATTACCCGTTCAGTCATTACGATTGACTGGTTTAAAAGTGGTGGAAGGGCAGGAAATATTGAAAATTAAGGGTCTATCTGCAGTAGAGGAAGAAGAAAAAGCAATAATTGAACTGTATGCTGGTAATCCATTGGCTTTAAAGATAGTTGCTACGACTATTCAAGACGTATTTGATGGAGATGTCAGTGAATTTTTGCAACAAAATGTAGCGGTTTTTGGAGACATTCATGACATTTTAAACCAGCAGTTTGAGCGCTTATCAGGTTTAGAAAAAGACATAATGTACTGGCTGGCGATCGACCGTGAACCAGTTTCACTATCAGATCTGAGAGAAGATGTGGTATCACCAGTGCTACCACAAAAATTACTGGAATCTCTGGAATCTTTAGTCCGTCGGTCTCTAATTGAGAAGGCTTCGCCTACGGTATTTGAGAACAGTGCAGTAGTCTTCACACTACAACCGGTTGTTATGGAGTATGTTACCAACCAATTGATAGACCGAGTTTGTGAGGAAATTGTTACTCAAAATATCAATTTATTCAGGTACCATGCTTTAATCAAGGCAACGGCGAAAGATTACATTAGAGACATTCAAATTCGCCTCATCCTCAAACCAGTTATAGATGGTTTACTTGATGCTTTTAAAAATAAAACAAATTTAGTCAAATATCTGACCCAAATTCTTGCAAAGCTACAGCAAGAATTTCCGCTAGAACCAGGGTATACAGCAGGAAATGTAATTAATCTACTTTGTCAACTACAGACAGATTTAAGCACCTATGATTTCTCTAGTCTAACAATTTCCCAAGCAGACTTGCGAAATGCAAAATTGCATGATGTGAATTTCCAAAATGCCAATCTAGCTCAATCCGTTTTTGCGGAAACCTTCGGTGGTGTTGTGTCAGTAGCCTTTAGCCCTGATGACAAATTTTTGGCTATGGGGGATACTAATGGAGAGATTCAATTACGGCAAGTGATAAATGGCAGGCAAGCTTTGATTTGCAGGGGTCATACTAGTTGGGTTCTATCACTTGCCTTCAGTCCAAATGGTAGAATTTTAGCTAGTAGTAGTGGCGATTATACAGTAAAACTTTGGGATGTTCAAACAGGTCAATGCCTGCAAACCCTCCAAGGGCACGATAATGAGGTATGGTCAGTGACCTTTAGTTCAGATGGTAGTATGCTAGCGAGTGGCAGTGATGACCGGACTCTTAAGCTATGGAATTTTAGCACTGGTGAATGCTTGCGGACATTCCTGGGACACACAAGTTGGGTACACTCAGTTGCTTTTAGTTTAGATGGGCAGATGCTCATGAGTGGCAGTGACGATAAGACTGTGAATTTGTGGGATATAAACACGGGCGAATGCCTGAAAACTTTTCAAGGGCACACTGATGGGATACGGTCAATTGCTGTTAGTCCTGATGGACAGATAATGGCTTCTAGCAGTGAAGATAAGACTGTCAAGTTGTGGGATATCAAAACAGGTGAGTGCCTCGCAACTCTCAGGGGACATTCAAATGAAATATATTCAGTTACCTTTAATCCAAAGGGTAATGTCCTAGCAACCAGCAGTCACGATCAGATGGTGAAGTTATGGGATGTCGGTACAGGTGAATGCCTCAAAACCTTTGAGGGACATTCGAGTTGGGTATATTCAGTTGCTTTTAGTTCACAAGGCGAAATCCTGGCTAGTGGCAGTTACGATCAGACGGCAAAGCTATGGAGTGTGAGCAGTGGTCAATGCCTTAGAACATTTCAAGGATATAGCGATCAAGTTATTTCAGTCACTTTTAGCCCAGATGGGAAGACACTCGCTAGTGGCAGTCACGGTTCTTCAGTGCGGTTGTGGAGTGTCAGCACAGGACAAATATTGAGAACACTTCAGAGCCATTGTGCTGCCGTCTGGTCAGTTGCCTTTAGTCCTGACGGTCAAACACTAGTAAGTGGTAGTGAAGATCGAACGGTGAAGCTATGGGATATCAGCACGGGTGAATGTCTCAAAACTTTTCAGGGACATCGTGGTTTAGTCTGGTCAGTTGCCTGCAGTCCTGACGGTCAAACACTAGCAAGCAGCAGTGAGGATCAAACGGTGAAGTTGTGGGATGTCAGAACAGGTCAAATCTTAAAAACTTTCCAGGAACATCGTGCAGCAGTTTGGTCAGTTGCCTTTAGTCCTGATGGCAATCTTCTAGCCAGTGGCAGTCATGACCAAACGATAAAGTTATGGGATGTCAAAACAGGTGAGTGTAAAAGGACTTTAGAAGGTCATACAGCTTGGGTTTGGTCAGTTGCCTTTAGCCCAGATGGCAAGCTACTCGTGACTACGAGTCCTGATGGCACAATGAGATTGTGGAGTGTTTATACTCATGAATGCCTTAAAGTTTTACAGGTCAATACTGGTTGGTTACAATTAGTTATTTTTAGTCCAGATAGCCGGATATTAGCTTGTTGCAGCCAGGATTTTACAGTTCAGTTGTGGGATGTTAGTATGGGACGATGCCTGAAAACCTTACAGGGGCATACAGGCAGGGTTTGGTCAGTTGCTTTTCATCCTGATAGTCAAACTCTAGCTAGCAGTGGTGAAGATGAAACAATTATTATATGGGATACAATAACAGGCAATTGTTTAACAACGCTCAAAGCAGACAAACCTTATGAGCGCATGAATATTACGGGAGTTACAGGTTTATCGCCAGTGACTATTGGTACACTCAAAGTGCTTGGTGCAGTTGCTTGAAAAAGCGTACCATATAAAAATGGTGCGTTACATATTGTTAACGCACGCTAAAAAACTTTTAGTTTATTTACGTATTATTCGAGCAAGATGGAAGTATCAGGCTGAAAGTTTTCAAACAAACTGAATTTTGGTTAGACAAGTTGCTTACTCTACAGACAACATCTTGCCAGAAGAACTCCTTCGCGATCGTACTCATCAGCCAAAATACTATCTAAATTAAGTTCGATGCCCCCTGAAATTCCAATCTCATTCTCAATAAATTGACTATCGAAATATTGAATCAAGGATTGCAAATCGGTATTTGTAGTTGTCGATGTTCTTAAATCTTGAGCATTAGAAGTAAAGGGACATGAAATCACTTCTCCTTCATTGGACTGCTCTGCGTCAATTTTCGTATCATTACCTTGGCGCAAAGTCCCATTTACATTAGTTTTACGTGATGGATTGAGGGCTAACTTCTCTTCATAATTTCCAGATTCAGCAGTTTGTGTTGATGTAGCATATGCTGGTGGCAATAATCCAGTAGCAATCAGGACATTTGCTAACAGAGTAGAGGCAATGTAAGTATGCAATTTGTTTCTTAACATGAGCGTATTGTTAGTGCAATTATTAAAGCAAATCAACTAGAGCATCGGTTAAGTCATCTCACGCAACCGATGTTGGAAAGAACATTTTCGGTTCCTGGGTCATCGATAGCTCTCGCTTGTTAGTTTTTGTATAACGCTAATGGGCGCAACACACATTCCAGTTCCTCGTCTGAAATGTAATCTTCCTTAGAAGAGTTGAACTGCAGCAATGCAGTTTCGTAACAGGCAGTAGCAACGCGGACACGCTCATCAGGAGTAAGCTCTACAATCATCTTAATGGTTTCCTCCACGTGTTCCAGATCATCACCTACACTACTGTGTACCCGAAGACATCGGGTAGCATGAATACCTGATGGCAGCAAAGCCTCAACCATCTGGATGTGCTTTTCTTGAACACCTGTTGCCAGACGTTCCATCGCATAGGAATAGCCAACACAAGCAATCGGATCTGGAGCCCTTACGCTTTGAGTTAAATAATTTACCAAAGCGATTGCATAAGGAGGAATAAGTGCTGCCACTACAGCCTCAGCTTTATAGCCCATCGACTGAATGTCAAGCAAGGCTAGCCGATCGTGACCTCTTTCTTCTCTGGCTTTCTGTGCTGCCCATTGTGAGAAATTTTTACGACCCATCTTTTCAAAACGCCTTGCGGCTTCCTCAAGCAGTGGAGGATAGGAGTGGGTTAAATGGTAGGAACCTGCGAGCCGCCATAACCATTGTACGGGTGTTAAAGCAGGCGGTTTAATGCTTGATGATACAGCGCCCTTCGCGGATGCTATGGCTCCATCCAAGAGTTTTCGAGTCCTTGATATACTGCCTGCTTTAACCGTTGTTTGAGCAAAGGGAGTGTCAGCTTCTATAGAATCAAGTCGATGTAACCAAACGCGTTCGGCAGTTGCCACTACCACTTTATCAGGCGCAACACGTACCCATTCTGCATCAATTAAAACGTCATTACGCATGATATGTTTCCTCATTTGCTGTTACTATAAAATGAGGGAAAAAAAACGAGGGAAAGTAACTCGTGGAACAATTCCTGACTTGACTTTGTCTAAATACTAGTAGGAAGGTGCAATCGCCAAGCCCCCACCTGGATATTATCGCTCCTCTTAAAAATCAAACGTATCATTTTGCTTCCATACCTTCTAGCTTTTTGACCATCCCCTGTCTTACCCTTAAGAGGTACTTGAAGGTGTATGTGCTTCTCTATGAGATGTTCGTTTAAGTAAATGGGATTGTTCAGCGTTATTTGGTTTTATATTCTCAGATTTAGCATTCATAGCGGGCAAAGTAAATGCACAAAGGTTGAACCGCAACCCTCTTGTGTTATGGCTCACTTCACTTACCTAGGCGTATATCAGGCTACTAGATGACTAAAGCGATCAAACAATTGAGAAAGGCGAAGGTTCTGTTATTCTCCTACAACTAAAATTTTTTTTACCTTTTTAGTACATATTTTTACCAAAATTAACATGAACTTACAATTAAGACAAAAGTAAAACCCTAAACAAGTGAACATTGGGAAGTCAATTGGGAACTTAAGATAAATTTAAGAGCATCTTACCCCGTAGAATACGAGACACATCCAAGAGGTTTCCAATCAATTCGGTTTGTAACTTGGCATTCCGCTCAATCGTTTCTAACGCCTAATGGGTTGCTTGCTCATCCAACTTACGAGTTCGCAACAGCTTTGTCCATCCCAGAATTGGATTGAGGGGCGATCGCGTTCCTCCGTGTTCCCGTTCCGTACTGCTGGTAATTAAGACAGGTACATCAGGAATTGACGTGCCCCTTCAGTTTTGTGTTCCTGGTTAGCAGCCGCAAATTTAGCTAGTCGCAGTAAATTTTGCTTCCCGCTAGTAGCTGCACTTCGCCTTTGCACGGAAGCAGTTAGAATTGCTTGTGGTTTTTTCTGCGTTTTAAACGCTTGGAAGGTGTAATGCGGCGCAATAATTGATTAACTAGTTTAGAAACAGACTGTTTATTGCTAGATTGTTTTCTAGTAAGTACCTGAGTCGTGCTATTAGATTTTAATCCTTGATTGAGACGATCGCCTTCAGTCAGAGGAATAGCGTTCTTAGCCGGAACAATGCGCGAACCATATTTTCTGGCATAAACCTGTGTAAACTCAGCACCAAAAAAGAGAATCTGAGCAGCATAGTTAACCCAAGCTAAGATAACGACTAACGAACCAGCAGCACCGTAAGTTGAGCCAAAACTGCCATTACCCAAATATTGCCCTAATAAAAATCTACCAATAGAAAACAGCAGTGAAGTCAGGGCGGCTCCAATCAAAACATCATTCCACGTTATTTTAACATCTGGCAAAACTTTAAAAATGAGTCCAAATAGCACCGTCGTAATTACGAAACCAAGTATAAAGTTAATTATCTGCCAAATAACATCAATTCCCGGTACCAAATGGGTAAAATAACTGACAAACGCTGATAGCACAGCACTGATGACAAGTGAAACAAGCAGTAAAAATCCAATAGCTACCACCATAGCAAAGGATGCAAAGCGTTGGCGAACCATAGTTTTTACAGCGCGTCCCGGTTTTGGCTGCACTTCCCAAATAGTATTTAGAGAATCTTGCAATTCGTTAAACAAGCCAGTAGCACCAAATAGGAGGACAGCAATACTAATAATAGAGGCGATAGTCCCGGCTTTGGGTTGACTGGCATTTTCTATTGCTGTTTGAATAACTTCTGCACCAGAAGGGCCAATTAAACCTTGAAGTTGCTCCCTAATTGCACCCCTAGCTGCCTCTTCTCCAAAGACAGCCCCAGCGATGGCAATAACAATAATCAGCATTGGGGCAATAGAAAAAATTGTGTAATAAGATAACGCAGCCGCTAACCTAGACGCTTTATCGTTACTCCATTCGTTAAATGTTTCCTGGAGCAGCCCCCAAATCGTCTTGAAATTCATTAACAGTCTCCTTATGCAGTGATGTGCTTTCCTCCAGAATTAATTGATACTCAATCTCTTGTATGTACTGCATCTTCCTCGGGGCATTGGTCTAGTACCCGAGAGATAGAATTCATCTATTTAAGTAGATGTACTTAGTAATTCGAGAGCTGATTGAACAACTTCTTGTACGGGCACATCAGCAACAAAGGAGTCGCGATGGTTACAGCTCTCACGCGTACAGTCAACACCACAAACTGGACAATGAAGACGCCAAGAAATAGCGGGTCGGTGACGAGTGCGGGTCATGGGTCCGGCAGTGATTAAGTTGCCACACCAGTAAATGCCAACAGTTGCACATCGAACAGCCGCCGCGATGTGTAGTGGACCGGAGTCATTAGAAACAACCACAGAGCACAATTTAAATAAACCTGCAAGACCCCCAAGAGAGAGGCGATCGCATAAATTATGTGCTTTGGTTTTCATGGAATTGATGACAGCAACAACAATTTCTTGTTCTGATTTAGTTCCAGTCACCACAACCTCAGCACCAGCATCAGCCACAGCATCCCCTACTGCAGCAAATTTTTCCACCGACCACCAACGTCGGGAATCCGTTGCGCCGGGGTGGAGAGCAACTAAAGGTTTATTAGATACACTGACAACACTTTGAGCTTCAGCTAAATCTTCTGCGGTAACAGTAAGCTGAGGCTCAATTTGAGTTGTTTTTGCACCTAAAAGCGAAACAACTTCCAAATAGCGCAGAATTTCGGGTTGATAGTATACATAGGGCACCCAAAGATCTAGCGGTACAGCATCTGGGGTTTTCAAGCCTGCCGTCGTTTGAGCGCCCAAACGCAGTACGAAAGGGTTAGAGTAGCGCCCACCGCCATGCATTTGAATGGCAATATCAAACTTTTCTTCAACCATTTTGGCAAAAAACTCAGCGAGTTCTGCTGGGTCTTCCTGTGTGTTGGCATCACCACGAACTCCACGGCTTCGGGGTACGACAACGACTCTATTAATGGGGGATGGTCTATTTTTTAAGAAAGCAGCATGCCACTCTAAACCCAATAAAACAATTTCTGCTTCGGGATAGGTTTGCCGTAGGGCTTCTAAGGCTGGTAGGGCAAAGATAAAATCTCCAACAGCGTTGGCGCGGAGAACGGCAATTTTTTTGACATTGTGGAGTTGCATTGAGATCCTACCTACAAACGAGCACTTAGCAGTTTTTGGTAAATGCTTTGATGCGATCGCGCAATATTAGACCAAGTAAAATTTTGGATAAAAGCACGACCAATATGACTTAAAGAGTTCCGTTTATCTGGGTCATTTAATAATTGACAAAGTGCATCTGCCAAAGCATCAATATTACGTGGAGGGACAAGCTGTACGGGATGTCCATCAGGTAATGGGGTGGGATGGTGAGTGGCAATAACTGGCAACCCATGAGCTAATAAAGTGAGAAGTGAGCCGCTTTTCATGGTTATTCCAGGATAGAAAGGAAGCACGCCAATATCACATCCAGAAAGGTATTGGGAAGCCGTTTCAGCATTTAGATACCCTGTAAGATGGACAGCAGTCTGTAAATTCATTTCTGTAACAAGAGTGTGGAGTTTATCCCAATAGCGTTTTGCTTCTTCTCCTCGCAAAGCTAAACTTTCCACACCACCCATTAGCAAGAGTTTTGCTTGTGAATAAGTAGCAACAACTTTCTGAAATGCTGGTAAAAGTGTTTCTAATCCTTTGACTGGATGAAGAAAACCAAAAAAGGCGATGATAATATCATCCGAAGCAAAATTATATTTTTCACGTAATTGCTGCTTTGCCGTATTGCGATCGATAGAGCTAACATCAACATTAGCAGCAATGGGAATACTCGAAACACGGTTATTTAATTTTGGTAGTCTTGCGTGAATAACTGCTTCTGCTTCTGCATTGGTAACAATTAGAGCATCACTTAAAGTTAATAAAAATCCATCTTCTCTATCCCACAAACCCCGTTGCTGTCCCCAGATTTTTAACCATTCCATAAATTGTGGTGGTATGCCTTTGGGTTGCCATTCCCACCAACCGTATTCATGTACAGTTGTCACAATTGGCTGGCGGTAGCCCGTAGCTTTAAGAAGTAACGGTAGCAGAAAAATAGAGCGTTCAAAACCATAAGTGCCTGCTGCATGTTGAATGTGTAAAATGTCAGCATTTGTAGCGTGTAGCGATCGTACTAAAGGTAATAAATCAGCTAATTGCCAATCATGTACAGCGCCCTGAACACCAGGGTTGTTCACTTCTTTAGCAGCTACATGGGTGGTAAGGACAACAGATTGAATGTCTAGCTTGTCCAAAGCATCCCGCAAACGAGCAGTATAATGGGCTACACCACAACGTTCGGGTTTGTAAGTACCAGCAATCACGGCAATACGAATCATTTGTTAGTGGTTAGTAGTGAGTCGTTAGTAGTTAGTGGTAGTAGATTGGATATTTTTTAATTTGGAAATCCCTAACCACTTGCCGTATTTATCAATTCCAGCCCTGTAGCAACTACCTCCTTTGGTGAGATATCCAGGCATTCCAGATTGTAGGGACAGGTAAAAGCATAGCAAGGACTACACGAAGTTGGACGGCGAAGCAAGCGGGACTTACCGTTACGCGGTTCCCACTGGGATTCCAGTTCAGTCCCGGCAAACATCACAACAGTTGGTGTGCGTGTAGCATCAGCTATATGCATCGTTGAAGTATTGTTAGTAAGTACTAACCTTGCCTTGGCAATCAGTGCTGCTAGTTGAGGCAAATTTGTTTTGCCAATCAAGTCAATTGCCCAACCACCCAGTGTTTCCAGTAACGCAGTGCTTTTAGGACGATCTTTCTCTACACCAGTCACCACAACGGGCATTTGTGTCGCTTCTGCCAGCTGACGTGCAGCAATCGCAAAGCGTTGAGAGTCATAATTACGCGATTGACAACTTGTCCAGGGATTAAGTAGAAGATAGGGAGGAAATAACGACAAAGAGGATGCGGAGAGACAATATTCTTTTACATCTTCAAAACTGGTTTCCAGTAAAACAGAGAAAGCTTCTTGTTGTGCAGTTTCTGGAATGTGAATGCAAAGACTGCGATCTTGTACCTCAAACCCGGCTTGTTCAATTAATCCTAAATTGCGTTCAACTTGATGAATCTCATCTGGTGCAGAAGGGACTTCCGTTGTCAGTACACCATTTCCCACTTCCTTAGATTCACCTATTCGTAATGGAATCCCAGCCAAATAACATAAAAATCCTGCAGGATGAGGGCTTTGACTAAAACTGGTGAAAATAATCGCTGCATCAAACTTGCCATTTTGCAGCTTCTTCACTAATTCCCATTCTCGCATTGGATCGAAATTTAACTTGCCCAAATCCTGCCATACCACACGACATGATAAAACTTCATCTATCCAAGGCAGTAATTTTGCTGCCTGTGCTCCACCCGGACTAGCCATTAAAGTCAGATGGCATTCTGGCAAATTCTCCTTAATAGCCCGTAAAGCTGGGCTGGTCATAATGACATCGCCAATGTTGTCCAGGCGCATCACTAAAATGTTGCGTAACCCTTGTAATTGTGGGTTTTGAACCGCAGATGGATGCAGACCAACGCAAATGTTTGTCTGTTCTGTATCTGTGTATTTACCAGAATTTAAAGTTAAAATTTTATCTTCTTGATTGTGTAAAATTACTTTAGATTTCATTTTTCTAAACTTAATCCTTCTCGCTCTTCCTCAGCATCTTTGGGGTTTGTGTAAAATTTCTTCCACTACTGCCAACACCTCATCAACCGAAATACCTTCCATACAACTCTGCCAACCCTTATCTAAGGGACACAAGCCACCGTACCAACATTTTTGTACCGTAAAATTACTAATATTGCGCTCGGGGCACTCTGGGTAACCTTGCAAATTAATATGGGGCGATGGTTGACCATAACGTCCATACCACGAGGGACCAAATAAAGTAATAGTTAACACATTTAATGCTGCAGCTATACGTGCTGGACCAGTATCGGAAGCAATGACCAAATCAGCACAGGATAAAGCAGCTGCAAAATCCCGCAATTTTCTTCGAGGCAAAATTTGTGCTTCACTGCCAATACCTTGAGTAATAGATAATGCCTGCTGTTCATCAGACCCAACTGGAACCACTACAGTTGCTTTCCATCGCTGCTGCAAGATTTGACCTAAAGTTATAAAATTGCCTTCAGACCAACGCTTAATTGCCATTCCTGCATCCGGGCAGAGAAATACTAAGGGACGATGGATATTGCTAAATTGCTCTTGTGCTCTATTAAGTTCTTCGTTAGTAAGATGAAGTTGTGTAGATTTAATTGTATTTGAACTGATTAAGCCTTCCGCTTGCAGGATTTTGATAAAGCGATCCCCAACTTTTTCATCTGGTGGAGGTTGTCGCCATAAATTTGTGACTAACCGAGTACCGTGTAAAGAAGCAAGCTCTCGAATTTCTAAATCAATATTGTCGTAATTAGTATCAGAAACAATCAAATCAAAATTTTCATTAGTTAGCAATTGAATGACCGATTGTTTAACTTTACCACGTTCAGCACAAATAACTCTTTTAATCCGGGGATCGCTTTTAAGCAGTTCATCACCTGGAGGAAAAGTTAAAACTGTTAGTTCAGCGGTTGGGTAGGTTTGCGCCAAAGCATGAATCGCATTTAACGCAATTAAAACATCTCCAATACCACCCAGTAACTCGATAAATAGAATTTTTTGCATAAGAATTGTGCGTAGGTTGGGTTGAGGAACGAAACCCAACATTGAATCAGGTGTTACATCCACAATCAATCATCGAAACCAAACCCAACATTGAATCAGGTATTGCATCCACAATCAATCATCCGAACCAAACCCAACATTGAATCAGGTATTACATCCACAATCAATCATCGAAACCAAGCCCAACATTGAATCAGGTGTTACATCCACAATCAATCATCGAAACCAAGCCCAACATTGAATCAGGTGTTACATCCACAATCAATCATCCGAACCAAACCCAACATTGAATTAGGTGTTACATCTATCCACTAACTACATATTTATTTGCAGGACAACTGCGATCGACAATAGTGGTGGGTAACTCTTGGTGATAAACACCTGAAGGAATAATTCCACAACCACCGTAAACTTCCATCAATCGCAGTTGAACTAAAACATCTTCGCCACAGTGTTCTGATGGTAACTGCTGCCAGAATGAATAGCCGCCTATGCTGCGAAGTTTTTCTGTATCATACATTACGCAAGCGCCAACCCAAGCAACATGGTATTTACATTGCCGATCTGGGGTTAAACCCAAATTTTGCTGAATGTGATACAGATTAGCAGCGTTATGCAAACGCCACCTTTCCCATTGGGGTGTATCGGGTTTAACAATTTCTGGTTGAACTGGGCCATCCCAAAACTCAATTTTTTGTTCGTGAGGACGGATATCATTAATAAAGCTAAGTCCAATAACCGCACTACCAACAAAACCACAGTTTTCCTCCTGTAAGGCAACAAGCAATCTTTCAACCACATAGGGTTCTAGAATTAAATCATCATCAAGGAAAAGAGCGTAAGTGGCTTTTGCCTGTTCCAGTAAAAATTGTCGCTGTTGCGCGATCCCCCGACGCGGTAAATTTTTATAGACTTCCACCACATGACCGTGGGACTGAAGCACACGCAGTACTGCTTGTACCTCTCCAGTTTCTACTGGGTTACTATCTTCAGTTTGGTCAGAAATGACGACGCGAAAGTCACGGTAAGTTTGGGCTATGAGGCTAGTCAAGGTGATAGCTAAAGCACCAGGGCGACGATAGGTAGGTATGAGGATATCGACAGTCATTGGTCATCGATCGTTAGTTAATAGTTATTGGTCAATAGCTGTAAGTGCCTTTTCCATGAGTGAATTCTGGTTCCAAATCTGTGTTGGGCGTTCCCATGTCTCGCTTAACAGTTCGCGGGCTGCACTTACCACCGACTCTGGAGTAACCAAACTTAGGCAATTCTGGTGTCCCTCCGGACAAATGCTTTTATAGCAATTTTTACAGGGAACATCGTGGAAAAGAACGCGATTTGGAACACCCCAAGGAGTGTGCTGGGGATTGGTGAGAGCATACAAATCGACAACTGGTGTACCAATAGCAGCGGCAATGTGAACCGGACCAGTGTTATTAGAAATCAATAGAGGAGTAAGTGATAACAGTGCTGCTAGTTCGGTTAGATCGAGACAACCTACAAGGGAAGTCACGTTGGTAACAGATGCCATCATCATGATGCTTTCAACTAACTCTCGCTCTGGTTTTGTACCAGTAAAGACGACAGGGATATTGAAGTCGCGAACTAAACTCTTGGCAACAAGAGCATATTTCTCAGGTGGATAACGTCGTGAAGACGCTGTCGCACCAGGATGAATGACTACCCAGGGACGTTGTCGATCGATACCAAATTCTTGTAAGGTATCCCGAACAGTTGCTAAAGCCTTTTCTGGAACCTGTAAAGACATTCTTTCAGCGTCAGCACGGCAACCAATAGTGGCAACCAAGTCTAGTTGACGGCGAACTTCATGACGCACAAAGTGCTCTGGTTCTGGATCTTTTACCCAATCTGTTAGCAGTTGATAAGGGTTTTCATGACAATGAGCCAGTCGTAAGGGAATATCTGCCAAATAACACAAAAATGCCGAAGGAAGGGGGTTTTGACTGTAAACTGTAAAAATTACTGCACCATCAAATTTTAGGCTCCGCAAATATTCTGCCATTTCATATTCGGGACAGCTATTTTGCCGGGGTGCTGTTGCTTTTAACCAGGGTGCATCATAGACAATCACATCATCAATTTCTGGAACCATTGCAGCAGTTGTTACACCTGCAGAGGATGTTAGCAGTGTAATGCGACGATTGGGATGTGAGACTTTTAAAGCGCGAATGGCTGGTGTAGTCATTAACACATCGCCAATTGTGTCAAGTCTGATGCACAGAATATTGTCAGCAGAATTCCAAGTTGTCATTGGTTAGTAGTTAGTGGTTGGTAGTTAGTAGTTAGTGGTTGGTAGTTGCTAATCCCCCTGTCTCCCTCACTCCCTCACTCCCTCCCTCCTCCTCATCCCCCATATCCGTTGATAATGCGTTCAATGATACGGGTTGTAGAACGATTGTCTAAAAAGGTTAGAAGTTTTACGACACCACCGAATTGTTCTACTACGCGTGCTTCTGGAAGTGTTTCTATAGTGTAGTCACCTCCTTTGACATAGACATCAGGTCGCACGAGATGAATTAGGTTGATAGGAGTGTCTTCATCAAAAGCAACAAGATGGTCAACACAACCCAGTCCGCTTAAAACCTGGATGCGGTCTTCCAAAGAGTTAATGGGGCGAGTTGACCCTTTGATACGGCGAATGCTGCTATCGGAGTTTACTCCAATAATAAGAATGTCGCCTAATGCTTTGGCGCGATTGAGATAAGAAACATGCCCAGCATGGAGAATGTCGAAGCAGCCATTGGTGAAAACTATTTTGCTTCCTGCATTGCGGTAGTTGGTAACAAGGTTGATGAGTTGATTGTTGTTAAATATGTGTTTGCCAGAAGTGGGTATTGGGTATTGGGTATTGGGTATTGTGGATGAGAGACAGGACAAGGTAGCTTTTTCTCCCTTATTCTCTTGCTTTGCTGCTTCTCCTGCTTTCCCTGCTTCCTCTACTTGAGAGAGAAACAGCCGTAGTTCTTCTACAGTACAGGTTGTTGTTCCTTCGTTTTGGACAACCACAGCCGCAGCACTCGCGGCAAAATCTGCGGCTAATGGTGTTGTCGCACCAGCTGCTAGGGCAAGGGTTAGGGCGCAGCTAAAGGTATCACCTGCGCCTGCCGTGCGGGATTGGGTAGTAGGTTGGGCGTGAGTGCGGTGTGGTGGAGAATTCTGCTGAAAGACGATTGAACCTTCAGCATCTAATGTGACAGCAACAATTTTTGCACCTGTTAGAGCAAGTAGTTTTTCTCCATGTGGTGCAATTTTTTCAGCACGCTTAATCCCCTCATTGTTTTGTATGGGGAGACTAGGGGGTATTTGTAGCAACTGCACTGTCTGTTCGTAGTTTGGTTTTACTGCAGTGACACTCAAATGACGGTAGGCAGTTAAGTTTTTGGAGTCAACTACTAGAATCCTGGAATAAGTTTGTTGCAATTTGGCGATCGCATCAACGATTCTTGGTGTTAAAATCCCATAATCGTAATCAGAAATAATTGCGGCATCACATTTTGGAAATAGAAGTTGCAGTTTTTCAATCAGTGCTTCTTCTGTATCAATGTCAATAGCATTTGTGGTACCCGTGTCTATTCTTACTAGTATTTGTGAAGCTGCCATCACCCGTTGCTTGGTCAGTGTCTGTCTCCCCGGATGGACAATCAGGTTTGTTGTACAAACGCCATGTTCTGAGAGTGCTTGCTTTAATTGGAAGCCTTGTGTATCGTCACCAATGACGGATAAAAATGTCACAATTCCACCAAGACTGCGAACATTCACAGCAGTATTGGCTGCACCGCCAGGAGCATACACGCACTTATTAACAGTCACAATCGGCACTGGTGCCTCCGGGCACAAGCGATCGCTAATTCCTTCTAAATAGCCATCCAACATTGCCTCACCAATGACAATGACATGAAGGTTAGCAATCTCATCCAGCAACTTTACCAACTCAGGCTTCACGAAGAACCTCCGTCAGTGCTGCGTACTCAGGCAATTGTTTTTCACATTCAGAATTGCTATCAACAGAGAAAATCATGTGTGCTGCTTCTGCAAGGTTATTAACAATAAAATCTGGAGAACGCAGGGGCGACAATTCCCACTCAGTTTCATTGCCATTGTTAATTAACATTGTTTTACAACCTGCACGGTTTCCGGCTTCCACATCATTGAGTATGTCACCGATAAACCAAGATGAATCCATATCAATATTGCCACTGCGTGCTGCACGCAGCAGCAGCCCTGGTGCGGGTTTGCGACAGTCACAATCAATAGCAAATTCTGGTACCACACCATTTGGATGATGGGGACAGTAATAAAAGCCGGCGAGGTTGATACCTGCTTCACCCAGAAGTTGACGCAATTGCTTCTCCACTCCTACAAGTGCAGATTCTGGAAAATAACCACGCGCCACACCCGACTGATTGGTAATCACAATTAACTTGTACCTTAGTTTCTGAAGAAGGAGTAACCCCTCAATCGCACCTGTTGTCAGTTTAATATGCTTTGGGTCAACATTGTAAGGCACATCCTCAATTAGAGTGCCATCTTTATCCAGAAATACTGCGCGAATAGTCATTGGTCATTGGTCATTGGTCATTGGTCATTGGCCTGATGGGCAATCAATCCCGGTAAGCGCACGCTGTGAATTCTAATACCTTCATCTGCTTGACTGCCCCTTGCTCCCGGTATTTTCTCCGTTTCTTCCACAAGAGGCTGGTTAAAAATTTTACCCATTTCTGCCAACATTTGAGCCGTTTGAATCGCCGTACCACTGGGAGCATCAGCTTTTTGGTTGTGATGCAGTTCTATAATTTCAACGTTGTCGAAATACTGGGATGCGGCTATTGCAGCCTGTTGCAGCAGAACCATGCCAATGGAAAAGTTGGGAACAATCAAGCAACCAGTGCTGGCTTTATCAGCAAATTCTGCTAACTCACCGATTTGGGATGGAGTTAACCCAGTCGTCCCAACTACAGGACGAACACCATAGGCGATCGCGCTGCGAATATTGTCATACACTGATTTGGGATGGGTAAAATCTACCATGACTCCTGGCTGTTTTTCCTGAGACGCAAAAGCCAGCATCGGTTCCAATTGATTTGTAATTGGGATTTCCAACGGTTCGCTTAAACCCGCCAGTTCCCCAGCATCTTTTTCTTGGTATTCTGGGCTTGTATCAATAGCACCGACAAGATTCATATCAGGTGCTTGTGCTACTGCTTTCACCACCTCACGACCCATTTTGCCAGCAGCACCGATAACAACGACTGGGATAGGAGCTTGATTTGACATAGTTCTCGTTACGCTTTTTACATTCAGTAGATGAGAAGCTATTTTATCAGCTTGCTATTCAGCAAATCTTGAATCCCTAGCAATAGCGCCTACCGAGCTGCTGGTAATGACTGAGCAATAACTCACAAAAGGCTCATTTGGGAACTTAGCTAATGCTAACTAAGTCAATTTTTTAAATATCTCTGTTTACATCACCAATGTCTGGCATTAATGGTTGGTTGAGTCTGGGGTAGTTCGCTCCGATCTGTTCAGTAGAAATTCGCAATTATAGATAGCTCCTTTGAAGGCAGGGTAAGTAAAAAAACAGAGGCATTTTGGCTTTTTTCTTTCAGGTGTATCCCTCTTTGTGCATCTCAATCTTTTTCTTTCTCCTTGATTTTTGCTATAGACGCTACGAATTGCCTCTGCTAGAATAAAGCCTACTTTATTAGTACTATCCATAATAGGTTGGGCAACTTTGCACAAAAATTACTGAAACAACCATATGAATGTGAAAAGATAAATGCCAGACCGCACATAGCCAAATACATTTTTAAGTAAATGAACAAGAAATTTGTCCTTACATTACTTTCGAGCCCCTTACTGTTTTCCTCTGTGCTGTCATTGGTCATGATGACCCAACCGGCTAGAGCAAATGAAACAGTTAATCCTGCAGGAACCCAAACTTGTGTAAAAAATCCTCATGCACCAACCCCCAAGCTGGTATGTGTGAAGGTGAGCAAGGTAGCTCTAGCTCCATCTACCCCATCTACAGTGGAATTTGCCGCGCCACAAGCTGAACAAAGCCAGGATAATCCCACTGCTGAGTATAACTTCACTGAAGAAGAGAGCGATACGGCGGTCGCTATGTTTGGCTGTGATTGTCCAGCTTGTCTCAACGCTGTTCGTCAAATGAGGGGTTTACCTCCAGCTGTATAAGTTAAGCCTGTTTGCTGTGTAGAGAAAAGAGCTAGGGCTTGTGCTCTAGCTCTTCTCTATTTGTCAAAGATTGTCATCCAGACAACAGACCTTTAGCTAGGGCTATGCCTGGTGTCATCTAGCTTTGGGAATAGCCCTAGCTACGTCTTTAGGGAGTGGTGAGCAGTGCCTACCCTATGTCTTTAGGCTGGAAGGGAGTAGCTAAAGCTTCCCAAGACTGTGCAGCCCTAAGATAACGCCGACTCCCAAGATATGACCAAAGGCAGTTGTTGCTAAGAGCCCAGGAAGACCAAAACCACCAAAGAAATTGGATGCGGGTAGCGCAGGACCTGCACTGGGATACTTAATGCTAGATTTACCAAAGGCAATCGCAACGATATTGCTGATAATCATGATCAGCGCAACAGTTGGACTCCATGCCAGGGGCGCTGTAGCGAATGTGGCTAGCAAAGTAGATGTCAACAATTGGCTTTCTCCTTAAACTTGTTAATAAAGGATTGAAATTCCCATGTGAATTTAATTATCAAAAAAATCTATCTAAGGTTTGATTTTGCATATTTATTTTACATTTGTTGTTATTACTTAATATGAACTTCTGCTACTGCTTATCTTCGGAAAATACTACTCTTAGAATCAAGTGTGTCAGAATTGATGGTGGTTGGTGGTGAGTGAAATGCAACAATTTGATTAAATGTTGGGTTTTGTTCCTCAAACGCCACTTGCTTCAATGGGGGGAACCCCCACAACGCAGTGGCTCCCCAACCTACTCATAAATACACACTCTTCTTGAATGCGAACGCTTATGAGTGAAGAAGATGAAATTTTAGACATTGTCGATGAACAAGACATCGTTATTGGGCAGAGAAAAAAGTCTGAAATTTATCAAAAAGGTCTGGTAAATTTCCGAGTAGTTAATGTATTTTTGAAAAATTCTCAGGGAGAAATTTGGATTCCTCGCCGTACAGCACATAAAAAATTATTTCCTTTATGTCTTGATATAAGCATGGGAGGACATGTGGGTACAGGCGAAACTTACGAAGATACTTTACAACGAGAACTCAAAGAAGAACTCAATCTCGAACTAAAGCAGGTAAATTTTCAACAGATAGGATATTTAACCCCCTATAAAAATAACGTATCAGCATTTATGAAAGTGTATGAAATATACACGGATACAACACCGATGTATAACCGTGATGATTACATGGAGGCTTTTTGGCTAACCCCACAAGCTGCATTGCAAAAAATACAGAACGGTGAACCAGCAAAAACAGACTTGCCAAAACTCATACGTTTTTTTTACATTCCAAGTTAGGGGTGGGGCGTCACTTGACTTACTCAGCTTAAATGTTGTGATATCTAGTTGAGCGCCTCCGTTATCCGGTTTGATAACACAGGCTAAATGCCAATTGTAATAGCAAGCTGATACCCTAGTAAAGATATATATTATTTCTCTTGCCTTTGTTATGTCCTCGACTAGCGATTCTTTACCACCAAATCTTGCTAAAATCGTGCAGCGCTTCCAAAGGTCTTCCGACCAAAAGCGACGTTACGAACAGCTCATCTGGTATGGTCAGCGACTTAATGAATTTCCAGAATCTGATAAAGTCCCAGAAAATAAAGTCCCCGGTTGCGTTTCTCAAGTTTACATCACAGCTACACTAAATGATGGCAAAGTTGTATTTCAAGGGGATTCGGATTCTCAATTAACCAAAGGTTTGGTAGGGCTTTTAGTTGAAGGATTAAATGGGAGCACTCCGGATGAAGTTGTAAAACTGTCTCCTGATTTTATTCAAGAAACTGGTTTAAACGTGAGCTTGACCCCCTCTCGTGCTAACGGCTTCTACAATATTTTTAAGACAATGCAAAAAAAGGCATTGGAATGTCAGCTATTAGCGAACAGTTAAAAGTTAAAGGCTTTGTTATGTCAAGCAATTTACTATCTGCATCTACCAATAGTGAGATTGGTGGAGAGGTTCAAGAATTTCTTTGGCAGTGGGAAAACCAACAAATTCGCGTTGTCTATGAAACTCTGGGAACAGGTTCGCCCATCCTGCTTCTTCCAGCTTTCAGCACAGTTTCTATGCGATCGGAAATGGGCGAAATAGGCAAAATACTATCTTCATACTATCAAGCGATCGCTGTAGATTGGCCGGGATTTGGTCAATCATCGCGCCTTCCGGTTGATTACCAACCCGCTTTGTATCAGCAATTTTTACAAAATTTTGTAACAACTATATTCAAAACACCTGTGGCTGTAGTTGCAGCAGGTCACAGTGCAGCCTACGTTCTACAATTGGCAAACCAAATCCCAACTGCATTTTCGCGCATTGTTTTAGTAGCTCCGACTTGGCGCGGTCCTCTACCTACTATGGGTGCCACGTCCCAAATAGCTGGAACAGTCAGAGCAATGGTACGCTCTCCTATTCTCGGTCAACTTCTTTATAAGCTGAATACCGCTCCATCTTTTCTGAGTTTAATGTATCGTCGCCACGTCTATGTTGATAAAGCAAAACTCACACCAAGTTTCATCCAGTACAAGTGGGACAATACTCAGAAACCAGGTGCAAGATTCGCACCTGCAGCTTTTGTCACTGGGAATCTTGATGCAGTGAACAATCAAAATGATTTTCTGAGGCTGGCTCTTAATTTGTCTGTTCCACTCATGGTGGTTATTGGAGAATCCAGCCCCTCTAAATCCCGTGCTGAGATGGATGCTTTAGCAAAGTTACCCGGAGTGCAATCAACTGTTCTACCCGGTTCTCTCGGAATGCACGAGGAGTACTCATCAGCTGTAGTGGAAGCAATTGGAGATTTTTTGCGTAGCGCTTAATTCAGGAGTTAGTAGGGGCTCTCGGCTGTTCGCCCCTACAGTAGTTAGTGGGGGTCAATAAGGTCTCTTCCTGAAATATTGTTAGCTCGAAGAAAACATACAATAGAAAAGAATGAAAATAATTAATAATGATTATCTTAATCGTGCAGTAAGAGGCGTTTAAGGCATGGTAGCAGATGCAATAACAGATTCAGTTCCCGTTACAGTTCTGACTGGCTATTTAGGAGCGGGGAAAACAACACTTCTCAATCGCATCCTGACCCACGAACACGGCAAGAAAGTAGCCGTGATTGTGAACGAATTTGGAGAAGTGGGCATTGACAACCAATTGGTTATTGATGCAGATGAAGAAATTTTTGAAATGAACAATGGCTGCATCTGTTGTACGGTGCGTGGTGACTTAATTCGCATCATCAGTAACTTGATGAAACGGCGTAATAAATTTGACCACTTGGTCATTGAAACCACTGGTCTAGCCGATCCTGCACCAGTTATTCAAACATTCTTTGTGGATGAGGACATGCAGGAAAAGCTAGCGTTAGACGCTGTGGTAACGGTGGTAGACGCCAAGCATATTTGGCAACATTGGGATGCAGACGAAGCACAAGAGCAGATTGCTTTTGCTGACGTAATTCTCTTGAATAAAGTTGATTTGGTAACACCAGAACAGCTTGAGGAGCTAGAAAAGCGGATTCGGGGGATGAATGCTATGGCAAAAATCTACCGGACGCAGAACTCAGAGGTATCAATGGATGCCCTGTTGGGTGTAAAAGCCTTTGACCTCGATCGCGCTTTGGAAATTGACCCAAATTTCCTAGGTGAAGACGCCCACGAGCATGATGAAAGCGTATACTCCATAGCGTTGGTGGAACAAGGCGCACTTGATGGCGATAAGTTAAACAATTGGCTGGGAGAATTATTGCGTACTCAAGGACCGGATATCTTCCGTATGAAAGGCATTTTGAATATTGCAGGTGAAGATAACCGCTTTGTGTTCCAAGGGGTACACATGTTGTTTGAAGGCAAACCAGATCGTCCTTGGAGACCGGGCGAAACCCGCAAAAACGAACTGGTCTTCATTGGTCGCAACCTTGATGAAGCACAACTCAGACAGGACTTTCTTGCTTGTAAGGCGTAAATTATAAGGGGGTACTCCCCCCTCCCTCCCTCACTCTTCTTAAACACAACCATGAGCTCCTCAACTCTGAACAAGGATTTTACAGAACAATATTCGGGAACACTTTCAGATTACGTCACAGCGATCGCATGGTCTCCACAAGGTAAAAATTTCGCTGCAACCTCTGCTGCGGGAGAAGTTGTGCTGTGGCAAGATGGTGACTTAACAACCTTACAGACTGGGCAAAGTGAATCTGTAGATTGCGTTGCCTTTTCCAAGGATGGTGATTTTTTAGCTGTTGGGGGACAGGATGGAAAGGTGAGCATTTGGCGAGACAATGAACTTATCGCTACTTTAGAAAATGCCCCTGCTTGGGTTGATAGACTTGCTTGGAGCCCCACTAACCATCAACTAGCTTTCAGCTTGGGGCGTTACGTCCAAGTGTGGGATGCTGAAACTCAAGAAATCGTTGTTACCCTTAATTTCGAGAATTCCTCAGTATTGGCGATCGATTGGCGTTGTGATGGAAAGTACCTTGCTATTAGCGGTTATCACGGAGTTAAAGTCTGGAATTGTCAAAACTGGGATGATGAACCATGTATCCTGGAAATTCCCTCTGCCAGCCTAGCTATGGCATGGTCACCCGATGGCAAATTCCTTGCCTCTGGTAATATGGATCGCACTATCACCGTTGTAGAATCGAATCAATTAACCTCTGGCAATCCCCCCGAACCTTGGGTAATGCAAGGTTTTCCTGGAAAAATTCGCCAACTTGCATGGTCAGAAATAACCACGCCACAAAATGCACCTCTTTTGGCGTGCTGTAGTGTTGACGGTATAGTGGTTTGGGAAAAGCAAGCAGATGACTCTTTGGGTTGGGAAGCAAGTGTTTTAACCAATCATGTTGATGTCATTAAAGCTATTGCCTTTGCACCCGAGAGCTTTCTTCTTGCCTCAGCTGGTGCAGATGGATGGATTTGTCTTTGGAAAAAAGCCAAGCAACTTTCGCAAATTTTAACAGGTGCCTCATCTGAGTTTTCTTGCTTAGCTTGGCATCCCAAAGGTAAGCAATTAGCTGGGGGTGGTAACAATGGAGAACTGTTTGTTTGGTCAAAAACGACTCGCGCTCAAGGCTTTGGAAGAAACTAATCACGAAAATGACTATCAAGTCTAAATTGGCTATGCTATTCAAAAGATGACCACATAACGGAATTTATGAAAGCAGCCAAACTGATTTTGTTAGCTTCTCCCCTATACATAGCTTCTATGGTACTGGTAGCCAATAATGCAGAAGCAACGATGGTAAAGATGAGACCAGAGCAATCCCATATTACCTTGGCGTCTGCCCGACCGGATTTTGAATCGATGACGCCACATTCTTCTCAAGAATCGAATCCTATTTTAGACCAACTGGGTTGCCGATGTGCTGTTTGTGTCAAAACCGGACAGGAACTCCAAGGTAAGTTGCCATTTTCTCATATTTAGAAATCAATTTAAAAAATGTTGGCGACAGATAACCCCACCTGCCCTATCGGGTATCTTCCCCTTTTACAAGGGGAGGGTTAGGGAGGGGTTTTACTTTAACGTTTATTACTAGTCTCTCACCACGCTGAGCCACGGATGTTTTCCAAGTACGAACTTATGGTGTATATGATTTACTGAGGTCAGGGTACGGAGTTTGTCATCGTTATTCCACAACGGCAAATACCGTGAAAAGATAACTTGTGAAAACAACTTCTAGAAAAAATCCGAGCCATTATTATTGTGTTAGCGCAAATAGAAGTTGTTATGTCAAAAAAATTACGATTAACCCAATCCCTACACGCTACTCTAATCGCTCTTACTATAGGACTTGTTGGGTGTAATAATCCAAGTAATGTGACAAACATCTCTTCGACTAACACTGTCACTTCTGCTGAACTCACCAACAATCTTCCCAAAGTTGTAGCGACGACAAGTATTTTGTGCGACCTAACCAGACAAATTGCACAAGAAACAATAAATCTGACTTGCTTGATTCCTCCTGATACGAACCCCCGCAATTATGAACCAAAACCAGAAGACAGCCAAGCTGTTGAGCAAGCTCAACTTATTCTCTATAGCGGATATAATTTTGAACCTGCTTTTATTAAGCTTATTAAAACAGCAAACAACAATGGGCTGAAAGTTGCAGTTGCTCAACGTGCTGTTTCCAAACCACTAAAATTCAAGGTAGATGGTAAAGCAATCGCCGATCCTTATATTTGGCAGAATGCTAAAAATGCTGCCAACATGGTAGATGTGGTTAGTCGTAATTTAGCTAAAACCATTCCCGAAA
Organism: Scytonema sp. NUACC21; assembly: GCF_054684315.1. Lineage (NCBI taxonomy): Bacteria > Bacillati > Cyanobacteriota > Cyanophyceae > Nostocales > Scytonemataceae > Scytonema > Scytonema sp. NUACC21. The sequence continues at coordinate 126,470 of NZ_BAAFZH010000095.1, read as the reverse complement.
ATGCGTCGTTGTATGACAGCAACGCGCAGAAAATCAAACAAGAGATTGCTCAAATCGATAGTTGGATCGAGGGACGAATTGATAGTATTCCCGAAGATAAGCGTAAATTAATTACACATCATCATGGAATGGCTTATTACGCCAAAGCTTATAATCTTTCCTATGCAAGTGCTGTCAAAGATACAAGCCCTGAGGGACAACCTTCTCTGAAAAGAACAAAAGCATTAGCTAAATATATCAAAAAAAATGAAATTCCAACAATTTTTGGAGAAACAACAAATAACAGTAATGCGATCGCCAATGTAGCTCAACAGGCAAAGGTCAAAATTTCAGAAAGGAAACTGTTTATTGACAGCTTAGGTCAACCGGGTAGCGAGGCAGATACTTACCAAAAAATGATGGTTGCTAACACGCGCACAATTGTAGAAGGTTTGGGAGGAACATATCTGATATTCGAGCCAATTATCAAATAGAGCGTAGGTTGGGGAGCCACTGCGTTGTGGGGGTTCCCCCCATTGAAGCAAGTGGCGTTTGAGGAACTCTACCCAACATTTCATCTCACGTGCGGGGGTGTCCCCCGTTGAGTGAAGTGGTGTTTGAGGAACAAAACCCAACATTTCCTCTTCTTTCTACCTAAATCTAATACCTGTCAATCCTTTCGATTCGTTTGCTTCCCTTTAATGGAACGGTGGAGCAAGCGACAGGGCCAGAAAAAAGCTCCACAGATACTTACCGATGCAATAGCTGCAAAAATCTGCCAACTCCCGGTTGGTGAAGGGGGAGAGTTCAAGGGGTTGTCTTGTGTGCCTTTGGTAATCTCAGGCACCGAATGAGATAGCTGGCTGGCTGTAGTCACCCCTTCAATTGCCGCTCCAATAAGATAAGCTACCAGGGCAATGCTTAGCCAGTAATTCATAATGTTGTGTTAATTGAAATCCGAGGAGATAGTTCCTACGAGTGCAATTGTTCGCTCTCTTGCGTTAAAGACTGCCTTCTTTAATAGAGAGCCTGTTTTCAGCAGTGTCGCGAATTAAGGGCAGTTTAGATTTGATGTAAGTGTTAAGGCTGCGAGTTGTCTGGGCATCAAGCACCTGATCGGCTTTGAACTGCTTGAGTAGCAATTGTACTAGGGCAGCATCGTCAAATTGGAGTAGGGTGCTGACGTGAGTAGACTCGATGACAGCCCATACCTGTTGCATCATTTTGGGAGTAATCATAAGTCTTCGACTTCTTAAGGTTTTTTTTATATTTACACATTTTTCCCATTTGAGCTCGGTTTTGTTGCAATATTTATAAATCAGCTCTTAGGTCAGTAAATGAGCCGGATATCCATGAGGGGATACCGCAAACTCACTAGTAGTACGTCATAATACAGATAAAAGATCCAACACTAGGTTTAAAGCATGACTTGCGAGTTGTGTGACAGAGAATTGGACAAATTGACGGTTCATCACCTCATTCCCAGACAGAAAAAAGGTCACCACGGTCCAAAAATCAATATTTGTTCTGCTTGTCATCGGCAAATTCACACATTGTTTGACAACACACGCTTAGCACAGGAGTTGAACTCTCTTGAGAAACTGAAGCAGGAACCGCAAATGCAAAAGTTCCTTGCTTGGGTGAGGAAGCAAGACCCGATTAAGCGGGTTAAGGTGCATCGTAGGAAGAGCTGAATGCTCTACCATCCCCAACTACCAGGAATACCTTTGAACGGACCAACGATATCGGTGGTAATCCAACCGCCGTAGAAGTTTCCTGGTTGAGGTTCCACCTTCTCCCCATTTACGTAGCAAGCATCCATAAGATGAGCGTAAAAAGCTACATAATCTTTCATTGATACAAAGGAGGGTGTAGGGTTGGGATAAAACCATGCAGCCTTTGGGGCTTCTTTGTCTCCAACTCGAACTGTGTAGTAACCAGCACTACCCTTCCACTCGCAAAAGCTGGATTGGGGAACGGGTAGTAGGTATTCCATTTTGATATCGGTAGGTGGAATGTAATAGACAGGGGGATGGCTGGTTTCTAAAACCCGTTTTGCACTGTGAGTATCTGCAATAGTAACGCCGTTAAAAATAACTTGGATGTGTTTGTTGACATCCTCAAGGCGGGGCGGACGGGGATAATCCCATACTGATTCTTGTCCGGAACCGGGTTCAATGCGTTGAGGTCTGAACATTTTGGATTTTGGAATTGGTAGCTACTAAGTAGGATGATATAAATAAAGTTAACTCATGAGAACCGTCCTTAGTCCTTTGTCATTGGTGAGTCCAGAGAAAGTAGGCGGGTTTCCCAACAAGAGTGGACTGGCGAACCCGGAGGGTCATTGGTAAGGATTTCGGGTCTGTTAACATTTCGTCACACAGTTCTATTTATTTCTGTCCACTTACTTATTTGTGATTATTCTCTTTAATAGACCTAGGTGTGAAAATAATTGTCCATTACCCAAAAGCGATCGCTCCAAAGGTAGAGAAAGCAAAGAGTAATTTTCCCTCCCACAGATACGCCTTCTAGCTCACACGGTTATTAGTTTTAACAAGCAAGATAGAGAGTAATCACTATACAAATTTTATTTAACAGAGACTATGCAAATAAATGCCGATGAATTTCTCGAACGTTATGCTTCAGGAGAGCGGGATTTTCATGAAGTTGACTTAAGTGGAGTGGACTTGAGTGGAAAAAGTTTACAAGGAATTAAATTACGAAAAGCGAATTTAAGCGGAGTCAACTTAAGCTCAACTGACTTAAGCCGAGCCGATTTGAGCCAAGCTAACTTGAATCATGCCAAGATGCAAGGTGTTTACTTGACTGGTGCTTATTTGTGTGAAGCCAACTTACTTGAAGCAGATTTAAGTGCCGCCGTTCTAGATGGAGCAATTTTAGAAGGAGCAACCCTAGACAGAGCAATGCTAAATCAGGCAAGTCTAAGTCACACAGACTTGAATCGAGCTTCTTTAACAGATGCAGATTTGAGTGGAGCCGATTTGAGTGAAGCGATTTTAGATGGCGCAGTTTTAGATGGGGCTATATTGAATGACGCAAACCTCAGCCAAGCTGACTTAGTTGTAGCAGAGTTAAACCAAGCTTCTTTAAGTGAAGCAATGCTGAATGAAGCTAACTTAAGTGGGGCTGAGTTGAATGAGGCAGATTTGTCTGGAGCAGATCTTGTTGTAGCAAATCTTACTAACGCTTCTTTAACCGAGGCAGACCTTCATGATGCTAACCTCAGTGGAGCTAATTTGGAGAGGGCGAATTTGGATAAGACTGTATTGAATGAAGACAAGAACGACTAGTACAAAAAGGTTAAAGTATAAAGGCTAAAGGATGAAAGTAACAGAGTTATACTGCAAGCTTTACAACGAGCGTGCATTTGTGAGCCTTATTTACGCTAAGGTGTACTAGAGTGTCGGTACAGTATTTTAAAGTAAGTTATGAAACGCGGTTCCCGTGCTCTTTCAGAGTACTGGAGCCAAATTATAATGTAAAATGGACACTAAATAGCTAATGTGCTTTTAACTTGCACAACTAGAGCGGGCAAAATACATGGTTGTGACTTAAACTTTATATTTTTTCTTTGCAAATATAATAAAATTTGTGGGACTGCTGGAGTAGAAACCGAGCATCAATAAGTGGAAATAAAGAACTTATGGAAATGAAATCATCTAAATTTTCCGAGCTTTTCCCGACAGAGCAAAAGGATTATACTCAAACTGAAACACTTGTTGCCAATCGCTTCGATCGCCAGTACCGAAATGAAGCCTTAGAACTCCCCGAAGAATTGAAAGCCATGCCGATTTACTTTGACTGGGTGGCGGGGACTCTGAACGCAAAATTAACTTCTCCCTTTTGGGAAATACACCGACCTCAAAAGAATCAACGCTGTTTGGATATTGGTTGTGGGGTAAGTTTTTTAATTTATCCTTGGCGGGAGTGGGAAGCTTTATTCTCGGGTCAAGAAATCAGCACGGTAGCACAGGATGCGTTAAATAGTCGCGGTCCTCAACTCAACTCCAAGCTGTTTAAGGGTGTTGCCTTGGGAAGTGCCCGCAAATTGCAATATGATAACGCCCAATTCGATATTGCGATCGCAACAGGCTGGAGTTGCTACTACCCCCTGGATTACTGGCTACCCGTGATGGAGGAAGTCAAGCGAGTCCTGAAGCCAAAGGGGCATTTTGTTTTTGATATCCTCAACTCAGAAAAACCCTTAGCTGTGGACTGGGCTCTTCTGGAAACCTATCTCGGTGCAGAGGTATTTTTAGAACCTTTAGATGCTTGGAAAAAACTGCTTGCAGCCGGTGGGGTTAAGGTAGATAAGCAGTTGCCAGGGGAGTTGTTTGACCTGTATAAAGTGCATTTTCCACAGTCTTGACACTCCCCGGCGTAAACGCACGGGGATTCTACACTCTACGTCGCCACTTGCTCAACCAGGGTTTCCCAAGCAGAGTAGAGGTTGCATAGCCATCCGTGCATAGATACTAGGTCCAGCACCTGATGGGTCTAAAATTTGTTTGGGCGTTGGCCAGTGAAGTTTTTCGTGTGCTAATTCAAGCAGTCCAGACTGTGACATTCCGTTCTTGTAGCCGTATTAAAGTATATTTTGATGTTTTCATCAATTGATTGCTTTGCTTTAATAGTACAGATGCATTAGACCCTGCCGCAATAGTATATAAGTGTAGTTCATAAAAGCTTGTTTAGCGCTCAAAAATCTCCAAAGCCGTTGGAAATTTGCAACTTGCAAACTACCAGCTAAATTGCTGACTGGATTAATAGTTCCTCCTAGAGTCATTTCACCAAATATGGCAAATTGTGTCTGAACACTTCTTCTTAGAGAGACGGAGCATAAGGATACAAACAAAGCTACTCCCTTCCCGCCAGAAGATTACTTAAAGACGTAGTGAACTTTTAGAGCATTTCCCATTAACCCTGTTTTCCTAAAATTAAGCAATTACAATTCACGAAGATATAGCAGCAGTAGCAACTTCAGCAATGAGAGGTTGATACTGATGACTTGAGAAGGGATGAAAACCATTGGTCGCGATCGCACTCATTTTACACAGCAGGCGAAACTGGAGAGGTGTTGGAGATTTATTGACACGCTCTACCCGCACCTCTAAGTTAGAATTTTGTCGAAGCAATTCAAAGATTTCTGCTTGCAAATATCGCGGACAATAACCGATAATGTAGTGGTCTTTAGTGTTTAAAATTAAAGCCTGAGAATCGTAGGGATTTTGAAATTCGTGAGCTAACCATAACTCTTCCCCAGGCTCAAATTGATTAATCCGCTCAATCGCACTGTTTGGCAAATGCCGCAGCCCATGCGAGAAAAAGTAAAGATGGTACTGTCCTTGTTCATCAACCTCTGGACAAGGAAAAACGGCGAGCGTATCTGTTTCTCTTTCCCCACCACTGCGGGCTAAAATTGCAATTGGGTCATTGTTATCATTCGGAATATTGAGCCATTCAATAAAACTTGAATAATCAGGGCGCGATCGCGACATTAACCGATTCGCGAACACTGGAAATAAGTGAGTAGACGTATAAATTTTTTCTAAGCATGGAAACGAAGACAAAGGCTTAAAAGCACATTTCTCTTCAGCTTCTTTTACACCTTGCGTGTAGATAAATTGATAGATCCCCTCATCAAATGTTAACCGACCAATAGGGAACCAACGGCGACTAATGGGGTCTTGCCAAGCTAAAAATAGTGTTTTTGGTGTTTTCAAGGTAGTTTTTCCCTCAAGCTAAGTAGCCTCTGTTTGTTTATTTCAAGAATGGATTGAGCAAAACGACTCGCATCGGGGGAGATGCGCGAGCAATTAATGCGATTAAAAATATCTAATATATTTGCTTCCGAGATATTTTCAAGTCGCGCCAACCATACACAAGCTGCTTCGGAATAGCGATGAGCAACAAATGAAAACACATCAAAAGTTTTAAGGGTCTTTCTATCATCAACACTGCCATAAAATGCTGAGAAACATTTGTTTGCGTAAGCCGGAACTGAGCGTTTTTGCCTTTGAGAGTCCGAGAGGTCACGTCCTAAACTTGAAGCATGGTCGTAAGTAGGTGCGAGGTGTTCCGTTTCTTCTGAAGTAGATGCTGTTTTCATTCGGACAATCCCCCAGTTTTCATGGTGGCGGTCTCCGTTCCCAATCCATGCATCTAGCAGAAGATAGCCAACAAACACATCTACTGCTTTTTGGATGCCAGAGGGGGGCGTCCAATCAATGAGTAAATTTACAGATTCGCCTGCAATTACCCTCAGCACTACATCTATTGTATGTTGTGATATGCCTCTCAGCGAAATAAACTAAAGCAATTCATCAGATTCTCTGCGTGCTCTGGGAAACTCCATGCTGCTAAGAATATGTTATCATCAAATCAAAACTACCTCTATAAAATATATGATTAATATTAATTTTGATGAAAATCAACTGAAAGAAATCTTCAAGACAGCAATCATTGAATTAATGGAAGAAAAAAAAGAATTATTTTCTAATTTTTTTACAGAGATTATTGAAGATATAGCTCTCGAAAAAGCTATTAAAGAGGGTGAAGAAACAGAAATCGTTAGTCGAGAAGCAATTTTTAAAATTTTGGATAATAAAGAATGAACCTACAGTTCAGAAAAAGTTTTGAAAAAGATTTAGGCAAGATACGAGATGATGCATTACTACAAAGAATTAAAGCGGTAATTGAAGAAGTAGAAAATGCGGAAAATCTTAGTGAAGTCAGCAATATAAAAAAGTTGATCTCTAATGATGATTATTATCGCATTCGATTGGGAGATTATAGAATAGGTATTACCATTTTCAATGGAGTGATTGTTTTTGTGAGAGCCTTACCAAGAAAAGATATTTACAGGTATTTTCCATAATGTTATCTTGGTTTAGTGTTAAGAGACGATAGAGTGAAGGCATTCCTCGACAAGTATCTGCGCGGGCATCGAGGTCTCAACTGCGACGATTATAGGACTTACGCATTGACAGAAAACGTCAGATATGTATTAGCTATTTTTAGCGCCTCAACTTTTGATTTGTTAACGAACGCGAACCATCATTACCTAGCGTAGGGGCGCAATGCAAGAGCGCCCCTACAAGTCTGAAACGACCATTATTCGTAGATGCATATGATGGTCAATATGTACAGTGCGTAAGTCCTAGATTAATTGGCGTAAGCGATAGCTTCACTACAGCATAGCGGCAGATCGCAACATCGTTCTCAAGATTGGTTGATTGAGATTAATATTTGATACTCAGGCAGAATGCACTGCATTGGCTGTTAGCTCAGCATATATATATCAAGTTTTTAATCCATATTTTTGGCTCTCCTGGCTTGATGATTGAAATGGTACGGATATATACAAAGAATAAATAGTAGCTTTCCACTTTTGCCAACTGAATTAAGACTACTCCTTTCCTGCTCAAAAATTACCGATTTTTGTAGGTAGGGCTATGCCGCACGTTGGCTACTGGTGGGCAGTGCCCACCCTACGTCTAGTTTTCCATTTTTACCAACTAAATTAAGACTATTTTCAAAAATCACAAGATAGTTTATCAGGCTTAAGAAGAACGAATATGTCAAATGTCTTAAATTCCTACTTACCTGCACCGACTAAAAAACGATTTGCAGCTACTTTCCACGTAGTAAGGCAGATTAGCTTCGGAGTACAGTTAGCATTGGGCGCTGTTTCTTGCTTGGCTTTGTTGTTGGCTATATTTAGCCGTAATGTCACTGAGCAAACAACGACGAATCTGGTCATGCAAGTTGGAGTATTTTTAGGTATTATTGGATTTTTAGTGCTATGCTTCAGACTTTATTTGTCTTCCCATTACAGGCGTTTAGACAAACTTTTACAGACGCCTAATAGCGAATTACATCCAAGTAAAGAAGACGTACTTCGAGTATTAAACACAGGATTAATTGTCAGTTTGATAGGTCTATTGTTAGCTTTTTTAGCATCTGAAGTGACCATTACTGTTGTAGCAGCAAAAGCTCTAGCACTACCTCCAGGGGCAGCATTGTATACCTCTATAAATTTCATTCGTCCGTTAGATATTTTTGTAGTTTTGGCAAACGTCAATATGATTGGTGCTCACTTGGTAGGGAGTGTGACTGCATTGGGGCTGTTTAACTGGTTAGATCAATAGTCAATAGCAGTTGTCTGGATACTGTATTGGACAAGTATTGAACGTTATGTGTGCTTGGATATTGAAAACTCAAAGTTCTTTATCTTAGATAATCCACAATCGATTAACTTAACTGGGTTAAAACACCTTAAACCTTAACAAAAGACCCACTAGAGTATTTCTAGTGGGTACAATTTTAATCGATCGCCAAGAATTCAGAACTTCAGTAAATCGGATTTTAGATTACTTACGCGATAGCTTCGCTCCTGCCCGCAGGGCAGATCGCAACGGGGGAAGTCCACCACCACAACAATAAACTGCTGCAAGCTTGGCGATGTTATCGCCCGTGGGTGGAGAAGTCGGGAAAATAGTGTCTATTTGAAAAAAGAATACAACACATGGATAATACCCCTCCCTAGCCCTTCCCTTATAAAGGGGAGGGAATTTAATTTAATTAGCGAACTTGTTTAAGGCTCTCAAACTCATTAGTGAACATATCAGTTAATAGGCTCATAACTGTCCGTTCTTCACGTACTTTGATGTTAGCAGTCACGGACATACCCGATTGCAAGGAAATCTTTCTACCCTTGATCTCTAACTGTTGTTTTGCCAAACGAACTTTGGCTGGGAAACGATAGTATTGGTATGTTTGGTCGGGTGGTAATGCGTCTGAACCAACCCACATCAGTTCTCCCTTGATATCGCCAAATTCATTGTAAGGGAAGGAGTCAATTCTGACATCAACTTTCATTCCTTCACGGACAAAACCAATATCTTTGTTAGTGATATAAGCCTCAGCTACAAAGTTATCATTTGGTACGATTGTGAGCAGTTTTTGAGTTGTGTTTGCCACAAAGCCTGGATTTTTTGCTTGTAAATCAAAAACGACTCCCGATACAGGGGCACGCAACTCTTGATATTTAATGTTCGTTTGAGCTTGCATGATTTTGCTATTAATTTCAGCCAATTGCTTTTCATTTTCTAGTAAAACTCTAGATAATTGGCTATCAATTTCAGCAATACGTTTTTTATTATCGGCTATTTTTTCCAAAACGTTTTTATTAGAAGCGGCTACTGTATTTTTTGTCTCTTGTTGTCCTTGAGCAATCTCGTATTGCAGCCGTTTCTGTTCTTGCAAAAGTTCTTCTATTTGTGCTTTATTATTTTGCACTTTCCTTTCTTGTTGGAAATACTGTAGCTGAGCGATCGCGCCTTCTTCAGCCAAAGTTTTAATTCTCTGGTAAATCTGCTGTTCAATTGCCAAACTTGCTCTAGCATCCTGCAATTGAACTTGATTTTGAGCTAATTTTCTCCGGCTTTGTTCAACTTTCAGCAATGACGCAGCCGCCCGAGATTCTAACTCCCTTTTGGCAGTTGCCAAACGTTGTTGTTCGTCGTTTTCCAAACCCGCGACTGCACCAGTATTTTTAAACTCATTCCGCAACAGTTCATTTTCTGCTATCAAACCCGCCCGGTTTTTCAGCAGAAAAGCAGTTTCTTTGGGCAAATTCCCTCGTAAAAATTCCATCTCTGCTGCTACACCAGAACCCAATGCTATCAAACGGCGGTAAATCTGGTTCTCTTGAACTAAGGAAGCACGAATCTTTTTCAGGGAATTTAATTCAGCGTTGGAGGTAACAGAATCAAAAAGCAGCAGCAAATCCCCAGGATTGACTTTTTGTCCGTTCTTAACGTAAACTGCCTTCACGACTCCACTGACTGGAGCTTGAATTTCTTTAACTGTGCCCTCAGGCTTTAATTGACCTGTTGCAGGGACGACTTGCTCGATTTTAGCAACGCACGCCCAAGCAATACCAACAGCAGCCAATCCCATCAATGTCAGCATGATAGTACGCGACCAAAGTGGGGATTGACGCAGGACAACGGATTGGTCAAATTCCTCAATATAGTGTCTCTTTAAATCCGTTTCCGCTGCTTTCGGTTTTTTTAAATCAGCAGTCAACACCCGCGAATCTTGAAGTTTAGTCCCATTTTTTAAGTGACCGTTAGGGCTATTGCCGTTGAGATGATTCCCATTTAATTGAGTCATGATGATTTTGTCCTTTGTCCTTGGTCATTTGTTATGTGTCCTTTGTCCTTGGTCATTTGTCATATGTCCTTTGTTCGTCAAATGACTAATGATTAGTGACAAATGACTAATGACTAATTAGAGTTTTACGTCTTGCTGGTTGTAGAGGTAGAAATAATGACCTCGTGCAGCCATCAGTTCGTCATGGGTGCCAAACTCGATAAGCTTGGCGCTATCCATCACAATAATAATGTCTGCATTCCTTACTGTGTTAAGACGGTGAGTAATAAAAAATACCGTACTTCCCTTAAATTCCTCCGCGAGATTCAGACAGACTTGGCGTTCCGTTGGGTAATCCAGAGCACTTGTGGCTTCGTCTAGAACCAGTAACTTTGGTCTTTGTAAAACCGAACGAGCAATGGCAATTCTCTGCCTTTGTCCCCCTGACAGCCCAGCACCTCTTTCACCCACTCGCGTGTTGTAGCCATTGGGCAAGCTCATGATGAAATCGTGGGCGGCGGCAACTCTTGCAGCTTCAATAATTTCCTCGGTTGTTGCGTCGGGGTTCGTTAAGGCAATGTTTTCTTGAACCGTACCATCAAACAACAATGTCTCTTGTGGAACAACACCAATCTGTCGCCGCAGCGAATACAGTTCCACTTTAGAAATATCGTAACCATCAACTAAAATTCTGCCTGCTTCTGGTTCGTACAATCTCAGGAGCAACTTCATCATCGTACTTTTACCAGAACCGCTTTGTCCCACAATCCCAACAAATTTGCCTGCGGGGATCTCTAAATTGACGTTGCTCAGTTGCAATGGCCCACTGCTTGCAAATCTGAAGGACACATTATCGTATTTTACAGAGCCCTCAATTGGGGGTAAAGGAATGTTACCACGGTCTTGCTCTGCTTCTTGTGGTGTGTCAACAATATCGCTCAAGCGTTCCAATGACAAAGCAGTTTCTTGGAAGTTTTGCCACAGTTGAGCTAAGCGCAATATGGGGCTGGTTACATAGCCTGAAATAATCCGGAAAGCGATTAATTCACCTAGGGTTAATTCTCCTTGGAGAACTAAATAAGCTCCCACCCACAACACCAGCAAACTGCTGAGTTTGTTGAGGAAATTACTGGTGGAACTTGCAAGGGTGGAGGTGACGACAGTTTTAAATCCAGCTGCTACATAACGGGCGTAACGCTCTTGCCAGGAAAAGCGAGCGCGTAACTCGATATTCTGTGCCTTCACTGTTTGAATTCCGGACATCACCTCAACTAAGTAAGATTGTGTGTCGGAATTGCGTTCGGCTTTGTTACGCAGTTGTTTGCTGACTGTAGGAGATGCTATTAAAGTGATGACGACAAACACCGGAATTGTTGCCAAACCAACTAGGGTGAGTTGCCAACTGTAGAACAGCATTACGATGATATAGACTTATGTATTGTGATGACTAAGTTATGTACTAGTCAGGTAAACTTGTTACCTACACTCATATACTTTACAGAACTTAACTGAATTCAGCAATAAGGTTAACTTTTGTAAGTTTTATAGTGCTTATTAGTTTTCCTTATTTGTTTGATGGCTGCGATCGCAATGCACTACAAAGCAATCTATGGGGTGCTCAAACGGAACTTCGCTACTCCATACCCAAGTGATTTGAAACACATCTAGGTTAGGAGGTGCCACCAACTATGCCCTACGTATCTTAATTTTTGTAGGATTGCCCGCTCTACATTGATTTAGAAATTTTTCAAGAATGGTTTAGGATCGCTATATTATGTATGACTAACGTTAAGGAGGAGAAGGAATGACCCAAATAATTGTGGGTGAAAATGAAGGAATTGAGTCAGCCCTGCGTCGATTTAAGCGGCAGGTGTCCAAGGCGGGAATTCTTCCAGATCTTAGGAAGCACCGTCATTTTGAAACACCTCTTGAAAAACGCAAGCGCAAAGCAGTTTCTGTACAAAAACAGCGTAAGTACCGTTTCCGCAGTTGAGGACAATTGTTACCAACTGAACTTATGTCGAGCAAACTAACATTATTTTGTACCAAGAAAATTTTCATAGTAGTTGGCAAAGTAGTGAGAGTTAACTGTACTGCCAGGGGAAACACTAAACTTTATTCCCTGGATAATTAGTTTGGCTAAAACCTATAAGACGTGAGCGGCGCAAAACCACGCCCACCTGAAACACGGAGCAAGAAGTTGTGTTTCAGGTGTACTTTCAAGTAATGCACGAGTGCAGAGCGATACCCTTCAGGGGCGGTTAAAGTAAACAAGCATTTTTATCAGACCCCCAGTAGTTTCTGCAATGTTTTGAAGGAAGGGCTTTAGCTGCAGGGTGAAATGGACTGAATTGACTCTCTTCACAACTTCCTCATCTTTAGCTTTTAACTTTACAAGTAAAGCAAGTGAATATTCCACAAATATTTCACCAAGGACATACAGACAAGCCATGAGAGTCACAACAGTCCAAGAACTAGAACAACTCATCCAACGAGTCAAAGAAGCTCAAGAAGTCTTTGCAACTTACACTCAGCAGCAGGTAGACCAGATTTTCAAAAAAGCTGCTCAAGCCGCCAATGCTCAGCGAATACCTCTGGCAAAAATGGCAGTTGCAGAAACGGGTATGGGTATCGTAGAAGATAAGGTTATTAAAAACCACTTTGCCTCTGAGTATATTTACAACAAATACAAGCAAGAACGTACTTGCGGCGTTATTGAAGACGATAAATCTTTTGGCGTACAAAAAATTGCTGAACCTGTGGGAATTATTGCTGGTATTGTTCCTGTCACCAATCCCACATCAACCACTATCTTCAAATCTTTAATCTGTCTGAAAACACGCAACGGTATTATTTTTTCTCCCCACCCTCGTGCTCCTCGCAGCACTATGGAAGCAGCAAAGATAGTGCTAGAGGCCGCTGTAGCTGCAGGTGCCCCAGAAGGCATCATCGGTTGGATTGATGAACCAACAGTGGAACTTTCCAAAGCTTTGATGCAACATCCTGAAGTCAAATTGATATTGGCAACAGGTGGTCCCGCAATGGTACGTGCTGCCTACTCTTCGGGGCATCCATCTTTAGGTGTTGGCGCTGGAAATACGCCTGCCGTGATTGACCCCTCCGCAGATATTCAAACAGCAGTTAGTTCTATTATTCTTAGTAAGACTTTCGACAATGGTACGATCTGTGCTTCCGAGCAGTCCGTTGTTGTAGTAAACTCAGTATACGAGCAGGTTAAACAAGAATTTATCCGTCGTGGGGCATATCTTCTCACTGTTGAAGAAAAAGAAAAGTTAGGCAACCTGATTCTCAAAGATGGTCGTTTGAATCCAGCAATTGTTGGACAGTCTGTTGAGACTCTGGCAACTCTAGCAGGGCTTGACCTGAAGCAGGTAACCATCACCAATGATGGCGAGAAAGTTTACTGTCCACTGCCGAGCAGTTATAAAGTTTTAATTGCTGAAGTGGAAGAAATTAGTCATGATGAACCCTTTGCCCATGAGAAGCTATCGCCCATCCTTGCAATGTATCGGGCAAGTAATTACCATGAGGCAGTCCAAAAAGCTCAACAATTGGTTGCTTTTGGTGGTCCGGGGCACACGGCTGCACTCTACACAAATCCAGCAAATTTGGACGATATTGTCTATTTTGAAAATACCTTAAAGACAGCACGACTGCTCATCAACACTCCTTCTTCTCAAGGTGCCATAGGCGACCTTTACAACTTTAAACTTGACCCCTCCTTAACTCTGGGTTGCGGTACTTGGGGTGGAAACACAGTTTCAGAAAACGTAGCGCCCCATCACTTACTGAACATTAAAACAGTGTTAGAACGACGGGAAAATATGCTTTGGTTCCGCGTACCACCCAAGATTTACTTTAAGTATGGGTGCTTACCTGTTGCGTTGCGCGACCTAGCAGATAAAAAACGGGCTTTCATTGTTACTGATAAGCCACTGTTTAATTTAGGAATCTTAGATAAAGTGACTAAGGTTCTGGATGAACTTGGAATTAGCTACGATGTCTTCCACGATGTTGAACCAGATCCCACCCTCTCAAACGTCAATCAAGGTCTTGCTTTACTAAGAAATTATCAACCCGATGTGATTATTGCAATTGGTGGTGGTTCACCAATGGATGCTGCTAAGGTGATGTGGCTGATGTACGAACATCCAGAGGTAGAATTTGAAGGCTTGGCTATGCGGTTTATGGATATCCGCAAGCGGGTTTACGAACTACCACCACTTGGTCAAAAAGCGACGATGGTAGCGATCCCCACCACTTCTGGAACTGGTTCGGAAGTCACACCTTTTGCAGTGGTAACTGATGACCGAATAGGAGTGAAGTATCCTCTTGCCGATTATGCCTTGACGCCAAACATAGCGATTGTGGACCCTGAGTTAGTGCTGAGTATGCCTAAAAAGCTAACAGCTTATGGTGGTTTGGATGCTTTAACTCACGCCCTTGAAGCTTATGTATCTGTTTTAGCAACGGAGTTTACAGAAGGATTGGCACTTGAGGCAATCGGGCTACTGTTTAAGTATTTGCCACGTTCCTATAGGGGCGGTGCTAAAGACCTAGAGGCAAAAGAAAAAGTCCACTACGCAGCAACACTTGCTGGTATGGCATTTGCAAATGCTTTCTTGGGTGTTTGTCACTCAATGGCTCACAAGTTGGGATCGACTTTCCACGTTCCTCACGGTTTGGCGAATGCGCTGCTCATTTCTCATGTCATCCGCTACAACGCAACAGATATGCCGTTCAAGCAAGCTATCTTTCCACAATATAAGTATCCTCATGCCAAAGAACGGTATGGAGAGATTGCTGATTATCTAAAATTGGGTGGCAACACTCCAGAAGAAAAGGTAGAGAAACTCGTTGAAGCTGTGGAAAATTTGAAGCGAGAACTGGAAGTTCCTACCACAATCAAAGAAACTTTGAGCCAACCCGAACAAGAGTTTTATGCCAGGGTGGAAGAGATGGCAGAACGGGCTTTTGACGATCAATGCACTGGGGCAAATCCACGCTATCCTTTAATTGGTGACCTTAAAGAGTTATATATTTTAGCTTACTTAGGTTGTAAGAAAAGTGCGGCTCCATTCCATGAAGAATCAATTGCAACACCGACAACTGAATTAGCAACAAACTAGAAATTGAGGAATGAAAATTCCCGTACAGACCTACTATAGTGCGTCTGTACAACTCCTAAATGAGGAATCTTCCATCATGCAACAGTTAATGGCACGCACACAAGACCGCGCCTACGATATTCTCCGCTCAGAGTACCGTCCTCTAGACGCCATATTTGCACCTAAAGCGATCGCAGTCATTGGAGCAACAGAAAGACCCGGTAGTGTTGGACGCACTGTACTGTGGAACCTAATCAGTAATTCTTTTGGCGGTACTGTCTATCCCGTAAATCCACAGCGACGCAGTGTTCTTGGTATCAAAGCATATCCCAACATCGCTGCTGTACCGGAACAAGTCGATTTAGTCGTCATTGCAACACCTGCTCCAACAGTTCCAGGCATTATTAGTGATTGTGTGGACGTTGGAGTCAAAGGTGCAATAATTTTGTCTGCTGGTTTCAAGGAAACAGGAGCAGCTGGGGTTGAATTAGAAAAACAAGTACTCGAGCAGGTGCGTCGGGGTAAGATGCGATTAATCGGTCCCAACTGCTTGGGTGTAATGAACCCCGTTACAGGTTTAAATGCTACCTTCGCTAATGGTATAGCTCGTCCTGGTACAGTTGGTTTTATCAGTCAAAGCGGGGCGCTTTGTACATCTATCTTAGATTGGAGCAGACGTGAAAATGTAGGCTTCAGTACCTTCGTTTCCATTGGTTCCATGCTTGATGTGAACTGGGGTGATTTGATTTACTATCTCGGTGACGATCCGCAGACGAAAAGCATAGTTATTTACATGGAATCAATTGGTGATGCCCGTTCCTTCCTTTCAGCAGCGCGGGAAGTTGCCCTGACTAAGCCAATTATTGTGATTAAAGCAGGTCGTACTGAAGCAGCAGCAAAAGCAGCCGCCTCCCATACAGGAGCGTTGGCAGGGAGTGATGCAGTTTTGGACGCAGCTTTTCGTCGTTGTGGCGTACTGCGAGTCAATAGCATCTCCGATCTGTTTGATATGGCAGAAGTGCTTGCAAAGCAGCCCCGTCCTAAAGGACCGCGTCTGACAATTATTACCAACGCTGGAGGACCGGGTGTTTTAGCAACAGATGCACTTATTGGTGGTGGTGGAGAATTAGCAGAGTTATCTACCGAAACACATATTGCTTTAGAGAAAATTCTGCCAGCACACGGCAGTCATAGCAATCCAATAGACATTTTGGGTGATGCCGACCCAGAACGGTATATTAAAGCACTTGAAATTGCTGCAGGCGATCGCAATAGTGACGGGTTGTTGGTCATTCTAACACCTCAAGCAATGACAGACCCAAGTCAAACAGCAAAACAGTTCCAATCGTGTGTTGAGACTTTGCAAGGAACATCTCTGCGCGGTAAGCCGATTCTTGCAAGTTGGATGGGTGGAAGTGATGTAGCAGAAGGTGAAGCGATTCTCAATCAAGCAGGTATTCCTACTTATAATTACCCAGATGCAGCAGCTCGCACATTTAGTTATATGTGGAAATATAGCTATAACTTGCGAGGTATTTACGAAACTCCCGTTTTACCAGATGCTTTTGGGGAAGGTATCCTAAATCGCACCCACGTTGAGCGAATTATTCACAATGCCCAACAGGAGCACCGCAGTCTCCTCACTGAGTTTGAATCAAAACAGTTGCTAGCAGCTTACGGTATTCCTACCGTGCAAACATCCATTGCTACCTCTGAAGAGGAAGCAGTTGCAGCAGCAGACGCAATTGGTTACCCTGTTGTTGTGAAACTGCTGTCAAAAAGAATTACTCACAAAACAGATGTGGGTGGCGTGAAGTTGAATCTGAGCAATGCAGAGGAAGTTCGAGATGCTTACCGCTCAATTAAAATCTCTATTGAAAAGTGGGAACAGCAGCGAGAAGATACAGGGGATCGAGGATACACGGACGAGGAAAACACCTCCTCTCTCTTTGAGGGTGTGACCGTGCAACCGATGGTTAAACTAGATGGCTATGAGTTAATTATCGGTAGCAGTATAGATCCGCAATTTGGTCCAGTTTTACTATTTGGTACAGGTGGGCAATTGGTAGAGGTATTTAGCGATCGTGCGATCGCTCTTCCTCCACTTAACAGCACCTTAGCACGGCGCATGATGGAACAAACCCGAATTTATCGAGCACTCAAAGGAGTTCGGGGACGCCATTCAATCGATATGTCTGCATTGGAACAACTGCTAGTCAGATTTAGCCAACTTGTTGTTGAGCAACCTTGGATTAAAGAAATTGACATTAATCCCCTATTAGCTAAGCCTTCCACTCAAGATGGTTCCAGGGGATTGGGATTGATTGCTTTAGATGCTCGCATCGTCTTACATGATACAGATACTGACTTTGACGAACTGCCCAAACTTGCAATTCGTCCTTATCCCACTCAGTATGTTACTCCCTGGACACTGAAAGATGGGACGTCCCTCATCATTCGCCCAATTCAACCAGAAGACGAGCCTTTGTTGGTGCAGTTTCACAAAACCTTATCAGAAGAAAGCGTTTATTTGCGCTACTTCCATATGATTAAGTTAAAAACGAGAGTTGCCCACGAAAGGCTGACACGCATCTGTTTTATTGACTACGATCGCGAGATGGCATTAGTTGCGAACTACACCAACCCTCAAACTGGGGAACAGGAGGTTTTAGCAGTTGCTCGCTTGAGCAAATTACATGGTAAGAATGAGGCAGAATTTGCGATGTTAGTCAGTGACCCGTATCAGCGTCGCGGATTAGGTACTGAATTACTGCAACGACTGATACAAATTGGTCGGGATGAAAATCTAGAGCGCATTTCTGCAGAAATTCTGTCAGAAAATCACGGAATGCAACAAGTTTGTGAAAAACTCGGCTTCCGAATCTATCACAGTTCTGAGGCTTCTGTTGTAAAAGCGGAAATTCTTTTGTAGTTGATGGTCATTAATCATTTGTGTAAATAAGCACCAAGGACTAATGACTAAGGACAAAAGACAAAATTAACCAAACCAATGGGAAGGAGCAAGGTTAGGATCGATTTCTTCAGAAATTTGATGGCTAAGCTCTTTTTCATTTTTGCAAAAAATATTCTCCATCTCCCTACGAATTAAGGCTTTAATACACACCTTTTCTTCCAAAGAACAAGGCAAGGAGTCGAAGGTAATCGACGGTTTTTGAGTGTGGTCAACAACTACATAGCAATTTGAGATGCGGCTGAGAATATGAGCCATCAGTTCTTGACGTAACTCAGGAATGGAGAAAGCCCGCTGGTAATGGTGGGAACAATTTTCCAGAACATCATTAATCTCCGCAACAACAGCTGGCATCGTTAAGTTAACAATTGTTTTAGTCATAATCCCATGTCTCCTACCCTCGAAGCCCTTAACTGGAAATTAATCTACAGGCTCTAGTTTTATGTTTCCACTGTAGATAATTAATGTGAGGAACTTGTGAAGATATCCAATTTAAACCGTAATACTATTTAACCTATTACTTAAGTTTAGTAAATCCAGTACAAAATTCAGTGAATTTACTGAGTGTCGGATAGAAGAGGTCGCATCGAAATGATTTGCTGCAAGCGATTTCTATCCTACCCAACAAATGAGTTTAGTTAATGTTTGAGGTTTTGAATTGACTCTAACAATAAGAAATTTCTTTGCGATCGCGGAAATACTTCCCACTTAAACTCATTGGAGCTTCTGTAGCCAGCCAAATAGCAGTGTCAGCCCCTTGTTCTGGAGATCGCGGAGCAGAACTACCACCCATATCGGTGCGTACCCAACCGGGGCACATTGAGTAAACCGCAATTCTTTTCGGTCTTAAAGCTTCGGCAAGCATAATCGTAGCACCATTGAGTGTTAATTTGGATAGACAATAACTAGGTACCTCTGCCGAAAGACCACTTAACTCACCGTATCCACTTGATACATTAATGATTTTCGCAGTGGGTGCTGTTTCCAACAACGGTAAGAATGCTTGAACGATGCGAATGGGAGCAAAGGCGTTAGTGTTCATCGTGCGCTCCAGCAATTCACGCGAAATGGTGAGAATATTCACACCTTCATCAGGATAGATAGCGGCATTATTGATAAGTACGTCTAAATGGTTAATTTGTTGAGATAACTCTCGAGTTGTGAGATGAATGGAAGCATCATCTGTAACCTCAAGAACAACAGGTTTCACGTGAGGTGAAGATAATTGTTCAACAGCAGCATTCGCTTTGTCAGGAGATCGCGCTGCTAGAACCACTTCAAATCCAGCATTGAGCAATCCCTTACAAATAGCAAACCCAATACCTTTATTGCCTCCCGTGACAAGTGCGTATTTTTTGTTTGACTGTGTGTTCATCGCGCTCACCTCATCAGTTGCCTAGATTTTGCGTTTCAGCCCAAACTATATACCAACAGGCAGAATGACGTATAGACAAACCGGATATGTCATAGAATAATGACAAACTAGACGACTGAAAATGCTAGGAACACAGGGAATTTCCAGGTAGGGCTATGCCGCATTTTCCTGAAATAACAAGGTGTCAGCTGCACAACAGCAACTCTAAAGTTTATTGGTAGCTTGATTTGGTATCTATAAATAAATGATAATGAGCATAATACAGCTTTCTTAGCAAGGCTTGATTTTTCGTTCGCAATTAACCTGAGCGCTTAAAGGGGCGCAAACTAGTTTTCCATCACAAAGAATCACACGGCTATTGATACGTCAAGTTGAAAATCCCCCTTTTCTGAGAGGAATTCAATGTCTAATGAATTGCATGAATCGGATCTGAGCAAGCGTTTAACTGCGATAGAAGTGCAACTACAGCAATTCAATCAGCTCTTATCAAATCTCAGCGATCGTATTGTAAGGTCAGAAGAGAATTTCCTACTAGTAGCAGATCTGTATAAGTACAAAAAACTGCAAGAACTTTTAGTGGCAGGAAATTTGAGAGACGCAGACTGGGAGACGATTCGGGTTATTCAGGCAATAACGGGAGAGCCTGACTTGGGAGACATCACTCCAGATGATATGAGGCAGTTTCCTTGTGACGAGCTACAAGTGATAGACACCCTGTGGAAGAGATATAGTCAGGGCCGTTTCGGTTTCAGCGTGCAAATACAAATTTACCAAAGCGTTGGGGGTTCGCTTGATACCACCATTAATCAAGATACCAAAGTGATTGAGCAATTCGGCGAGCGCGTGGGATGGCGTGCGGGCGGTAAATGGACAAAGTGCGATGATTTGGACTACACGTTAGCTGCACCAATTGGCTGTCATCCTTCACGGTGGTGGAACTCTCCCTTTGGATCGAAAATGACGAATTACTTTTTCAATCGCCTGCTAGTCTGTAGTATTTAACTCATTCGGGATGCAAATAGTCTCTGTGAAACACCCTGTTTGCCTTCACCTCAGTTGAAATTCCTTTGAGGTTAGAACATGTCTAAAAAAGACAATACTCTATTCGCGTGTAAAGTTTTATTTCCAGTTCTTTTTGCCTCCGTCTTCACCAGCGCCTGCAGTCAGGATAAACCTTCTGCCACAGCCAGCGAACCACAACCAATTCCAGTTCAATTGCAGTCATTGCAGACCACCACACTGCAAGAGGTCTCAGAGTTTGTGGGTAGGCTAGAAGCTCAGCAGAGGGTTTCGTTGCGACCTGAGATTCAAGGTCGAATAGAATCGATTCCCATCTCGTCAGGCGATCGAGTCGAGCAGGGAACGCCAATTGTGCTACTGCGTCCGGATCGAGCACAGCCAGAATTGATGAGCGCCATAGCCAGAGTTAACTCAGCCAAATCCGCCTATATGACAGCCCGAGCACAACTGAAGGCAGCAGAGGCACAACGACTCAGGGATGCAGCAGATGTAGAGCTTCAAAAGGTGGAATTCCGGCGGGCACAGCAGTTGGTTTCTGAAGGAGCACAAGCAAAACAACAGTTAGACATCGCCCAGAGAAACCTGAACACAGCCCAAGCTAGCCTCCTCGCTACTGAGGAGCAAGTAGGAGCCGCTAAAGCCAGCGTGAATCAAGCGGAAGCTAACGTTCGACAAGCTGAGGCAGATGCAGCAACCGCTCGCGTGTCTCTCCAGTTTAAACAGGTGCTGGCACCGATTACTGGAGAGGTAGGTGACTTCCCAGTTAAGGTTGGAGACTACGTTAGCACTGGTCAAACCCTAACAACTATTACTCAAAATGACAATCTCTACTTGCGAATCTCAATTCCCAGCAACCGCTCTTCAGAACTACGCCGGGGTTTACCAGTGGAGCTTGTAGATGCCAAAACAAGAAAACCCTTGAGCAGTGGAAATATCAGCTTTATATCTCCAGAGGTAGAAACAGGTGCTCAAGCTATTTTAACCAAAGCTCGCTTTTCCAACTCTGGCGGCAACCTACGAGAAGGACAGTTTGTCCGCGCAAGAGTCATATGGAGCAAACGTTCAGGTGTTTTGCTGCCCACAGTGGCTGTATCTAATATCGGGGCACAGAGCTTTGTGTTTGTAGCTCAGAGAACGGGTTCAAAACGAACTGTGCGGCGTCAACCCGTTAAATTGGGAGCCATTCAAGGTCAAAGCTACCAGGTGATCGATGGAGTCAAGCCAGGTGACCAAATTGCAGTCAGCCAAATTCTCACCTTAAGGGATGGTTCTCCAATTCAACCCAACTAAGATGATGAAAAATTGTTTATGAATATCATTCTCAAAATTGGCATTCATCTTCCTGGTATCAACTCGACCATTATCATTCTTAGGCTATGAGTATTGCAGATATTTTCATTAGGCGACCGGTTTTTACTACAGTTTGCACTGTACTTATTCTCTTAGTCGGAGGAATCTGCATTCCGCTACTTCCATTAGATAAACTACCAGAAATGGCTCTCAAGCAGGTGACTGTTACTGCTAACTATCTGGGTACTGATGCTAAAACGGCAGAAGACAACGTTACCACCGTGCTAGAGCGGGAAATCAACGGTACAGAGCGTGTCGTTTATATGTCCTCGCAAACGACCAATGATGGCAATGCCATTATTAACGTCTCCTTTCCCACGGAGATGGATAGAAACACTGCACAAGTCCTCGTTCAAAATAATGTAGCGATCGCTGAACCAAATTTACCAGAAGAAGTCAACCGTATTGGTGTGACTACACAGAAGCAGTCTCCAACCATTACTCTTGCCTATGCCTTCTCTTCTGAAAAGGACCAGAACGGAAACTTCATATACGATAACGTCTTTTTGAGCAACTACGTTGACAGACAAATATTTGATGAAATCAAACGGATTGAGGGTGTAGGTTCGGTCAGAATAGTGGGGGAACGTAAATACGCCATGCGTATCTGGCTCGATCCCGATGCCCTTGCTGCAAGAAATTTGACATCGCAGGATGTCATTAGCGCTATTGCCGAACAGAATATCCAGGTGGGAGCGGGGAGAATTGGTCAGCAGCCAACCCCAACCGAGCAGCAATATGAAATCGCTTTGCGAGCTAACGGTCGATTTACCACTCCCGCAGAAGCGGAAGACATTGTGGTACAAGTCGGTCAGGATGGGACGCTCATTCGGTTAAAAGATGTAGGTCGAGCTGAAGTTGGGGCAGAGAACTACAGCGCTACAACGCTGTTTGATGGCTCACCAGCAGTTATTTTGTTAGCTTACCAACTACCGGGCACAAATGCCTGGAACACAGCCAACACCATCAAAGCAAAAATGGCAGAGCTGCAAACTAATTTTCCACCAGGATTAAAGGCGACAATCGGCTTGGATAATACTTTATTCGTAGCCGCGTCCCTTGATGAAGCCTTTAAAACCCTTTTGGAAGCAATCGCCCTGGTGTTCCTTGTCATTTTTATCTTTCTACAAGACTGGCGCACCACAATTATTCCTGCTCTTGCCATCCCCGTATCACTGATCGGAGCACTGGCGATGACCTATGTGCTTGGGTTTACCTTAAATCAGTTAACTATATTTGGTATTATCCTAGCAACAGGTTTAGTGGTGGATGATGGTATCGTTGTTGTAGAGGCGATCGCTGCTAAACTCGAGCAAGGCATGAAACCGTTGCAAGCAGCCTTAGATGCAATGGAAGAACTTACCGGGGCAATTATCGCAACATCAGTAGTACTGATGGCAGTATTTATCCCCGTGACCTTCTTTCCAGGTACAACGGGCATCGTTTACAGGCAATTTGCGCTGATTATCGCTTTCTCCATTGCTATTTCTACCTTCAACGCCCTGAGTTTCTCTCCCAGTATGTCTGCAATCATCATGCGGCGACAGCAGGAAGTCCACGGACCGTTAGGCGTTTTTTTCCGCTGGTTTAACCAGGTGTTTGATTGGTTCAAATCGGGGTACGTCAAAATCGTAGAATTTCTGATCCGGATTTGGTGGCTCGTGATTCCAGTATTTGTTGCGGGTTTAATAGCAACAGGTTGGATTTACCAGACAACTCCCCAAGGATTTATCCCTGAAGAAGATCAGGGCTATTTCTTTACGATTGTGGAAGCCCCACCAGGGGTATCTCTCAATTACAGTGTCGATATAGTCAGGAAGATTACAGAGGAAGTCGTGCTACCACTGCCTGAAGTTGAGCACGTTGTCGGGAATGCGGGCTTTGGTTTTGAGGGAAACGCCAGTAACAAAACGCTGTTTTTCGTCAAGCTTAAAGATTGGGAGGAACGTCACGGTGCAGAGCATTCCGTCTTTGGTATTTTACAAAAAATTAACAAAGCGTTGCGCGAAAAAATCCCTGGAGCGGTCGCGATCGCTGTCAATGCTCCACCCGTGGATGGTTTGGGAAGTACGGGCGGCTTCGAGATGTATATCCAAAACAGACAAGCGCTGCCAATGGAAGCCCTAATCGACAATACACAAAAGGTGATACAAGCAGCACAGAAGAGACCAGAGCTTGGACGTGTCTTTACCCAATTCACCTTCAATACTCCAATGATGCAGATCTCAATCGATCGCGTTCAAGCAAAAGCACAGAATGTGCGAGTTAGCGATATTTTCAGCACCATGCAAACCTATCTGGGTGCAAGTTATGTTAACCAATATATACTCGGTGGGCGCTTGTATCGAGTTTATGCTCAGGCAGACGGTACAGTTCGCTCCAATCCTGATGATGTCAGTCGCCTGTATGTACGTTCTCAGGATGGCAATCTTGTCCAACTGAGCACGTTGGTGCAAATGGAAAGATTCACCTATCCACCTGTCATCACGCACTTTAACGTTTACCCGTCAATCAAAATTCAAGGAGCTCCAGCACCGGGCTACAGCACGGGACAGGCAATCCAAGCAATGGAAGAAGTTGCCAACCAAGTTTTGCAACCAGGATTTGGCTTTGCCTGGACTGGAACTGCCTTTCAAGAGAGATCCTCTAGTGGTGCAGCACCAATCATTTTTGGCTTAGCTTTTGTCATGGTTTTCTTAGTTTTAGCCGCACAGTACGAAAGCTACGTCGATCCAACTATCATCATGATTACCGTACCTTTGGCTATATTGGGCGCACTTGGTGCAGTCTTGTTCCGCGCTAATATTTTCCAGCAAGGTGGTGTTTGGCCTGCGCTTAACAATAATATGTATGCCCAAGTAGCGCTGGTCATGCTGATTGGTCTGGCAAGTAAGAATGCAATTCTGATTGTGGAGTTTGCTAACCAGTCAGCAGCGCTAGGAATGAACTATACCAAAGCTGCAATTCGCGCTTGTGAAGAACGCTTGCGACCAATTCTCATGACTGCCTTTGCTGGCTTAGTCGGTTTTTGGCCATTAGTCATAGCTTCTGGTGCAGGAGCAATGAGTCGATGGGCTTTAGGAACAGCACTCTTTGGTGGTTATTTGATTTCAACAGTTTTAAGTTTGTTTTTAGTTCCTGTCTTGTACGTTGTTATCAAAAACTTAGAAGAGCAGTTCCTAAAACCTGGTAAGCCTGGTAAGCCCACAAGCTCATTACAGCGTCCAGACCAATCTCAATCACAAATGGAACCTGCAGTTTCTACATTTCAAACGGCTTCAAAAGAAGATTAATCTGTTGAGTTAGACGGCTTGAGTTATATATTCAAGCTGTTAATTTCAACTGAAAATCAGTGATATTTTTGCTTGTAAAGTTGGCATTAACAAAGGAAGTTTTTCAGGTATAATATAGTCATTAGAAAATTACAATTTAGTTAATAAAGTAACAGAAATGTTTAAAAAATGGAATGCAGACGATTGGATAAACCACATATTGTTCACAGTCACTGTTGGATATTTGTTTTATAATTTCTTTTTGCACCATTAGTTATAACAATTGCTTTAGCTATTTATACTGACATTTTGCACCTTCTTTGTGGGAGGGGGTGGTGGGCACTGCTCACCCTACGATCGGAATAAACTTTTTGGGCTTTGATTTTTGCAATAAGGTGATGGTGTAAGATATGAGTATAGGAATATGTAAGCACTGCCTACCGTTAACTGCTACACGGCATAGCCTAACCTACGCAAATCGGTAATTTTAGAGCAGAAAAGGAGTAATTTTATCGCCCATCAATTGATCGAACAATTTCTCCCTAGATCGATAGTATTTTTTTGTATATCTAACAACAATCTGAGCGAGAAAAATTATGAATATTAGGCTAATCATTTTGTCAGGTTTTATGACTGCTCTTATTGGCACAGTTATTGGCTTAGCTGCTGCTCAAATTGGTCAGCGTAACTTTAACCAACTCAAATTCCAAGGTCAGTACTACCAAGACTTGAACAACAGGTATGCCCTAATTGGTGGCACCGTAGGACTTGTTGTAGGTATCGCACAAGAATGTGTGCGGGAACTCAAGTCTCAGAGGGATGAAGAGTAAAAAATTTACTTTCTCTCAGAGTGAAATAATTTGTCTTTATCTTGGTATCTTTACGGTTTTTAAACAGTAAGAATGAAAGTTAAATATAGCTTAATTTTCTTGTTAATTATCGGTACAACTGTTCTAATTACGGCAAATTGGAATTGGGGTATGATGGGGATGACAGCATTTTTATTAGCTTACTTCTCTAAAGGGTTAAGACGTCGGGCTAAAGAATGAAGTATAAAATATAAAGGATGAAGGATAAAATATAAAATACTACGTTAAGAAAATCGCTAATTGCTAATTTCATGAAGAGCAATCAGCAGTTAGCGATACAAGGAGCGCCTACACTCGGATGTTTTGGTATTCTTTTTCCGGTCAATGGCAATAATCATCTGTATCGTATATGTCATCAATACGCTCGGACGAATATCTACCTCTGATGTTTTCATTAAAAAATCTGCCAATAGAATCAGCCTCGTGGAACTCTTCCCATGTCTCAGGCTCTACCCCAGAATACTGATAGACTGCTCCATTGTGGAATTCAACTTGTAAAATTTGTTCATCACGGTCATATCCCACTGCGTTAGCCATTGAGGAACTTACTGGTAGCATGGCAATTGGTTCTTCATAGGGGGAAAGCGCAGGAGAGTCAGTGACAATTTCGTTAAGTTGTTGTAGCCCTTCGTAAGCTTGTATTGGTGCAGGAATTGCTACACACTCAAACTCATTGCCGCGATCGATTAATAATTGCAAGTATCCGTCAGAGTGACCAACTGCAATCAGATTGCCTAAATCAAGCTTAGACAGCTTCATTCAATTCACTCTCCTATAAGTGTATGTGGTATTGTTTGTGTAATGGGAATTATCTAATGGTACAAATATACTATAAAAGCATTCTGCGGTCAAGAGGTATCAAAAGGGCTTTTCAGTCTCTTAAAAGCTATAGAGTCTGTCGGAAGATATCTCAGATGTCTAAGCTTGTCTAGATTAAAAGTATCAGTTATACAGTTTCAATCTTAAAATTCTCGAAAGTGGCTTGAAATCCCTCTCTTTCTGGTGACGCACACATAAGACCGACTTGCAGTGTCTCTGCTTCAGTCAGATAAGCTAATCTCAGCATGGTGTAATTTTGACCATCAAAGGAATATTGCACCTCAATGGTGGCGCTTCTTCTATGCAAACGCAGCCATAAAGAACCAGGGTTTTGCCGTAATGGTACAACTGACCAATCCGAGTAATCTCTTGTGACAACAGCGCTCACATGTTGCACTCCTTCCACGAATTCAATACCAGTTTTTATCCAAGTTGTTTCATCTAATCTGACCATCAGCCCTGCTTGGTCGTACAAAATTTGATACTGTCCGGTGATTTTCACGCTCGCAATAAAATCTCCCGTGACCTCTTGGTAATAAAAATTCCCACTGTCACGAATGAAACCGTAATTAGTGATGCGCCAAAAATCTGTGTTTGCTCCAGAGGTGACGGTGATTATGCCATTTTCCTCGTTCCAAGAAGTTGGTTCGTTGTACCATTTCATAGAATGTATTTAAAAAATCTGGAGTGATTCAATTTTTATGCTAACTGCAAGCAAGGACATTTTTGCAAAAAGTTAGCTGCTTTGCGTTCCGCGTCTTGGTTATTAATGTGTGCTGGTGTAGGTCGTATAGTACCATCAAACAAGTCATTTAAACCGTAAGGTGTGAAAAATAGCCATTGCCCTTTGGTATTTAGCCGAACTCCTACAGCAGTAGCAGTGTGCAGCCAATCTTTGATGCCATCTTCTGTACTTTCATAGGTTCTACGACCGAAACGCCAACGCGCAAAACTTGCTTGATTTTTAACATCAAACAAGTAATTGGGAAATTGTTCCGTAAGAATTGCTTTGGCTGCTAATTCTTGTGAGCGATCGCCTTGTGCATCAAAAAATGCAATATCAAAATCTTTGATAACTAACTGACAATTATTCCCGAAAACCGTTCTCCACACCGTATTTCGGACTGCACCGCCTGCTAACCACCAGTTAGGAAGGTCAATTTGCGCGATCGCAGGCAGTACAGTGCCCACAGGGGAACTAGCTAAAATTGTCTGAAGGCGAGTGGTACTGTTCATAAATTAAAAAATATCAAATAAATTGATATCTTTTAACTTATGAAATCATTAAGCTTTTTCTATTCCCGGACGACCATTTTCAACTACAAATGAAGCACGATCGCTAATCGTACCAAATGGAGTTGTCACTTCTGACAGGACTTTATAGTCTGTTGTCCAACTGGCTGGAGTGACCACACAACGGACGTATCCCCGTTGACCGTTGTAAAACTTAATGTGAGGGTTGTCTGGTAAATAAGCCTCAACGTTAGGGCTGGAGTCTGAACCATCTCCACCAGAACTAATTGAGGTGCAAACAAACTCGCTGCCAACTGTTGCGGAATCTGGGTTATCAAAATTAGCCTTTAACTCCATTGCCCAATTGGAATGGACATCACCAGTCAAAACAACTGGATTGGATGGTTTGCGTTGTTCTAGAAAATTCAGCAGTCGCTTTTGCGAAACGACGTATGCATCCCACTTATCCATGCTGAAAGTTTGACCTTCTCCTGGTGTAAAGTCTCGTTGAGCAACCGGAACTTGTTGAGCTAGTATGTTCCAGGTAGCCTGAGAGCGATCTAAACCCTTGAATAACCATTCTTCCTGGCGAGGGCCCAGGATTGTCGCTTCTGGGTCAAACGCCTCCGCACAACGTTCTTTGGTACCATCTTCACAAGGCTGATCCGTGCGATATTGACGGGTATCGAGCACGTGGAAAGTTGCCAGTTTACCGAAGGAAAGACGACGGAAAAGTTGCATATCCGGACCTTCAGGCTTTGAAAAGGGTCGTAAAGGCATATGCTCGTAGTAAGCTTGATATGCAATCGCTCGCCTGATTAAAAACTCAGCAGGATCTTGGTCATCATCATCGATTTGCGAGGTAGCATTGGCATAGTTGTTTTCTACTTCGTGGTCATCCCAAGTGACAATCCAAGGAAATGCCGCGTGGGCTGCTTGTAAGTTTTTATCGGTTTTGTAGAGAGCGTGACGATTGCGATAATCTTCTAGAGTTTTAATCTCAGGCCCATTATGCTGTCTTGGGCGATCGGGTGTGATTCCCCCTTCATAGATGTAATCACCAGTGTGAACGACTAGGTTGAGGTCTTCCTCTGCCAAGTATTTGTATGCCGTGTAGTATCCTTGCTCGTAGTGCTGGCAAGAGACAAATGCAAAGGCAAGTTTGCTTATGTTACTTTCTGCTTTGGGCGCTGTACGAGTGCGACCAATTGGGCTTTCTTCCGTACCTGAAATAAATCGATACCAATATACAGTGTCGGGTTTTAGCCCGTTAACGACTGCGCGAACTGAGTGAGCCAATTCTGGAATCGCAATCTCAGTGCCTTTTGCCACAATGTTTCTCATATTGGGATCGGTTGCCACTTGCCAGCGAATTGGTACATTGACTTGTGGCATCCCACCTCCATTTAAAGGATCGGGAGCTAGACGAGTCCAGAGAACTACACTATGTGGATAAGGTTCTCCAGAAGCCACACCAAGTGTAAAAGGATAATTAGAAAATGGAACTTGGGCGAGTACTCGTTGATGGGAAAATTGGTTGGCGATCGCCAAGCCAGTTAATGCCCCTGCCCCAATGATTAAGTTGCGTCGCTTAATTCGGCTGTATAGGAACCGCTCAAAAGCCCTGTAATCTATCATCCTAAGCCCCTGAATAGCAGGTGAATAATAAGTAGAGCAACAGGTAATCCAAAGAGAGCAGGTGATAAGAGGCAAACATTACTCGGCGACTAAGTGATAGCTCAGACTTGACTGAAATAGTGCTTTGTTACCTTGAAATTTTGTCATTCAAGGTAATTATTGAGCTATTCTACGGCAATAAACAAGGGAAAAAACATGCTGACTACACGAAATATGAAAACCCCTTGATTTGACTGCTACATCCCAGGAATCAACTGTTGCTTTGCCGAGTTAAACTTACCTCTTGAACATTAATTCCCTATAAAGAAAAAGTTAATATTAGCTTAATTCAGTATTTTTTCTTAATTGTTTTTTTTCAAGGTAAAAATTAATGCAATAAGAATAATAACTATTATTTAGATATATCAGACTAAGCGAAGAATAAACGGGTAACGATATGGGGTATCAGGGTTATCAAGCACTCGAATAATAGCAATAATTGGCATGACAATACTAATAATTCCCAATATCACTAAAAGTGGAATACCAATCACCAGAAAAATGAGTAATGTAAAGATAAAGGCATAAATATAAAGATTTATATGAAAGTTGAGCGATTCCTTAGCATTTTCTTTGACAATAGAATCTTCAGTAGTCAATAAAATTCCAATAGGTACACCTACAGACACGATAGTGGAGCTAAAAAATATTGCTCCATGACATAAGACTGAAAAAAGTTTGCGTTGAGAAACTTGTTCCATATCATAACCTCTTGTTAAGAAATAATTGTGGAATTGCTTCCAATCTGAATGACTCCTTAATCCTAGCGCTTGCAAAGTTGATATTGCAATTTTGGTAAAATTTCGCAAAATAAAATCTTTTGTTTCTCACTCTTCTACTTTTTAAAGCAAGGCTACGCGTTCCTCTTCTACCAGTAAAAAAAACAACCTTTAGTCAAGAATTAACTGTTAAATAGACGAATTTTGAACTTTTGCTTTGAAAATGCCTATTTTTGAGAAAAATCTTTTTAACTACTCCCTTTTCGGTGTAAGATTACCAATCTTCTTTTCCTCTTTCTTTGTGTCCTTAGCGTCTATGCGCTAGCACGCATGCTAGGCGAAAACCCCCCACCTCCCGCCAAATCTCCAGAACCTAGACAATACAATACTTACAGCGATTTTGGTATGAGCACGAGCCTGTTTGCCAAAGCCTGAAATGGACTTTTAGAACAGTCCCGCCAAAAATGCTCATGGAAATGGCTCTAGAGTTAGCTTCTGTTGACCGCCCTTTCAAATCAATGAAACCCGTTCGCGGGATTGAAACCCGTTGCGACCGTTCAACCCATTGCGACCATCGGTGCTTTCAAATCAATGAAACCCGTTCGCGGGATTGAAACACCACTTATTGTCGCGCTGCCAATTATTTTTTCTAATCTTTCAAATCAATGAAACCCGTTCGCGGGATTGAAACAGGCAATTGGCTCAAATCCAAAGACGATTGCCCGACGCCTTTCAAATCAATGAAACCCGTTCGCGGGATTGAAACAGGCTCCGAAGTAACACGAGTGTCATTTTGGGGGCGCTTTCAAATCAATGAAACCCGTTCGCGGGATTGAAACACCCAAGGTCTATCAAATCGCGAGTCAGTTCTACGCTTTCAAATCAATGAAACCCGTTCGCGGGATTGAAACGAACAACTCTGAGGGACTGGATGGAATATTTCTTTGCTTTCAAATCAATGAAACCCGTTCGCGGGATTGAAACGTTTTATTACTTGCGATATATTAGATAATGTATAACTACTTTCAAATCAATGAAACCCGTTCGCGGGATTGAAACCCAAAGATGCACTTCGGAAGAAGGTTGAGGCTGAAGGAACTTTCAAATCAATGAAACCCGTTCGCGGGATTGAAACGACTCACAACTCGTTACACGACTGCAGCACGCTCAAGCTTTCAAATCAATGAAACCCGTTCGCGGGATTGAAACTACGACAGAGAAATTCGGTTTTGTTTACGGAGACTTTCAAATCAATGAAACCCGTTCGCGGGATTGAAACCCAGCTTTCACTGGCTCCATGCAAGGATTATCATCGCTTTCAAATCAATGAAACCCGTTCGCGGGATTGAAACATTTCAGAGCAATCTGGACTGTTGAGACAGCAAGCCTTTCAAATCAATGAAACCCGTTCGCGGGATTGAAACATCAATCAATTAGAGTGGGAGCGAACGACCACATCGACTTTCAAATCAATGAAACCCGTTCGCGGGATTGAAACTCAGTCTAGTTTATTTAGGAACAGCTTTATGAGCAAGTCTTTCAAATCAATGAAACCCGTTCGCGGGATTGAAACAGACTTGTGGGTCATAAAGAGTTGAGAAATTTTCGACTTTCAAATCAATGAAACCCGTTCGCGGGATTGAAACGTAGTAAGCATAATTTTTCTAATAAATTTATCTGTCTTTCAAATCAATGAAACCCGTTCGCGGGATTGAAACCAGTACTAACTGTCGCTGTAGTCATACCAGTACAAGCTTCTTTCAAATCAATGAAACCCGTTCGCGGGATTGAAACGATTCGCGTCAGCAACCGAGCTCGGATTCTGAGACCACTTTCAAATCAATGAAACCCGTTCGCGGGATTGAAACAAGGCACCAAAGATAGGCAATGTTCTCTTCTGCTTTCAAATCAATGAAACCCGTTCGCGGGATTGAAACTGCAGCGCAATCAAGGCAGTAGCGGAGCGAACGCGACCTTTCAAATCAATGAAACCCGTTCGCGGGATTGAAACATGTTTCTGAGAGGTCGGAAACGCCTTGATAAAATTCTTTCAAATCAATGAAACCCGTTCGCGGGATTGAAACATTTCCTCATCGCTGTAAGTCTTGCCAGGTTCTGTTGTCTTTCAAATCAATGAAACCCGTTCGCGGGATTGAAACCGTAGTCGTATTTACATGGGTCTTGACGTTTCTCAAGTACTTTCAAATCAATGAAACCCGTTCGCGGGATTGAAACGGGTCTACAGCATCTCACCAACAATTTGAAATAACTTTCAAATCAATGAAACCCGTTCGCGGGATTGAAACATCTCTTTTATTAACTCCATATACAGTTAATAGCTTTCAAATCAATGAAACCCGTTCGCGGGATTGAAACAAGCCTGTATCCCATGCCATTGTAAACCTCCAGCTTACTTTCAAATCAATGAAACCCGTTCGCGGGATTGAAACAGTATGAGGGAGTACAAACCCGACTCGTTTATAAGCTTTCAAATCAATGAAACCCGTTCGCGGGATTGAAACTTTCTTTTGAAAATCACTTAAATTTTCGTCACTCACTTTCAAATCAATGAAACCCGTTCGCGGGATTGAAACCAAAGTCGCACAAATCCGCAAAGTCACCCCAAGGAAACTTTCAAATCAATGAAACCCGTTCGCGGGATTGAAACCAGATCGTTGAAATCTGTAGCGACCCTAGCAATCCTTTCAAATCAATGAAACCCGTTCGCGGGATTGAAACGCAAGCGGGTCGTCCCGATGGCTGGGGAAAAATTACAGACTTTCAAATCAATGAAACCCGTTCGCGGGATTGAAACTTCCACTCGTCACCTGCACGATTAGCTGCCTTTATCTTTCAAATCAATGAAACCCGTTCGCGGGATTGAAACGAATGTACCAACCACCTCAAGCGTGCAGTCGGGGCCTTTCAAATCAATGAAACCCGTTCGCGGGATTGAAACTTACAGGAGGGGGCGCGGCAGGGACGGGCGGCAATTACTTTCAAATCAATGAAACCCGTTCGCGGGATTGAAACCAAGTTTATAGTGTTCTCCGTCACAACCTCGCCCTTTCAAATCAATGAAACCCGTTCGCGGGATTGAAACTTTTTATTAACTGGTATAGGAATTATGGGTTGATACCAGCTTTCAAATCAATGAAACCCGTTCGCGGGATTGAAACGGCGCTGACCTCAACGCAAGTGAGGACGAATCGGCTTTCAAATCAATGAAACCCGTTCGCGGGATTGAAACAGTATGGATTGGATATCGATATCGAAACTGATGTAACTTTCAAATCAATGAAACCCGTTCGCGGGATTGAAACGATTCCAAAAAATCCTTCATCAACGCGATCGCCAAGGTGACGCTACGCTGTAATTTATACAGACAGTATTTTGGCGAATCTCTTGGGATGAACTGATGAGTATAAGTACTTACCAGGTTGGGGGATCTCTACCACCAGAGGCATCAACTTATGTAGAGCGACGGGCAGACAAAGAATTGTACGAGTCCGCGATCGCTGGAAATTACTGTTATGTATTAAATTCTCGACAAATGGGAAAATCCAGCTTGCGGGTACAAACCATGAAAAAACTGCAAAAGGCTGGTATTGTTTGTGCGGCTATTGATATTACCTTGCTCGGTACTCAGCAGGTAACACCTGAGCAGTGGTATGGTAGCTTTATCCAGAATTTGGTCAATAACTGTGAGCTAGAAGAAAACTTTGACGTCTCGACCTGGTTGAATCAGCATGGTCATCTGTCTCCAGTAACATGGTTGCAGATTTTTATAGAAAAGGTTTTGCTGCAAGAAATTTCTCAGCAAATTGTAATTTTTATTGATGAAATTGATAGTATTTTACAATTAGATTTCAAAGAAGATTTTTTAGCTTTTATCCGAGCTTGCTATAACCGAAGATCTGATAATTCTGCTTACAATCGCTTGACTTTTGTTCTTTTGGGAGTAGCAACACCTTCTGATTTGATTCGTGATAAAAAACGTACTCCTTTTAATATTGGTAAAGCGATACAACTAGAGGGTTTTAAATTAAATGAGGTTGAACCTTTAGCACAAGGTTTAGAAGGAAAAGTTAGTGATTGTGAAACAGTAATCAAAGAAATATTGACTTGGACTGCGGGACAACCATTTCTTACTCAAAAACTTTGTCAATTAATTTGTGATTCTAGAGATTGTATTCCTGCTGGCGAAGAAGCACAGTGCATAGAAAACTTAGTCAGTTCACGTATTATCGAAAATTGGGAAGGTCAGGATGAACCAGAGCATTTGAGAACAATACGCGATCGCATCTTGAGCAATCAGGAACGTGCTAGGCAATTGCTACAACTGTACCAGAAAATTTTGCAGCAAGATGAAATTTCTGCTGATAACAGTCTTGAACAAATAGAACTGCAGCTATCGGGATTAGTACTAAAAAACCAGGGAAAATTAAAAATTTATAACAATCTTTATGCCTCTGTTTTTAACCAGAAATGGGTTAATAAGGTTTCAGTGGAACTAAGACAGCAAAAGTCATTGGCTCCCTTCCACGCACCATCATTGCCTTCTTACTTTGTCGAACGCCCAGAAGTCACCAGAGACCTTAAAAAGTGTCTTCTCGATGCAACTGCAAGTACAAGTGGGCTGGTAGTAAGTGCGATTCATGGCTTGGGAGGTATTGGTAAATCAACCCTAGCAGCAGCTCTAGCCCACGCTCCTGATGTATTGGAGCGTTTTCCAGATGGTGTTCTCTGGGCTACCTTAGGTCAAGAGCCTAATGTGCTTTCTCTACTTACAAGCTGGGTGCAAGCTCTTGGTGACTATGACTTCCCCTGTACTAATCTTCATGCAGTTTCCCATCACTTGCGTAGTTTGTTGCATAAAAAGGCGGCGTTGCTAGTCGTGGATGATGTTTGGGATTATACTCATGCCCTGCCCTTCCGAGTCGGTGGTTCTGAGTGTCGAGTCTTAATCACAACTCGTAACGCTGAAATAGCAAGATACTTGGATGCAACTCTTTACCCCTTAAAGGTAATGACGGAAGAGCAAGCATTGAAATTATTGGCAGATTATATTAAAAAGCGTAATAACAACCAATTTAACTTTAAGGGCATAGAAGAAGAGAAGGTTCTAGCATTAGCTAAAGCGGTAGAATATTTACCATTAGCACTGGAATTGGCAGCATCTCAAATTATAGACGGTATTTCTTGGACCGAGTTGCTTACTGATTTACAGAATGAAATAGCCCGACTAGAGATATTAGACTTACCTGGGGCAGAAGAAGTAGGAGATGAAGCAGCTCGCAAACACTTAAGTTTATTAGCTTCATTCAACCTGAGCTTACAACGATTACCTCCAGAGAGACTTCAACAATTTGCATGGCTGGGTGTTGTGCCTGAGGATGCGATATTGACTCAAGAGATGGTGGCAACACTGTGGGAAACTGATGCACGGAAGGCACGGGAAATTCTACGTTACTTACGGGACTATGCTTTGCTGTCAGAGAGTGTTTCTTTTGCCAATGACACTTGCACTTATCGTCTACATGACCTAGTTCACGACCTTTCTCGTCGTCTGTTAACATCTCCAGTTAAGCCGGAACGGAAAGACGATTTGCCTGGATTGGGCTTAAACATGGCAGAGGCTCATACTACCTTGCTTGAACTTTATCAACGACGCGCAGAGGAAGGAGCCCTGATTGCTTTGGTGCTCGTGCCAATGCCCTAAGTGCTTTAGTTTTTCGTCTATTAGAAATGCCAGTCACTCAACTTTTCCCTCTCTGGCAAGCTACGCTCCACAAGCTAGCTTTACACAATCGCAAAAATTTGCTATAAGACATAAGTCCTTTGGCTCCAATAATTTTTAAATTAGGTAACTTGGAAGCAGTTACAGAAGTCATTACTGCCATTCAAGATGTAGCGCGGTGGTGGCGTTGAAGGGTCATCAGGAGCGTTCAAAGAGTTTTTTGTTATATGTAGTTAGCAAATATTGTGGTTGAAAGCGAGTCACGGCATACCCCACAAAAATGAGAAACGCTGCAGTTATAATGATTGGAATTGCAAAGGGCAAGTAAATTAAGTGACTGAGGTTATAAGATAACATTTTCCCCAATCTTTCACAGAAAATTTGTAATTTCCCTTTGAATCCAGATATGGGTTCTTGATAGTTTCCTTTGGATTTAGCCTGTTCTAAAAGACATTTTTGCCAGTAATAATCATGACCAATGAGTAGAAAGCGCCAGAAAAAGTGGGATAATCCATTAGGTGGAGCATGGGTTGCCCTAGCCTGTGGTTGTCTCCAAATAGAGTAACCTAAAGAGCGTATATTTTGGGCATGAATGACGCAGTTACCTCGGTAAAGGGGAAGGTCGGTAGAAATAGGGTATTTTAGGAGAAAATCCCGTCGAAAAGCTACGTTATTTAGAAAATATTGACAGGTTTTTGTTAAGTTTTTTTGCCCTGAAAATTGGGGAAATATGTAGGTCAATGCCATTGCAGTACCGTATGAACCTCGACCTCTTGTTGTCGTTTCTCCAGCTACGATTTGGATGTTATTGTCTTGAGTAAAGGGGGTCAGGAGATTTCTCAGCCAGTGTTTTTCATAAATACAATCTGAATCGCAATAGACAACGATATCTCCTGTAGCCAATGCCGCGCCTACCATCTTGGCTTTGTAATAACTTGTTCCTAAGGCTGCTTGATGAACTGTAATCCAAGGATATTTTCCTTGAAGTTTTTCAAGATTTGCCGGGGGAACATCGCCGCTATCTATCAGTAAAACTTCGTTGGCAAAGGTGGGTGAGATATCTTGGTTTTCTAGAGAAGCTAAGGAATCAAAAAATGCGTTGAGGTTAGCATCAGCTAAGTTTTCCGTTTCTAACACTATGGAAAAACTGCATAACTGTGCTACAGATGATACTTCTGCCTGTCCCATTGATTGTCCTTGAGAGAAGGGACAAGAAGATTATGGCAAAAGGTTTTAATAATTTTTGGAACTATGAATACGACAAATGAAATGCCTTTTTGTCTCTACTGTTACTCATTTTGTTTTTACTCTAATATAGGATTACTATTTAATTTTTGAAATACACGTAGGATTGGTACTGTCCACTACAGCTTAGATTTGGTGGGCTTGAGTATACAATATTTGTAGACTCAATGTGTAAACGTTAAAGGATTTCTATTGATGAAACCTCATTCTGCGGCAACCGAAAATCAAATTCGGGATGTAACAATTAATATCCGGGTACATCGGGCGCAACGCGATTTCTGAAGAAGCAAAACAGTTCTATGAGAAATGTCATCATCGACTATAAATAACCACATCGCCAAGGCTAGTATTCATGATTGCCTTCTCAGAAATCTTCTCATTGTATAGCATGAGCTACCATTTTACCTGAACTGAATAATTAGTAAAAACAGCATCACAACTAATTAGCACAGCATTTTCTATATTAGCTTGAGCAATTAGTAATCGGTCAAAAGGATCTTTATGATAAAGAGGCAAACCGTCTAAAGCTAAAACATGAGCAACGGTTATTGGTAAGATTTCGATATAATTTTTTTTGTTGACTAGCAATAATTTCGCCTAAAGGTTTATTTAGTGTTAGTTTACCTAACTGGTCTTTAATTTGGATTTCCCAGAGACTTACAACACTTAATAACCTAATATTATTCTTATCTGCTAATAAGTCTAATGCTCACTTAGAAAGTTTTGTTGGCTCGCTATCCCACCAAATAAAGGTATGTGTATCTAATAGTAAATTCATGAATTTTGCAACCAAAATTCATCGGATAAAGGTTGATCGAAATCATTGCTCATTTCCATTGCACCTAAATTTAATCCGGGTAGAGGTTTTTTTCTGATTCACTGATGGCTTGAGCAACAGGATTAAGTAGAGTCAATTTAGCAACAGGAGTACTACCATTAGTAATGACTATTTCTTTATCATCTTGAATCAAGGAGAGCAACTCACTAACACTGATTTGTAATTGTTGAAGATCGAGCGTTCTTGTTGACATAGCTATTGATGTAAATATTTTGACCCTGATTTACAGCCTTAGAACTCGCATTACTGGTACTTAACGTTTAAATTAGCATTGTATCACATTTTTATCCCAATATGCAGTAACAACTTTTGAACTTGTTCTTCTGCTTGTCATTCTTCCCCAAATCTTTGGGGAAGAATGACAGAAAGCATAGAGATTAGGCGGCATGTTTCAAAGACTACCGAGAGCCAAATAAAATTCTACATCCAGTTAACATGACTCCAAATAATCGGTTACTTCAAGCAACTAATTTATATGTACTATGCTCAATTCCTTCAAAACCTTTACTTATCGCCGTTTTAAACTGCACTACTCAAGATTCGGCAACAAACTACTCATAGTGCGTCCACATTCTAAACACCTGTACGATTTGTTCTTCTTTCATTACTTTGTATACAAGGCGATGCTTGATATTAATTCTACGTGAATAGTAACCTGATAAGTCTCCTACCAACTTTTCATAAGGTGGAGGGTTGGTAAAAGGGTTCTCTTGCAATATTTTCAGAAGAGATATTACCTTTTCTTCCAATCCAGCGTTCTTAATTTTCTCTAAATCTGCTACCGCTTTTTTACTAAGAAAAATCTCCCACATAGCACTTATAGCAGTCCGAGATCTTTAGCATTTGTCCATTCTTCAATAGGATTGTTTTCGATACCTTTTACTGATTCGACAAAGCTAGGAAGGGAGGCTAGATAAAGGGTTTCTTGTATGGCCTCCCAATCTTCTCTAGAGACTAAGATAGCTTCAGTTCTTTTGCCTTTTATCATTACTGGGTCGTGTGTCTCAGCGACCTGATCGATTAATTTGTATAAATTTTCACGAGCTTCAGAAGCTAATAAGCAATTCATAACATTTCCACCTTAGATAAACGATCTTATAGCTATTATAGTACGTAATTGCGTACCAATAAGCAAGAAATATTTGGCCCGTAAATCAGCGAGCACGCAATTTCCAGCCCTTTGACCCACTCAAGCGTTGTAGAAACCAGAGCTTGTTTTGTAATCACAATGTATTTTTTATGTTACGTTTTTGGTAATCTTCTAGCGGGAAGGGAGTAATCAGTTTGCGATCGCGCAACTTCTGCGAGTAGAAGGAAGCAGATTCATCTCCCTGGGCACACTCGTGTGCAAACTTAATCAGATGGTGCCCCACAAGTCCCACATGAATTAAACTTTCTATTCTGCCAGCTTTTAGTGCGGGTAGTGCCATATTCCAAAAGGTTTCGCGGTAGTTGCCGAAGACACCTACCCTGAGCATGATATTACTTAAAATCGTCAAACCTTTTTTGATATTTGCCCAAGAAGTACGGGCTGGGCTATTGGGAACCTTAATGCGGTTGGGGTATGTGTGCTCCATATTGTAAGCATATCGTTGGTATAAAAATTCCGGTTCATACGCAGTTGTAATGCAGCGTCGCCACATCTGAATAACTTGTTCGTAAGGCATTAAAAATTCGATATTTGACTCCCGATTTTCATCCAACACGAGTCGCCCTTCTTGTTCTAACCTGCGCCATAGTGGAGTTTTTGGCAATGCATGAAGCAGGTTAATTGTCAACATGGGAATTTGGGATAAACGAATAAATTCCAGAATTCTATCTGCGGTGTCTGGTGTATCCGTATCCAACCCGATAATTATTCCCGATACCACCTCCATGCCATAACTGTTCAAAACTTTAACCGCTTCCAGAATCGGCATACTTAGGTTGTGGGTTTTGGAAATGGCTTGAAGAGCATTCGTTTCCGGTGTTTCAATACCGCAAAAAACCGTACAAAAATAAGCTTCTCGCATCATTTCCAACAATTTTGGGCTTTGAGCCAAATTTAGCGTGGCTTCACAGGCAAATTGAATGGGGTAGCCGTTGCTTTTTTGCCATTCAATGAGATGAGGAAGCAACTTCATGACGGCACGGCGATCGCCCACAAAGTTATCATCAACAAAGTACACTGCCCCCGGATTCCCAGATTCCAGCATGGCATCAAGTTCAGCCAGAACTTGCTTTGGTTCTTTCAGGCGGGGGTTGCGCCCGTAGAGTTCGGGTATATCACAAAACTCACAATTGTAAGGGCAACCACTGGAAAACTGAACGTTTGCCAGAAAATATTGTTTGAGATTAATCAGGTGATATGCCGGAATCGGGAACTCATTAAGAGGTAACCGTTCTTTTGTTTCAAAGCGAATTTGCTTTTGGGGGCGCGTGTGATTTGCATCCAAATACTCAATCATCTTATCAGTTGCATCCCCTAATTCACCTAAATGTAAAATATCAAACTCAGGGTAATACTCCGGGCAACCAGAGACTGAGGGACCACCGACAACTGTAATTTTGCCTTCTCTATGGGCTAGTTCGTTAATTTGATTGATTTGTGGTCTTTGGATGTGCATTCCACTCGCAATCACCACATCAGCCCATTGGTAATCACTCCTTTTGCAAGGACACACATTCTCATCAATAAACCGGATTTCCCACTCTTTAGGTAAATAGGACGCTACAACTAAAATCCCTTGGGGTGGCATAAAAGCCTTGACACGGCTTATCAAAGGGTAAGCATGGTGGAGGGTACCAAACGAGCGACTGTACTTAGGAAAAATGCAGAGAATGCGACGATGATGGCGCGGAATGTAGCGAGTTTTTGTAGTGGCAGGAGCAGTTACCAAATCTGTCGGATTTTCTAAAGAATTTAGATTAACACTCATCCCCAAAGTTCTCTCCAGAAAACTGAGTACCTAATTGAACAGTAGATTATTAGATTCAGATGGTATTGCCACTAGCTTACCGTTTTTCACAAGCCACGGTTGCTGTTTTTGGCTTACGAGTCCGGTGTCAGTGGGACGAGTTTGCCACCTCTTGTCAACCGCAGTCGCTGACCGCGCCACTCGAAGGTGTCACCAACAAAGCTGTAGCACCACAATCCAAAGCTGATGAGGTCGCGTAAAGGTACCAGCCACAAACAATTTTTGGCAACTGAATCTTTGAGGCTATTAACTCCAACGACCCAAGCCAAGAGCAATCTTGTACTCCAAGTTAACAACAGCACAGCCCAGCCAAACATTGACCCGGATGTTGCAATCAAAAATAATAAGCTAGTCGATGTGCCGTGGGTAAAGATTAGCCCTAGATAACCCCAAGGACGGGAAACTCGCGTACAACAATTCCACCGTGTTTGACGGTCGATAAGATCGCTCCAGCTTTCTGTTGCGATCGCATGGTCAATTATATAGTCAGAAAGCACGACTTTATAACCAGCTCGGGCAGGCAAGTAGCCCAGTTGAAAGTCATCTGCCAGATAATCGGCAATTGCCACAAATCCTCCAACTGCTTCTAAAGTTGTTTTCCGGATAGCAATGGTTGGGCCGAGGGCAAACTTCATTCCCTCTAGTTTTCGAGCGACTAGAATGCCAGCATGGTATTCTGTCGAAATTCCCACAGCTTCAAACATCGCCACCCACCCCCGCACTAGGGGACGGTACAAACAGGTCACGACACCCACAGATGGGTCTCTCATTGGCTGAACAACGCGTCTCAAATAGTCTGAACCAACACGAACGTCGCTATCTGCAAGCAACAGGATAGAATACTTGGCTTCCGCTTGTGCATTTGCTAAATTGCTGACTTTTAGGTTTGTGCCAATCGTGCGATTGCTTACCACCAGACGAATATCAACTTCTGGGAACTCATTGATGATTTTCTTAACGACTTCCACACTGGGGTCGCCTTCGTCACGTACACTAAAAATAATTTGGTACTTCGGGTAGTCCTGTTGGCAGAACGAGACAAAGTTTTCATAGGTATCAATGTCTAAACCGCATATTGGCTTCAAGATAGTAATGGGTGGGTGGAAGTCCGGGTCTATCTTCATGGAATGTGAAAAAAACTCTATTGCCGCGTAGATGCCGTAGCAGTAAAACAATACGGCTGATATACAAAGGATGAATAAAAAGCAAATTGCGATCGCCTGACTGAGGGAAGCCGTTGAAAACACCGAAATATGCATTGACTACCTAGAGCGCAAACAGCGTGCGCGTTTTATAAGTTACCGGAACCAGTGTACGATTTTATGTCTACACAACCTATAATTTTGGGATGTAAAATTACCACTTTCAGGCGATACTATAAGAGACTTTTATATATACAATTTTTGTCTTTTCCAAAAGTGCGATCTCAATTGGTTTGCAGTCTACCGTCATGAACCTGATTTACTTTCTCCTGCGTTCTTCTTGGAGGATGGTGGCGATTGCGATTGTCACTGGATTATTAAGCGGCAGCAGTAGCGCTAGCCTCATTGCCCTCATTAGCACTGCTGGCAGCCAAGGCACAACTGACCGCCTCACACTCCTGGCTTGGAGTTTTGTGGGGCTCTCATTAGTTGCTCTTATAACGAGTATCATTTCTCAGGTCATGCTGATTCGCTTATCTCAGCATGCTGTGTTCCAATTGCGGACGCGTTTGAGTCGCCAGATTCTCTCTTCTGGGTTGAGTCATTTAGAACAAATAGGAAGCCCCCGTCTCTTGGCAACTCTTACGGAGGATGTGCAAGCGGTTACTGACGCTGTTCATCTCATTCCTTACCTCTGCATTGATGTTGCAATTGTTGTCGGCTGCCTGTTGTATATAACTTGGCTCTCATGGTTGGTACTTCTGATGGTTGTAGCGCTTGCAGTGGTAGCAATTGGCAGTTCCCAATGGTTATTGAGAAGGGGAGAGAAATTCCTTGCCCTTGCCCGTGAGGATCAAGATGTATTGTTTAAGCATTTCCGCACCATTACAGAAGGGGTTAAAGAACTCAAGCTGCACTACAGACGGCGTCAATTTTTCCTTGCCAACCATCTGGACTCAGCAGCTGCTACCTTCCGCCGTCACAACACTCAAGGTCTAACCCTTTTTACATCCACCACTAGCTGGGGAAGACTTTTATTTTTTTTCGCGATTGGTTTTGTCTTGTTTGCGCTTCCCCATCTGCTGACCATAAGTTCCCAAACCCGTTCTGGCTACATCTTAATCTTTGCCTACTTAATGATGCCGATGAACAACATAGTGGAGAGTTTTCCTCGGCTTAGCAAAGCTGGCATTGCCTTACAAAAAATCGAAGCACTGGGCTTATCCCTAACCAGTCAAGCGGAAGTCTTAACTGTTCCACCTGAAAGCAAGTCTTCCTGGCAGTGTTTACAACTGGTAGATGTTATCCATACTTATCGCACAGATCGCGAAGATAGCACCTTTATTCTCGGTCCTATCGATCTGACGCTTCACCCCCAACAACTGGTGTTTATTGTGGGGGGAAATGGGAGTGGTAAATCTACTTTAGCCAAAATCATCACCGGGCTCTACGTCCCTGAGGCAGGAGAAATTCAATTTGATGGGGAATCTATTACGGAAAACAATCGAGAGTGGTATCGCCAGCATTTTTCCGTAGTGTTCTCTGACTTTTATTTATTTGATGAACTTTTGGGATTAGAAAATGTTGACCTTGATACTCAAGCCCAAGAGTATTTGAAGATACTCCAATTAGA
Source organism: Scytonema sp. NUACC21 (assembly GCF_054684315.1). Taxonomy (NCBI): domain Bacteria; kingdom Bacillati; phylum Cyanobacteriota; class Cyanophyceae; order Nostocales; family Scytonemataceae; genus Scytonema; species Scytonema sp. NUACC21. Next base: position 82,323 of record NZ_BAAFZH010000095.1, on the reverse strand, counting down.
CCATAAGGTCACAGTTGAAAATGGCAAGCTTTCTACCACAAATCTTTCACAAGGACAGCGTAAAAGAGTGGCTTTGCTTACTGCATTTTTGGAAGACAGACCCATCTATCTTTTTGATGAATGGGCAGCTGACCAAGACCCAGTATTTAAAAAAACGTTTTACACTCAACTTCTACCACAACTTAGGGATAAGGGCAAAACTGTACTGGCAATTACCCACGACGATCGCTATTTTCATGTAGCTGACCGGATTATAAAATTGGACTACGGTAAAGTGGAGTTTGACCGTGGCAATGAGTAGAATACAACGTCAAGGAATTGCAATTTTCGCGTCTTGAACCAGAACAGTTTAAGTAGAAGCGGTGAGCAATACGGTTCAGTTAAGATAAATTGTTGGTTGGGTCTCGCTGTAGCCCAACCTAACAAATGATATCATGTCCGGGTAAAGACTTATCATTAAGGCAGAGGGGGAGAGGGGGAGCGAGTTTTCTGGTTTTTGTACAGATTGTTTAATCATAACTAATTAACCGGACTTGATATGACTGATTTTGTTGGGTTTCGTTCCTCAACCCAACCTACGTTGGATGGTACTTTTCGTGCTAAGGGACTTCCAGATAAAAAAATATCCAACTTTCTCTTGTGGTGGGGGATTAAGGGCAGTCAATTGTAAGTGACGGGCGAGGACGCCCGTACCACAAGATAATTTATTTCTTGGACATCCCTTATTGTTTGGAAAACTGTGCGATTGGCTTGGATTGACGCCGAGATATTAGCTTGATAATGGGGAGAGAAATCTTGGCAAGTGTAGGTAATAGTTGCGGTTGGAGGAGCTGTTTGTCAAAGGCACTCATGCGTTTGGCATTTTCTTTAAGGCAAGTAGACAAAAATAGTTCGAGGGTTAAATTATCCATAAAGTTACTAGCTCCAGTGGCAGTGAAACCAACCTGTTTATCTTCAGTTGAGCCATGAAAAGCTTGGATTTTGTCTTGAAATGCTCTCCCGTAATGCCAAAGAGCATCAATTCCTCGCATCCAGTTACTTTTACCTTCATTGATTTGTAAGTACGTTACCCAATTTACAAAGAACATAATATGACGTGCTTCTTCGTTAAGAATTGGATGGAAAATCTCAAACAATGACTCGGGCATATAGCGAGCTAGGCGGGCAATTCCAAATAGTCCAAAAGCTAAGAACGAGTCAAGACATTCTCCAAAGCCAAAGTCAAGGAAGGCTGTTTTAATATTGCTAGGGAGTACTGGTTCTGGAGGTGGAGAAATCTTAATATCGTAATGGTTTACTAAAAACTGAATAAGTCGGAAGTGGCGGGTTTCTTCCATTCCTTGTAAGGCGATCGCTTCTCGCAGTAGTGGATCGCTAATTGTTTCTGCAAAAGCATGAACCATAGCCCCTGCCCGTTGTTCTGTACTGATGGCTTCTTTCCAAAAAGGAATACCGCGCAAGCGATCGAGAGTTACACTGTCTACAGTTGGCCAAGAAAGTTGCTCGGGTTCAAACTTGATATGGCTCTCAATAAAGCTGCGACAGAAAAGCTCTTTGTGAGTTTCACTTCCAAGTTTCATTTGTAAATACCTTATGTGTCGAGTGTTGTTTTTTTCCTACTAACAACTAACCACTAACCACTGATGGTGTTTTAGTAGCTGCTTGGGTACGACGGTCTTTTAGGTAAGAGAAAAATTCGCGTCCTTCTCGCAAGCGACGCACTAACATTTGAGGATTGGTTAGCATTTCACCCACTATTGGAATGATGGCTTTGGGTCTAAAATAAAAACGACGGTACATTTGTTCTACTGCATCTTCAATCTCAGCACCGGAGAGGTTCGGATATTGCAGTGTGGACATTTGAATACCAGAGTTGGCGACTAAGGTACTGTCATTAAACCAACCGTTAGTTTGTGCTTGTCGGTAGAGTTCAGTACCAGGATAGGGGGCGGCGATGGAAACTTGGATGGTGTGGGGATTCATCTCGCATGCAAAGCGAATTGTTTCCTCAATTGTCTCGCGGGTTTCGTTTGGTAAGCCGATGATGAATGTACCGTGTACGGTGATACCAAGTTTGTGGCAGTTCTCCATAAACTTTCGCGCCACTTCTAATTTAATGCCTTTCTTAATGCCATCTAGAATTTGTTGATTACCCGATTCAAATCCTACCAATAACAGTCGCAAACCATTATTACGTAGCTGCTTGAGAGTATCGTAGTCTAAATTGGCACGTGCATTGCAGCTCCAAGTGAGCTTCAATCGTTTCATGTGCTCGCTAATGGCGATCGCCCGATGCTTGTCTATAGTGAAGGTGTCATCATCAAACATATATTCCTGCACCTTGTCACCAAAAATAGCTTTGGCTTCTTCCATTTCCCGCCCAACTGCTTCCGGGCTTTTGCTACGATATTGATGACCGCCAATTGTTTGAGGCCAGAGACAGAAGGTGCATTTAGCAGGGCAACCCCTACCTGTATAAAAAGAAACATAAGGATGCAATAAATAACCGATGAAATACTTGGTAATGTCCAAGTCACGTGCATAAATCGGTAGTACGCTGGGCATGACATCCCAATCGTGAATTAATTCGCGTTCTTGATTGTGTCTTATATTACCGTTACTCTCGCGAAAACTCAGACCTTGAATTTGCTCCAAAGGTTTCCCTTCTGCCAATTCCTTACAGGTATAGTCGAATTCGTTGCGACATACAAAGTCAATAACTGAGTTTTCTCTCAGTGTTTCCTCTGGTAAAACTGCCGTATGCGCTCCCACGAAACCAATTTGTACCTGAGGGTTTTGCTCCTTAATTGCCAAAGCACACTTTACATCATTAGCCAAGGAGGGTGTGCTGGTATGCATGATAACCAATTCATAATCCTTGGCGATTTTCAGCACATCTTCTACCGTTTGGTTGTGCGGAGGAGCATCTACAAGCTTGCTTCCTGGAACGAGGGCAGCTGGCTGCGCCAACCATGTAGGGTACCAATAGGAAGTAATTTCACGTTTGGCTTGGTAACGGGAACCTGCACCACCGTCAAACCCATCAAAGGAAGGAGGATTGAGGAAAAGAGTTGTTTTCACAAATTTAAAAACAAGAACTTACTCATCTGAACTTGACATAAAAACTACTTTAACAATGTGTGAGTGCGTGCGAGGAGCAATTTTTAGCAAAATTTTAGACCCTAACAATAAACGAAAACAAACATAGTTTGTAGTGTGTGAGGATGTAAACCGCTGTAGTGCAGTTTCCTTTTGGATAGCACAACAAGATTTGTATACTTTACCTGCTTGTTTTTGTCAATTGGTCAATGAGTGCAAGCACATCGCTGCGGCTCAGTTTTTGTTTACCATTCATTAGGGCTTCAAGGGTTCCATAAGCCAGAGTTAACGGAATGTTGCAAAAGTCCAAAGCTGGACCCACAGGAAGAGAGCTGATGTAGGCATCTGCCAGTGCTAGATTTTGACGAGCATACTGGTGCATCTTCTCCTCAGTCCAGGCATCAGGATAAAAATTTACCCCACGAGACAAATCCTCAGTGTGATTGCGGAGGATGTTAACCGCTTGTAACCCCCGACCAAAACCAATGGCATGGGTACGGTTTGTCTGGGTTCCATCATACCACGCCCAAAGATCGGAAAGCATCAAGCCTACTGCACCAGCAACTCCAAATGTGTAACGATCTAGATCGGACTCAGTCTGAATCTTCCAATTGCGTTCTGCCCAGTAAGCCATTCTGTCTGCCATTGCAGCAGTTGCATCCCAAATTCGAGGTGCAATAGTTGCAGGAGCAAGTATTGCCCATTCGCGAATGCGAATGGAAACCTCTGGTAATACATTTTCATGGGTGCTCAATCCTTTTTGGAAAGCGTCAACTGCAAAACCATCCACCCCGGCTTGTAATGTCAAACTAATCGATCGCAGTAATTTTGCTTTAGTGGGGTTATCTAGTTCTGAATGGTCTTCAATTTCATCAATAGCTCGCAAACACAAATAAGCTGATGCCACTGCTTCTTGCAAACCAAGTGGTAAACGAACTATTGGGATGTAAAATGTCCGACTCGTTTCCTTTAGGATATTTAAGGCATCTCCATACAAGTCCATATGATTGCAGCTCCATTGAGTATTGTTAACTTGCTTAATATTGTTGGTTAAAAAGTAACTACTTAAATCAAAAAGTTGGGATTGCTGAATTCGTTATGCTCGTTGACATGATAACTTTCAAATTTATTAGCTATCAGTAACAAAGCAAACCCAATCCAGCACTCACCAACTTCTGACTCACTGGACAGACACCGAGCAGTTATTTTCTGTGATAGAAGATAAAAATGACGTGCCAGAAATAACATCAGTGTCCACCTATTGGACTTGTTAGCTACAGATTATCTGTGATTTTTCACACTCTCCTCTGACATGAATGATTACCGTGTTAACCGATCCCCAAGCTCTACGGTTAATCTTCTGCAAGCGACTCTCCTCTGCGTGCAATGGCAAACTGCTATATATCTGCATTGATGTTGTATAATGACGATAATAGAGGGTGTGAAAGTTCCCAGACAACTCCTTCTTGCTACCAAGACCCCAAAAGTTTTCATTCCCTTTGTTTGCACAATGGTTTTCGAGGGTCTTTTGTTGTCTATCGGCAGGCCAGGGCATAACTGGAAAAATATTAAGTGACTTTAACACATATACCACCTTCCCAACCCAGAAAAGCTGACCGCTTTTTGCGTATTTTAGAGTTTATTGACCTTTCAACCCCAATGCTCGAAATGCCACTGGGCTATTACTGTAGTCATTATCTGTGGAATTCCTTCGTTGAGTTCTGCTCAAAGATAATTAGGTAGATAAGTGGGGTCTGCTAGTGAAGTAAACTAATAGTTAACTATTTATAAAAAATGCGCGGCGCAAAATTATCCAAGGTGTGCCATTAAGCTTAGCGTAAACGGAGTGTCAAGACCATATGGCTAAGAAGCAAAAATTTCCTTACCTAGTGGGTTCTAAATGGACCGCACAGAAAAAAGTAGACGGCTGGCGACACTTCCAAGTTGTCAACCGCAAAAACCAGGGTAAATGGGTGTATGCGGAAATGGTTGCTGCTTGTGACCCTAATGTCCGTTTCTGGATAAACGCCAAGTTACTACAAGATGACTCTCAATGGCAAGCAGGCTGGCAATCTTTACAGGAAATGGATTCTTTGGAGCAAGTTTCGTAAGGAATTTTTGAACCCAAGCTACTCTCAAGGGCTTTCTGGGCAAAATTTTGCTACTCTCAAGGGCTTTCTGGGCAAAATTTTGAAAAGCTTTAGTCCAAATTTAAATTGTAATAATTCTTCGCTTTCTTCAAGCGATCGCAGCTCTTAAGAAACACTCTTGAGGGAAGGAGTGAGGGAGTGGGGGAGTGAGGGAGTGAGGGAGTGAGAGAGTGAGGGAGTGAGGGAGTGGGGGAGTGAGGGAGTGAGGGAGTGAGGGAGTGAGGGAAGTGTTTCTTTCATTTATAACGGGTGACGCGTTGCCCTTGGGGCGCTTATCAGACAGATAGAAAATTTTAGACACATCGTTAAGCGCTACAAATTCACCGACAGTCCAAAATGGCAACACTACCCACCAACATCCAACCTGCACCACACAGGGGTAGGGTGGGCACCACCCACCAACATCTAACCTGCACCACAGCAACACCTACAAAAATTGCTCGTTTTAGAAAAGCAAGAGAATATTACTCATTTTATTTTTTGCTTATTGTAACTAATTTACCTAATTTAATATTAAAAAAAATATATTTTGGCTATTATAAATACTCATAAGGGTTTTAAAGTCATAAAAAGAACCATTCGTTTTATTGAAACCAAATGCAAGTTCTAGAACCATAATTCAATTAAACACCCCCTTTCTTTTCTAAAAAATTTGCACAATAATGGCACTCACATACTTGATAAATCGCCATTCCAGATAAGGTGAAGGCAAGTGTTTGAGCCAAGAGTTTGATAAGAAACTATAAGAGGCAAACAACAGTGAAACTAGCAGTTTATGGAAAGGGTGGTATGTGGAAGAGTTAATGGTGGAAATGCATCTGCTGTCAGTTAACGTAGATTTTAGCTACGATCCAATTTATGCCTTGGGCGTCGTTACTGCCTTTGACCGTTTCATGCAAGGCTATCAGCCAGAACGGGATAAGGAGGCGATTTTTAACGCCCTTGTTCAGGCACTAGAGGAAGATCCACAACGTTACAGACAAGATGCTCAAAGGTTGCAAGCTCTAGCAGAAAGCTTACCCGCTTCAGAATTAATAGCGTGGTTAAGCCAGCAAACTCATTTAGATAGAGATGCTGATTTGCAATCCTCGCTGCAAGCAATTTCCAACAATCCTAAATTTAAGTACAATCGCTTATTCGCGATTGGTGTCTTCTCCTTATTAGAATTCTCCAACTCAGAACTGGTTAAAGACGAAAAGAAACGTACTGAGGCATTGACAACAATTGCCGAGGGCTTGCACTTGTCAGACGACAAACTGGGTAAAGATTTGGAGATCTATCGTTCTAACTTAGATAAGATATCCCAAGCACTGGCAGTGATGTCAGATTTGCTCTCAGCAGATCGAAAACGACGGGAACAACGCAGTCAGCAATCTAGTACAACAGTTACTCCCCCAACTACTAATGAATAGTCATTAGTCATTGGTCATTGGTCATTGGTCATTGGTCACTGGTGAATAGCCAAAAAGCTAATGACTAACGGCTCTTGGCTAACTTTTAAAGACCCAGTAAATGGTATATTAAGCTACTAAGAAGCGAGAGCGCAAAAGCCCCTAAAATAGCGCTCCAAGCACCATAGCGCAAGCGAAACCCTTGCACTAACCAAGCCGCTAGCCCAAAACTGACAACAGCGATCGCAAAAGTGAAGAAGCCGGATAACAAGTTAAAAGTTAGAAAGTTGGGTACGGCAAATACAAGACGTAACAATGGTCTGACGACTGCGGTTACAATTCCCAGAACAGCTGCGGAGATGAAAGCTTTCTGTGGGGAGTCAATTTCGACTCCTAAAGGCAGTTTGCTAATAATAAATAAACCAATGGCTGTTACCACCCAAACAAGTAATAGTGCCCCAATATTCATGCAAAACTCCTTTGGCAGAAACCGAGGGGAATTATGGGAGAAATCTTCTCTACTGGCGAAGGACTCGATCTAGTGTTAGAGACAACGCACTCTCTAACTAATTTACAAGTAAATTAGCAGAGATTTGTTCTGAGACTGGGATTTATTCTGCATATTTTTAGGTTTGGAGCAACGGATGACCAATGGATGACCAACGGATGTAACGGATATCTTATTTGTAAAAGTTATATCCGCTACACAATCCGCTGCCACAGCTCATCTATTAGGAGAGGAATTCGTTTTCCCACCTGCAGGCGCTTGGGAAGCAGGTACTTTAGGTAAGGCGGGAAAAGAACCAGACGGATTTACGGGTGTAACTCCTTGTCCGGAAGGAATCTGATTGGGTGCAGGAGGAATATTGAAGGGATCTAGAGGTGCGGTATTTGGTAAAGGTGCTCCTTCTGAGGTATTGGGATTATTAGGAAAAGAGGGAGAAGCAGGCTGGGGGAAGTTTGTGGACCCATTTGAAGAGCCGGGAGTAATGCCCAAAGAAACGCGATCGCCCCCCACTTGACGTAACAAATCTAACATTTCTATGACATCATTATAAGTAGCGGAGCGGGAAGCGTTTAGAACCAAAACACCTTTAGGGTTCTTTTTGATATAATCCTCTAGCACGGTCTTTAGTTGCTCCCGATTGATAGGCTGTTTTTCTACGTAGGTTTGACCAACAGCATCAATTGTTACAGGTAATATATCGCGTCCTGCTTGTGAAACCACATTGGCAGCAGATGTACCCGTGTTAGCTTTAGGTAAATCGATATTAATCGCCTGTTGTCGAGTAAATTGCAAAGCAGCCAAAATAAAAAATGTCAGGATACAAAAAATGACATCAATTAAGGGAAGGATTTGAATTTGAGCTTCTTCTACAGGGCTATGTAAGTTTATTTTCATTTTCTCAATCTCGCACCTATTGAGGGCTTTTCTCAACGATCGCTTGGTTTTGGCAAATCCGACTCTGGCGGTGGTTCGGGAGTTTCAGAAAACCTACTTCTACCTTTCTTCCGGGATGAATTGGAGTTATCTTGAGAATCTCGGATGACACTCGAGGGTAGTGCCGGTCTGTCAGGTGTACTATCTGTATAGACAGGCGGAGACTGCCGATACAGCAATTCCAATTCATTCCCTGCCTTGCGAAAAACTTTGACTTGGTTGACAACAAGCCCCTGAAATAGACGGTAAAAAACTAAAGTTGCTATGGCAACAATGAGACCAAATGCCGTGCTAATGAGGGCTTGACCAATACCAGCTGGCACATTTGCCGTAGCTTCAGTGCCCAAATCACCAATTCGCAAATCACCAAGAGATTGAATCAACCCCAAGACGGTACCTAATAATCCTAACAACGGGGCAAGGGCTATCACAGCTTCTAAGAGTTTTTCTCCCTGTCGCATCCCAGCTAATTCATCTTCTGCTGTTGCTTCAAGTGCCAGTCGAAAAGATTCCGGATCGCTTTTCGGCAGACGTAAGGGGGCATAAAGAAACCGTCCGATGGGCTGGTCGGTTCTCTGTCTGGCAATATCGCGAGCTGCTATCCAATCGGTTTGGGCAGCATCCAGTACGCGTTCCACTATTTGCCGTTCCTGGTTTAATATTCGCAACCAGAACCACAAACGCTCGAAAATGACACTTAAAGATAAAATCGACAGGGCAAGCAATGGCCACATTGCTGGTCCGCCCCTTCTCAACAAATCTAAGATATCCACGGTTTTCAGTTCCTCCATCCAAAGACAGTGCATCTATCCCAAAGCACTTTAATTTTAGAGACTAATGCACAACTTCTATACTTGTTTCACCTTCAAAGGTTAGGATTCAGCGTTAACTTGTTGGTAGCACATACCAGACCTATGAGGGCGGTTATTCCCACAGGAAGTTTAGAGCACCTCTTGTCAAAATTAAAGGTAACTGGAGGATAAACACATGAATTTTTCTATTCAATCGCTTTATACCTGGTATCGCAATACACTTCGCAACCCTAAATACCGCTGGTGGGTCATTTTAGGAACAATAGTTTACGTAATTAGCCCATTTGACATTGCACCAGACTTCTTACCAGTTTTGGGAGAATTAGACGATGTCGTGCTTTTAACACTACTAGTCACTGAGGTATCTCAGCTAGTGATTGAAGGTTTTAAAGCACGTAAGAATAGTGATGGTGTTCAAACTGATAGCACGACAGAAAACATTGGTGCTAGTGCAAAAACCGTTGATGTTGATGCTGTGTCCGTCAAGTAACTGTAACATAATTCAAAGTCTTTTACCCCCTCCTTTGAACGCCATCTGCCAAGTGCGTTTCCTAGAGGGGGAAATTTTTTTGCTAGAGTTTACCATCGTTATATTGGACTGCAAAGCATTGTGCAGCATACCATGATGCAAGAGATCTATTCCATCAAATGCGATCGCCTATGAACAAGCGCCAAATCATCGGACTGTTGCCAGCCGGTGGACAAGCAACAAGGATTTCTCCTCTACCACTGAGTAAAGAGTTATATCCTGTGGGCTTCCAAGATTTTGGCAACAAATATCACTGGCGACCAAAAGTGGTTTCTCAGTACTTGCTAGAAAAAATGCAACTAGCAGGCATTGATAAGGCATATTTCATATTGCGTCCCGGCAAATGGGATATTCCAGCATATTACGGGGATGGTGCAATGCTGTCTGTGAACCTGGGTTACCTAATTATGGGTTTACCTTATGGTGTACCTTTCACCTTGGATCAGGCATATCCCTTTGTTCAAGATGCTATAGTCGCCTTGGGCTTTCCTGATATTTTGTTTCAACCTGAGGACGCTTTTGCACGTGTACTCTCACGCCTAGAAACGAGTAACGCCGATATCGTTCTAGGATTATTCCCAACTCATCAACCCCAGAAAGCGGGAATGGTTGACTTTGATGACACAGGTAGAGTCCACCTCATAGTCGAAAAACCCCGCCACTCTGATTTGCGTTATATGTGGGGTATTGCAGTTTGGACACCAGCCTTCACGCAGTTTTTGCACGAGTACCTCATTCCTCTCAAGACAAAGAGCAATCTCTTGTCACAACTACCAGAAATACCTATTGGTGATATTATTCAATCTGCTATTGAGAAAGGTTTTCATGTAGAAGCAGAAGCATTTCCCGATGGAACTTATTTAGATATCGGGACACCGGATGATTTAGTAAAAGCCGTGCAAAAATTCTCGTTTTTGACAGGCACAGAAGGTTAAGTAGGTCGGTAAAAAAACGAAACTGGTAAGGGTCGTCCTTAGTCATTTGTCATTGGTCATTAGTAAGGGTTTTCAATGCATTTACATTTTGTAACATATTTGTGTTTATTTACGCCGACTTACTTAAATCTTAACAACTAAACGTTTATCAGCTATTAACATTTGTTCAAATTCTACTGCTGGTATCGGCGGGCTGAAAAGGAAACCTTGAATAGAATCACAGTTATGTTTGCGTAAAAATTCAAGTTCTTGCTCTGTCTCGACACCCTCAGCAATAACTTTTAAATTAAGATTATGTGCCATTTGAATCAACGCCGTGGTAATTGCTGCTTTTTGTATATCGGTAGCAAGGTCCTGAATAAAGTAACGATCTATTTTCAATGTATTAATTGGTAATTGTTTTAAATAGATTAAGGAAGAATAACCCGTTCCAAAGTCATCTATAGCAATTTGTACACCATAAGATTGAACTTCCTTTATGTTATGAATTACGCTATCCACATTTTGCATAATCATGCTTTCCGTTAATTCTAGCCCTATGGAATTGGCTACTAGGTTATTAGTTGCTAAAAATTTAATTATCTTTTGACTAAATTCAGGTTGAACTAGTTCTCGTACCGATAAATTAACAGCTATATGCAATGAAGGAAATCCTGCGTCATGCCAAATTTTGGTTTGCTTGCAAACATTACGCAGTATCCATTCACCAATAGGGACAATCAAACCAGTAGACTCTGCTAAGGGAATGACTTTTGTTGGAGAAACCATTCCTAGCTCGGGATGTTGCCAACGCATCAAACTTTCAGCGGCTATAATTCTACCTGAACTGATATCAACTATTGGCTGGTAATAGATTTGGAATTGTTGAAAATCTCGTCGTTCTACGGTAAGACGCAGGGTCGTTTCCAGCACCTGTAGTTCTGGGGAGACGGTTTTGGTTTCTGAGTTGTGGTTTGTCTGCTTTGCCAAAGTCGCTTGTTTGCTGAGACGGCTGGCGATCGCACTTAACAATTCAGCCCGTGTAAATGGTTTAGTCAAATAGTCATCAGCGCCTAGATTCATACCTTGACGAAAATCTGCCCTAGCAGACCGAGCCGTCAGAAAAATAAATGGAATTGCTGCTGTCATAGGTTCTTCACGCAATGCCGTGAGTACCCCATAACCATCAACTTCTGGCATCATCAAATCGCACAAAATTAAATCAGGGATTTCAGAAATCGCTAGATTTAACCCAATTTGTCCATCAGCAGCAGAAATGGTATCAAAATCTTCTGCTTCCAGCAAATCCAAAATATTTTCTCTAACTGATTCTTCGTCTTCAATAACTAAAATTCTCGTCATATGTCTCTCCATTTCATATTAGAAAATTATCGATTTATTTTCAAAATTGGTCGATAGTTGATTTTTTACGATTGATTATTTATTGGTAAACTGACACTAAACGTTGTTCCAACACCAACATTGCTGCTCAAGGTAATATCTCCTTTGTAAAGCTCCACGCACTTTTTCACAATCGCTAATCCCAAGCCCGTGCCTTGAATGTTGCCTACATTTGTAGCCCGATGAAATGATTCAAATATATGGGGTTGGTCTTCTGGAGGTATCCCAATTCCCCGGTCTTGAATTTCAAATATTGCTCGGTCATTTTCAAATTTAAGAGTAAATTGAACAACGCCACTAGATGGAGAGTACTTAATTGCATTTGATAGTAAATTACTCAGAATGTGACCCAGCAATTTTTTATCCATGCAACATCTTATAGATTCTTTTGAACTGGAAAAATGAATGATATGGGAACTGTTTACATTCAGTTGTAATTCTTCTACCAAATACTGGCAATACTCGACTAAATCAAAATTTTCTCCGACAAAACTGAGTTTTCCTGCCTCTGTCTTCCCAATTAACAGCACATTGTTTAACATTTCAGTCATATGGTGAACGGCATTTTGAATGCGATGCAGGTGAGAAAGTTGTTTTTCCTCTGTCCATTTGTGGCGGTAGTGTTCCAGCAATTCTGACGAAGAAAGAATAGTACTCAAGGGTGTGCGGAATTCATGGGAGGTCATAGCAATAAAGCGTGTTTTGAGGTCGTTGAGTTCTTTTTCTTTTTCCAGTGCAATTTTGAGTTCTTCTTCAAGTAGTTTGCGTTTTGTAATATCTATCCAGTAACCAACGATTTCTAAAGGATTACCAGTGTCATCTAGCACCAGCTTGCCTCGATCGTACATCCACCGATAAGTACCATCCTTGTGTAAATAGCGGTACTCATAAATAATTTGCGCTTGCTCGTCAACTTTTTCTGCATCAGCAAGGACTCGTTGTAAGTCGTCTGGATGGATATGGTTTATCCAAAAACTGGAATCTTCCAAGAATTCTCGTGCTTCATACCCCAGTATGGATGTAACATTTTCGCTGATAAACGTCGTCCCAAAATCTCCAGAAGGTTTGCAGCTGTAAATCACTCCTGGGGTAGAGTAAAGTAAATACTGTAAACGTTCCTGCGATACTAACAGCGCTACCTCTGCCCGCTGACGCTCTGTAATATCAGTTTGAATACCAATATAGTGTGTTAGTTTATGATTGCAGTCGTGTACCGGAGAAATACTTAATTCATTCCAAAATAAAGAGCCATCTTTACGGTAATTACGTAAAACTACGGTGCAGCCTTTTCCTTGGCTGATGGCATTGCGTAATTCAACTAAACCTACTTGGTTGGTATCAGCACCTTGAAGAAACTGACAATTTTTGCCAATGACTTCATCGACCGAGTAACCAGTGATTTGTTCAAATGCTTGATTTGCATAGATCACTGGAAACCCAGGCATTGTAACATCAGCAATCACTATACCATTGCGGCTAGCTGCGATCGCGCGATCGCGCAGTTGCAAGCTTTCTTCTGCCTGCTTATAGTCGTGAATATCTGTATTTGTACCAAACCAATTTAAAATTTGTCCTTCCTCATCCCGCAGGGGTATACCCCGTGAGAGATGCCATCGGTAGGTTAAATCTGTTGCAGACAGGAGGCGAAATTCAAATTCGTAGGGTTCGCCTGTTGTCACAGATTTATTCCAGAGTGCCAGACATCGTGGCAAATCTTCAGGATGTAAAAATTGCTGCCATCCCGAGAGCAAAAATTCCTCTTGAGTGCAGCCAAAGTAATTCAGCATGCGTTGGTTAACGTACTCCAAGTTACCATCTGGTTTTGCCAGCCAAACTTGTTGAGGAATCGATTCTGCTAAAAAGCGGAAACGCTCTTTGCTTTCTTCGAGTGCTTCCTGTGCTTGCTTGCGAGGAGTGATATCTTCAAAGGTGCCCAAAACACCCATGACTTTGCCTTCAGCATCATGAAATGGCACTCTATTGACCTCAAGCCAAACTTGTGTGCCATCCTTTTGCAGATGGGGTATGACTGAGTGATATTCCGGTTTGTTAGTCTCCATCACTTTAGTGTCAGCTTCACGGGAAGAATTAGCCTCCTCCATAACGGACACTAAATCGTAGTCAGTCTTGCCAATAATATCTTCTGGATTGTCAAAACCTGCTAGTTTAGCGAAATTGCGGTTGCAACCCAAGAAAACAGATGCCGTATCTTTCCAAAATACACATTGGGGTATGTTGTCCATGATGAGCTGGAGCATTTCCTGAGATTGCCGCAGTTGCTCTTCTACTAATTGGCGGTCGGCAATCTCATATACCAACTGGCGATTCATTTCGCGTAGAGCTTTTGTGCGCTCCTCAACTCGCGTTTCTAGTTCTAGATTTGCTTTTACAAGATCTGCTCGTGCTTGTTGCAGTTCTATTTCTACCTGCTTGGTTTCAGTAACATCAATTCCTACTAAAACCGCAGCCTTTCCTTGCTGGTATTTGTGTGCTGCAATCAGATAATTGCGAGTTGTGCCGTAAACTTGCATATCAAAGATATGAGATGCAGCTACATTTGGGGTTGCCGAAAAGTTTCTTATAAAATTTGCTATTTCTGGATTTGTTTGCATAAAGCCCACTGGTCGATCGACAAATTCATCAGTGGTTAAATTCAAACTTTCAGCCAACCGTCTGTTTACCCCCAAGTAGCGTCCATCTTCACTCACCCAGGAAACAAAACCCGGTACTGCGTCTATCACGGCTTGTAGTTGTTGTTTGGCCTCTAAAAGATTTTCCTCCGCTTGTTTGTGTTCGCTAATATCTCGTTGTATGCAAACAAAATGAGTAATTTTGCCCCCTACGTCTGGAATTGGTGCTATATTTACCTCAACCCAGTATGTGGAGCCGTTGTTATGATAGTTGATTAATTTAGTTTTAATTGAAGATTCACTGACAAGTGCCGCCTCAATTTTCTCTAGCTCACTACCAGAGGTTTTTTCTCCATATAAAATACCCAGTGTTTTGCCAATGACGTTACTGCCTAAAATGCCGCTCATGTCGGTAAAAGCTTCATTAACATAATCTATAACGTAATTTTTTTGCAAACATAATGGTTTATCCGATACATGAACTTTTTTAATAATGATAATAGCGTCATTAGCGTTGACAACAGCAGAAATCAGCAAACTCAGTTGTGCTTGAATTTCGTCTAATTCACAAGTCTTCTGCCCTTCTCTTTCTAGAGATTGACAGATACTTTCGTGTGAAATGACTCCAATTAATCGCTCCTCTTCATCTACAACTGGGAGGACAGGTAAATGATGCAGGCGTAAAAAGGTCAGTACAGATACTATATTGTTTAAAATTTCGGATGGCTTCCGAAGAACTACTGTAGTCTTCATAACTTCAAAAATCTTAACTGTTTTGAAGTTAACGTCAGAAAAGGCAATCTGCACTATGTCTTGTTCTGTAAGCAAGCCTACTACCTGCCTATTGTCTAAAACTAAGAGACAGCCTGTCCGTGGTTGAAACTCATTGATGAGAGCAACTGCATCTGATAAAGTTTCCTCTGCTGCGATGGTTAACGGAGCATAATCAATGACAGAATCTAAGCATGGTAGTGAAATATGTTGAGCTAAAGCGTGCATAGAGAATTGCAATAGCCTCGGTAGCAAAATTTTCGTATTATAGTAGTTTATTAAAGCAGTTGCCATAATTTTTCCCCGAGCCAAGAACAACTTCTTGGGTGCAACTGCGATCGGATTGATGCAAATAGTCGGTAGGCTTAAGCCTAATGTTGATAAATTTGTGTGCTATGACCGTACCTATTTAGTTGCTTGAACGCGTTCCCCGTAACGGAGCAATCTTTCTATTGCAGTCAAACGATTTTCCCAGACTTTAACTTGATAAAAATTTTCTTGAGATGGAGAGCGCATCAATGCCCTAAATTGTGACAAAAAGCGAGTTAGTACGGCTTTTGCTGCTAGCAAATTACTGGAATTTGGCTCTCTTGCAAGGCGATCTAAAGCACTTTGCACAATTTCTGCTTGAGAATGAAAATTTGAAAGCTTTGTAGATGACGTTTGCAACTTATTATTTTCCAACACAAACTTCCATTCCTTTTGTAAAGCAGTGTAACGAGCGGCAGCCGTTTTAAACGGTTGACGGTGAGGAATTGGTTCTTTTAGTGTGGGTTGAATGTTGCCTTGAGTAGCAGTAAAAATTTTCTGTAGGTCATTGTTAAAATTCTCTGCAGCAAAGAGGGCGTAACCGATAACAGGCAAATCCCTAAGCAATTGAATTTGGTCAAATGCCCCAGCTGTAGGCAATGAAAGCAAGCGGATTCCCGGTACTAATAGAGCTGAGCCCAGTTGCGAAGACCTTATCCAAGGCTGTGCCAATCGCTCAAAGCGAGTAGTATCTTGAGCATAAGTCATTGGGACAATTAGATCTATATCCCCCTTCTTTGCCCAAACTTCCCAATGTTGTTGAAGTTTTTGAATCCGTTCTTGTTCTGGAAGGGGAAAGACAGCAGCTGATAATATCAAATTAGGGCGCTTTTGTCGCAGTGTCTGTGACAATTGGGCAACAAAGTTGTTAATTTGCTGGGTGCGAAATTCCGTCCACTTTTGCCAAATTTCCCTGTTTCTTGGGGAAATCGTTGCCGGATCTACACCAGTGAGTTGTAAAAACTGCTCTCTAGCTGCCTTTCCATAACCATAAGTCCGATTTGCGTTCGGGTCTTGAAAGGGATAACGAATGTAGTCTAGTTGCAGACCATCTACGTCATAGCGAGTGACAATTTCCTCGTATAGATTAAGCAGATACTGCCGTAACTCGGGATTAGCTGGGTCGAAAAATGGCTTACCCTGTCCTGGGGGAATCATTTGACCGCGATTATCGTACCCTGCCCAATCAGGATGAGCCGCAAGAACTGGTCCTGGATAATCAGGGTTAATGTTAAGCAGTGTATTGTGTTTTCTGTTGCCCGCAGCAAATGCCCACACCCAAGCGTGTAATTCTATACCTCGTTGGCGAGCTAGCTTAACTGCAGCTGCAAGTGGGTCCCATCCTTTAGTCAGAGGGTTTTGCTGTGGTGCAATCTTACTGGGGTAAATAGTGTAGCTGGCGTTTACAGTTTCAAAAAATACAGTGTTAATTCCGGCTTGAGCTATTCTATCAAAAATGAGAGCTAGCCCTTGCTCGTTCCTAGCACGAACAATGGTTCCCCGGTCAAGCCATACTGCTCGAATTTCTGGTTGAGCTAGTCTTTGGTCAAAAGGAAATTGGTTCCATAAATTCGCCCTTGCCATCAGCCACTGCTGACGAGCAAGCGCATAATTTCTCTGTGCAACCAATTGGGGTAGGTTTTGGGCAACTGCACGAGCACTATCTAAGACTTGCTCTGGATTGGCAACCACTACACCCGGTCTTGTTGATGCGACTTGTGTTTGTTCCTTTACACCCTGGGCTGTATCAGAACTTCTACCAATGATTGAAGCTGATAAACGAGCGCTTTCCACTCTACCAATCAGGTTTTCTAACTCGTACTGCAGCATCTTCACTTCATTTTGACCGATCGGTGCTTGAGAGTTGGGATCGACATTAAATCGCACCGCTTGCTCTAATTGGTCAATAGCTTCGTCTGACTTTGGTGGTGCGATATTGGGAAGAGGTCTCGGTTGAGGTGCTGTGGCGGTTTGGAGAGGAGGAGTAGACGGGGTAGACGGGGGTTGAGGGGCAAGGGGGGGTGTGGGAGATGAGGCTGTTGCCCCTTGTTCCCTTGTCCCCGTTTCCTTAGAAATTGGGGGGGTTTTGGGAACTGAGGGAGCGACTGCTATTGTTGTACTACAGCTTTGAGAACCTCCTTGAACTCGACTTGGTGTTGTCGAGGGCTTTTTCAGAAAACGCTTGATGCTGGTTTGCAACCACGCAGTATCTAACTCTGGTGATGAAGCCGCATCTACTCCCCAACGCCAGCCCAAAAATGTGGAACGATCGGTCGCTACCACTGCAACTGGATTGTCTTTAGAATCCCAAACAGCAGGAGTTTGAGTGGTCGCCAAATCGTCAGGAACGACAACACCACCCCGAACTTTGCCAAAAAGCTCTTGTTTGTCTGCCCAAGTCTGGATCTTCTGTTTTGGTGGCAATTGCAATTGTTGTGGGCTATTCAGGGTAAATCCCCAATAACCTCCCAGCAATGTTCGCAAAAGCTGCCTAACTCCCGGTGCAGAAACAGTCCCTACTGGACCACTGGCAATCAAGCGCCCTCCTTTGCTCATCCATTCTTCTAAGGCAATGGCTTGTGCTGGCGTTATTGACTCAACATTAGGTAAAAATAAAACGACGCGATCGCCCCAATCTGCTGCACTCTTTACGTTAGACAGTGAAATCGCACAATATTTAACTCCAGCAGCTTGCAATCGGTTTGTGATCCCCGCCCACTGATTTGCATTTTCTGCGCTTTGCACAATGGTAATGACTGGTTCTGGAGTTGTTGCACTTACTGGTAAGATTAGCAAATTTAATAGTAAAAACTTAAAATTTAAAATTAAAAATCCTGCTCTTTGAATTTCCAATTTAAATTTCTTTACCTGCTTTTTCTGTTCTATCACTATAAGCCCCCCACAGCATAATTTAGCTAGTAGTTAGTGCTTGGTAGTTGGTGGACGTAATTTTAACTACTGTCTACTAACTCCTAACTCCTAACTACTATCTATTGTTGATACAAGTTTGAATTAATTGTTCGATACCGGAAACTGGAAATATCTTTGTATCCAGATCTCGAGCCACATCCTCAACACTTATATCATCTAAAAATACTAATTCGCCATGTTTGAGCATGACACTTGGTAGCAAAATTCCATCCCCTAAATCCTGCCCCTTTAACTTCAAAAGCAAATCGTGCCCTGTCAGCAAGCCAGTTACGGTAATACTCTGTCCCCAATAATCGCTTGACAAAGCGTACATATTAACTTGTAAACCCTCAACCGAGTTCAACCGCTGAAGAATTGGACTGAATGCCTGTTCTACTGCATTGCCAACGACCCAAGCAAATTTTCTGGGTTGAACTTTTGGTGGTAGCAACTTGTTGGCGGCGTCTAAAAATTGTTTGAGAAACAGACGGATCGAACCAACACCGTTATCTATTTGGGGATAGTCAAGATATTCAGATTCACTTGGCAATTCTTCACCAGCAATGAGAAACCACTCATCGGCTAACCAAACACAGTTTTGACCGAGTTTCTGGGAAAATTCCTGTTGCAGCGATCGCACTTGGTCGATCGTGGAGCGTGCTTTTTCTTTGGTTACGGGTGTCAGTTCGTCAAATTGTGGGCGGAACTTTGTCAAACCCACGGGTACCACTGCCACAGAGGCAACAGCAGGTGTCTCTCCAGTGTGAAAAGATGCTAAATCTCTCAATGTCCGTTCCAAGTGAATGCCATCATTTATACCAGGACAAACCACAACCTGAGCGTGAATTTGCAGTCTTCTTTTTTGGAACCATTTTATCTGCTGCAAAATTTGACCGGCACGTGGATTTTTCAGCAATCTGATTCTGACTTCTGGTTCTGTTGCATGGACAGAAACGTATAGGGGAGACAGGCGCATACTTTCAATTCGCTGCCATTCCCTTTCTGGCAGATTAGTTAGGGTCAAGTAGGAGCCATAGAGAAAACTCAATCGATAGTCATCATCCTTTAGATATAAACTAGAACGCTTCCCTGGCGGTTGCTGGTCAATAAAGCAAAAAGGGCAGTGATTATTGCACTGAATTAAACCATCAAATAGCGCTGTTTCAAACTCCAGCCCCAAATCATCGTCATAGTCTTTTTCAATTTCCAGATGATGGGTTTTGCCTGCAGCATCTAAAACCTCTAGTTCTAGCACTTCATCAGCACATAAAAATTGATAATCTATCAAATCTCTCGGTTGTATACCATTGATACTAACAATTGCATCTCCCGGTTCAAAGCCAATTTCTGCGGCAATGGAATCGGGTAAGACTTTGGTAATTCGAGCAGGATGAATAGTAGCCATTGGACATTCAGAACGGTTAGTGGTTAGTGGTTGGTGGTTGGATGGCTTGACTGGTGAGCATTGTACTCATAAATACGGACACCCGTCATGCAAAAGACTGGACAGTGAATGAGCATCGGCTTATAAAATAAAAAGAAAATTCACTTTTTATTATCAAGTCTAAGTATTAAAAATAACAAATTCTAATTTGAGTGAGAAAAATCATCCCAAACAACCGTGTTTTGATAGCAACTTTACTACTGTGTGCAGTACTTCTGCTCTTGATGGCGGTTTCCTTATCTTTTGGAGCAGTCGCAATCAGCCCTTTCCAATTATGGCAAGCAGTACTTCGTCAAGGCGATACACTGGCTCAAACCATTATTTGGGATTTGCGGTTGCCCCGAACACTAGCAGCAATGCTGGTGGGTGCAGCCTTAGGAATGTCTGGCGCACTGCTTCAGGGAATGCTCCGCAATGGACTGGCAGATCCATTCTTGCTTGGTATTTCTGCTGGCGCGGGCTTAGTTGCTGTACCAATCTTCGCTCTTGGGGTAGTGCAAAGTTGGATTCCGTTTGCTGCATGGGTTGGTAGCTTGTTAACGACTCTGTTCGTTTATATTCTCGCTCGCACTGGTGATGGTATTTCCATTGAAAGGTTAATTTTGGGTGGAGTGGCTGTGAGCTCGTTGTTTGGAGCGATTCAATCGGTGTTGTTGTTACTAGCAGAAGATGGGCAGATACAAGCTGCGTTAAGTTGGTTAATTGGAAGTTTAAACGGAAGAGGGTGGAATCTTGTTGCGATCGCAGGACCCTATATCTGTATAGCTTTGTTACTGGGATCTCTGCTTGGTCGCAGTCTCAATTTATTGAATTTGGGAGATGATTTGGCAGTTGGGTTGGGAGTTTCCTTGGCGCGATCGCGCATTATAATAGGCGCTATTGCTACATTATTAGCCGCAGGTGCTGTGAGTGTAGCTGGATTGATTGGCTTTGTGGGCTTAATTGTTCCCCACGGTATCCGCTTGTTTGTTGGCACGGATTATCGCTTTGTCTTGCCATTAAGTGCTGTAGGTGGTGCTTTAGTTCTGACAGGAGCCGATTTGCTTTCTCGCTTGGGCGCTGTAGAGTTACCAGTGGGTGCAGTTACCTCACTGCTTGGTTCGCCTTTTTTTATTTGGTTGCTGTATAACCGCAAATAATGCTCTTAGAAACTAAAAATCTTACTGGTGGATACGCAGGCAAACCCATTGTCCAAGAAATTTCCCTCGCATTACAGGCCGGTGAATGGTTGAGTTTAATTGGTGCAAACGGTTCGGGAAAATCCACCCTACTCAAACTAATCAGTCGCTTGCTAAAACCGCAAACCGGAACTGTACTTCTCGATGGTTTAGCCATTCATACTCAAACAGCGACCGATGTTGCTCAAAAACTGGCATTTTTGCCACAGCAGCAAACAATACCCCCTGGCTTGACAGTCCGGCAATTGGTATCTTTAGGACGCACGCCCCATCAGCCTTGGTGGCAATGGGAATTAGATGCAGAGGATAGAGAGAAGGTAGAACACGCTCTGGTGCTGGCACAAATGCAAGATTTTCGCGATCGTGCTGTAGAACAATTATCTGGTGGTGAACGACAAAGAGCTTTTTTGGCTTTGGCATTAGCTCAAGATCCGCAAGTGTTGCTGTTGGACGAACCAACAACTTACTTAGATATACGCTACCAATTGCAGTTACTCAATTTACTCCAAAAACTTAACCGCGAACAAAAGTTATCGATTATTACTGTGTTGCATGACGTGAATTTAGCTGCAAGATATAGTTCTCGCATTGCACTCATTTGCCAAGGCAAAATTTGGGCAATAGGAGAACCCAAAATAGTATTAACAGCGGAGAATTTAGCTGATGTTTTGGGTGTAGAAATTGCTGTATTGGAAACTCCCGTAGGTTTGCAAATTTGTCCCTTATTCCCCGTTCATCAGGATAAAGGATGAAGGATGAAGGATAAAGGATGAAGGATAAACGTAGGGTGGGCACTGCCCACCAGCATCTATTAAAAACCGCCAAGAGAAGAAGTAGGGTGGGCACTGCCCACCAGCATCTATTAAAAACCGCCAAGAGCGTCAAGTTTAGTTTCCCTGGGAAGGAAGTAAAAAGAAAGAAGAATAAAGTATGAAAAAGAAATTAATAGATTGTTAAAATCCCATCAATTTCTTGATAAAATTTCCTTCATCCTTCATCCTTTACACTTCATATGAGACGGTACTTAATATTAATTTTGCTATTAATATTCTTAACATTAAGTACATTTGCCTGTGGAAAATCAGCAAACGAACAGGCAAATAATCCGGAAGCATCTGCTAGTTCTTTAGTAGAGAAACCTCCCATAGAATCAGCACAAAGAGTCGTCACTCTTACATCTCTTTCCACTGATATTATCTCCAAATTGGATAGCAAAAAATTAGTGGGTATAGCTGGTAGCAATTTATTTAAAAATGACCCGCGTTTTCAAGACATTCCCCGTGTTAGTGAAGGTCAGGCACCTCCTAATTTAGAGAAAATCTTAGCTTTAAAACCAGACTTAGTTATTGGTGCAGAGGGTTTTTCCAATCAAACAACTAACAAGCTGAAAGAGTTGGGTATTCAAACTTTGCTTACAAAAATTGACAGTTGGGAAGGTTTGCAGGAATTAACTAAGACCTTGGCAACAATAGTTGATGCCGATCCAACACCACTCTTAAATCGCTATCAAACTTTTTTATCCGACAAGCCCAGCCAAAATCCTTCTACTTTAGTGTTAGTTAGTCGGCAACCAATTTTGGCACCAAATCGAAAAAGTTGGGCGGGCAATTTGCTGGAAAAGTTTCAGGCAAAAAACGTGGCAGCCGATTTGCAAGGAAAAATTCTCATACCCGGTTATATAACTTTGTCTGCTGAGAAAGTTCTAGAAGCAAATCCTGAAGTTCTTATTGTTGTTAGCCCGCAACCAGGTCTATTACAATCTTTCAAATCAGAGCCTTTTTGGAATCAACTTAAAGCTACAAAAAACAATCGAGTTTACGAGTTTGACTATTATGGGCTTGTCAATCCTGGTAGTATAGATGCCATTGAAAAAGCTTGTCAGCAACTTAAAGTAGCTTTGGCTGTTCAGTAGTGATTTGTCCTTAGTTATTTGTACTTGGTCATTTATTATCAAGGAAGGGAACAGGGAAATTTTGACGGAGCCAAGATTCGTTTGTAAAACTTGGAAACTCTTACTAATTACCAATGACAAATGACTAAGGACGACCCTTACCAGTTACGTTTTTTCTTACCGACTGACTTAGTGTTCCCTGTTCCCTGTTGCCTTCTTTTAAATATTCTTTAATAAACCCGTACCAATTGCACTTAAAATCACGATACCAAAGACCAAACGGTACCAAATAAATACCCAAGTGCTTCGGGTTTTAAGAAAGCGTAACAGTCCTGCGATCGCAAGATAAGAAAAGACTGCAGATGAAATGGTTCCAACAATTAAGGGAAGCATATCCCCTACTCCGGCTTCCAAAACGCCCTTTAACTCGACTAACCCGGCGAGGGTAATAGCGGGAATACCCAGTAGAAAGGAAAATCTTGCTGCTGTTGCTCTCTCTAAACCGATAAAAAGCCCTGCGGTGAGAGTCGAACCAGAGCGAGAAACCCCAGGAAGCAAAGCCATAGCTTGAGCAAATCCCATTGATATACCATCTGACATTTCCAATTGGCTAAATTCCCGTTTCCGCTTGCCTACCTTTTCCGCTACACCCAACAACAATGACATGACTATGGAAGCGATCGCAATTGCTGTCATACTCCGTAGGGGTGAATTATCAAAATCGGGAATAAATTTTTTAATTAAAAGTCCGAAAACGACAATTGGTAAAGTTCCTATAATAATTCCCAAGCTGACACGAAAGTCTTTGTCTTGATAATCAGAACGACTAATTGCTTTGACTGCGCCCGTAATAAGTTGTGTTAAATCGCCCCAGAAATACCACAGTACTGCGGCAATACTACCCAACTGAATCACAGCGGTAAAAGCGACTCCCGGATCTCCCCAACCAAGTACCACTGGAACCACTTTTAAGTGTGCCGTGCTACTAATAGGTAAAAATTCTGTAGCACCTTGAACAAAGCCCAAGACAAAGGCTTGGAAAATATTCATTTGTTGTACACCACTGGCGGCTGGAGTTTGGGTGCTTAGAGCTTTTATCGGTGCTGCTACAACCGCAAGAGTCGCAGATGCAACACTTAAAATGAAAAATAATTGACGTTTTGATAAAGCCATCAGTTTACCTGCTTTTCGCTATCTCTGCTTCTACAAACAATTTCAAAAACAGTTCCCTACACAAACCTTCCGGTAATAAAGTCTTTTTGTTGGGCTTGGAGTCTCCTATTAGCGTAATTTCGGAGTGAAAACCTGGTTTTTTGTAGAGACGCACTGTTTGAAGCGTCTGTACTTTGAACGAAATTACGGACAATTTGCACCCAGAATCTTCGCCCTCAATGCCAAGTTATACCAAATTAACACCTCAGGTTCTCGGTTTGAAGATAACCCGTAGATTAAGCTTCCTACCTGTTCCCTGTTCACTTTTTGTTGAAAATACCTAACGGCTCATGATAGCAAGAATCCCCTGCTTTTACCCTAAGTTGTTGAAATTACCTAAGTAAATTTACTGAAATCTTAAAATTTATACTGTTTTCACGATTTGTCCAATTCAAAGATGACTCAATTGAAAATAAAATAAGTTACAATCAAAATGCCCCAGGGGGGGATATATGTTGTGATATCTTAAATAAAATAAAGATAAGTAACAAATATTAAAAACATTGGTTAACAATACATTGTCTTCCTACGCTGCTTCTACTCCTTCGATTCAATCTATCGAGCAAACTAAAAGTGCTGATATTCCGTTATTGTGGAAAGTTGCCACCCAACCAGCATGGTTGGTATTTGCGGCAGCAGTATTTCTAGTGTCTGTGCCTGTTTTTATCGAAGCGCCACTGGTGAGAATGCTGCCGTGGCTGAGTTTAACTTTAACAGGAGGATGGGTCTGGCTGAGTCTGAAATTAATGTCACGTCCCTTTACACACACATGGGGCGATCTGCTGTTGGGGTTTAGCTGGAGCTGGCTGGCTGGTTCAATATACTGGGGCTGGTTTCGTTGGGAGCCACTCTGGCATTTGCCTGTGGAGTCTATCGGTTTGCCGTTTGCTTTATGGTGCTTGAGCCGGAATTGGGGCAAGATAGGTAACTGGTTTTATTTGGGTTCTCTATTCGGTACGGTGCTGACCGATATGTATTTTTATTTAGTAGACTTAATACCTTATTGGCGGGAAATTATGCAGGTAGAACCTGCGGATGTCTCACCGATTTTGCAAGGTGCGGTGGCGCAGGTTCAAACTCCTTGGGGACAGGGTTGGGCGATCGCGCTTGTCTTAGTGCTACTGACGGTTGGTATTCTACCGCTAGCTTACAAGCAACCTACACTCTTCATAATGTTTACTTCATCTACGAGCCCTTATACCCCACTATTAACAAGTAATAGTGGGGCATTTACATTGTTTGCAATTATCGGTTGCTGACTGCATCTAAGCTATCGCTTGCACCATGAAAGCAGAATCTAATTTTGCAAACTTTTTCAGTTGATCTTTTATTTTTGTTGGGAAGGTATTGAAAGCACTACCTTGCCAGCCTTCTGTCTGTTGATATTCTAGGTATCCACAGTACATATCTCCTTTGTGAATATGCCAGCCCCAATTTGCTGGAATTACCTCATATCCTTTTAAAGTTTGAGTCAGGTATAGTGTCATCTCGGAAAGGTCTTGTTGAGTTTTCATAGTTATTTGCCTTGTTTAAAAATTCAAGTTACTTTTTACAAACAAATCAAGTGAAGTGGTGTCTCTGAGTTCAGCTAAACTGCAAGTTTGGGGGTTTACAAACCAAATGCACTTGCTCTATTCAGCCATAAAGTCTGTATCAATTCCCCAGTCCTGTTTCACCAAAGACTTGTACATATTTTCCTTAAGCATCATGTGCTCGTGCAGCTCGATTAGAAAATCCTGCGCTTGTTCTCGCGACATTTGCCGTACATAATCTGCAAAAAGTCTTAGGTTGAATTGCTGTTCTATAGATAATTCGGTAGAGTTTCTCATCATCTTTATTCCATCTTGTCAAGAAATGTTTAACAAATCTCAATATTTATATCTTGATAGTAGCCTTCCCCGACCGCACCATGCCCTGTCTAGAGGTTTAAAGTGTGGCTCATCTTAAGAACGATTATTTTGTGAAAATTCTGTATACAGAAACACAATAAGAGTGTTTTATCTGTTGTGAAGTGGCTTTACATATACCCTGTCACAACGGGCTGTTTCTACACCTGTTGCCTTTTTATACCCGTTGTTCTCATAAAGCTTCACTGCTTCTACTAATACGCTAGCGGTTTCAATCCAAATTTCCTGAAAGCCTCGGGCAATAATTGCCGCTTCTAGCTGTTGTAGCAAATGCTTCCCGAGCCCTACACCTCTAACGCTGGGTAGAAGATACATCTTGCGGATCTCTACTGCTTTGTCCCCCCGCTTAACTGGGTAGTACGCTCCAGTTCCCACAAGTTGGTTTTGATGTTCGACTACCCAAAATTCTCCCCCAACTGCTAAGTAACACTCTTCCACTTGCAGCACATCCCGATCTGCTCCCTCTGGTTCCCAACCCAAACCGTATTCTGCTAAGACAGTCCCAATGATTTCAGCCGCAGGAATGCGATCGCCCTCCTGCCAGCTACGAATTAAAAAATCTCGATAGTAACTTCTCATTATGCGGAAATAAAAGCAGCTATGTTCAGTATAAAAATTAACTTCTATCTTTGCCAATGACTAAGGACAATGGACAGATGACAACCTTCACAAGCCTAACTTTAATTTATACCGACCACCTTATTAGCTGTGGATTCGTGGTTCTGGGTGTAAATTTACTAACAATTCGCTTTCGACATCTGCCAATTCATCCAACCTTTCCCTAACAAGATCGCGGTCAAAGTAAGTATCTGCCAGCACCCAATATATACCATAGTGGCGAGCTTCAGACGCCATTAAGCTACGGTAAAATTTTGCTAATTCCGGTTCGGGGCAGTGAGCTGCTAACAATCCCAAGCGCTCGTGACTGCGTGCTTCAATTAAACCACTAACTAACAAAGAGTCTAAAAATCTATCTGGTTCTTTGGGACGAATTTGCGATTTTAACCCCGCACCATAAGGAGGTGGTTGTAAGGGACGCAGGGCAATATTCCGCCGCTCCAGCCATTGATTGACGAGTTCAAAATGCTCTAGTTCTTCACGGGCGATTTTGGTTAGTTCTCGCACCATTTTGGCATTGGAAGGATAGCGAAATATCATGTTCAAAGCGACTCCTGCGGCTTTACGCTCGCATTGGGAGTGGTCAAGGAGGATGGTGTCTAAATTTGCTACGGCTTGTTCAACCCAAGCGGAACTCGTTGGTTGCTTGAGGGCATTAATTGTCGGAAACTCAGATGAAAGCACGGTCATAGGTCAAAACGCTATATAAACAATATAAATAACGACGTAAAAGCTTGCTAATTTCTTGTTTCTCAAGAACAGATACTTATTAGGATACAATAGATAAGCTCGTCAAGAAGCTACTTTGCTATAAGTAATTTCACGGTAATAAGGACTTTGGTATGCCGCAAGGGTTCAAAGCCGCCATTTTTGACATGGATGGTTTGATTTTTGACACAGAGAGGATTGCTCGGTGGGCTTGGAAGGAAGCTTTGGAAAATCATGGATACGTGATGAGCGAAAAATCATTCAATGAATTATACAGAGAGTTTGTAGGTCGAGACCTATCATGGCGCGAAAAAGTCCTTAAAAAAAGATATGGAGAAACCTTTCCTTTTAAGTCCGTGACAGCAGCACGCATTGCGATCGGGGATTCACGAGAAATCCAAGAAGGTCTTCCTTTAAAACCAGGTTTATTGGATTTGCTGAATCAGTTGAGCAATTTAGGATTAATTCTAGGATTAGCAACCGGCACATCTCTGGTAAGAACAATCCGACGCTTGAAAAGTGCTGGTATCGAGCAATACTTTGTAACAGTAGTCACAAGCGAAGATGTTCCTAAGGGCAAACCAGCCCCTGATATTTTTCTGGAAGCAAGTCGCAGAATTAACATTCCTCCTTTCCAATGCGTGGTTTTTGAGGACTCCTATGCTGGAGTTGAAGCAGCTTTCTCCGCTGGTATGTGTACTATTATGGTTCCCGATCTAGAACCGCCGACTCCTCAAATCACCCGTTTAACTTACCGAGTGTTGAATTCTTTAGAGGAAGCAAATGAACTATTAGATGAGCTATGCAAGCTGGAAGGGAATGGTTTGTATTAAATATAAGTAAATCACCAGGGCGCAGGGACTCACCAATACAGTTGAAATAGCTACGAGTAACGCGATCGCCATTTCGTTTAATGACCATTCATCGCACTTGGTCGCGGATAAACCCCCGGCGCTCTGGTGGTTCTTTTGCGGACAGTTCCGCTGGAAGTGTAAAAGTAAAGGGTTTTGTTAACATAGAACATTTGTTAAATATTTATTGTATGAATGGTCACGTTTTTAGTTGTTGAAATGTTTTCCAGCCACCAAAATAGAGTTGTATCTTGAAAAAACAAGTATTTTTCCTCAATCAGCGATCGGTATATTTAACTATAGAAATCCTAAATTATTCAGAAAAAATTTTAACTAGTTTAGGTAGGGCATAACCCCACCTAAGTTTATGCCAAAAATCAAATAGGAGCGTACTTTGCGGTTAATTTGTTCATAATTCCAATTTCTTTGTTACCAATCTATTGGTTGTCTATCCCTGAAAAATCCACCCGTATCACCACCATTAGGAAGAGTCGCCAACCACACAATCGTATCGACTCCTTGTTCTGGAGTGCGAGTTGCATCTGGACCACCCATATCAGTTTTGACCCAACCGGGACAAACTGAATTGACTAATATATTTGTGCCTTGCAATTCACTAGCAAAAATCCGCGTTAACGCATTCAATGCAGTTTTAGAAAGTCGATAGCCAGTGTAACCTCCTCCCATATCCGTAAGTTGTCCCATACCAGAAGACACATTAACTACGCGTCCGTAGTTCTGTTTCTTCATCAATGGAATCAATGCCTGAGTCACTCGCAAAGCACCGTAAACATTTGTTTCCATTGTTTGCTGTACAGTGTCAATTTTGGTATTGAAAACACTGTTTACCCCTACTTTTTCATCAATATATATTCCTGCATTATTGACCAATACATCAAGTTTTCCAAATTGCTTGTCAATAAACTCGGCTAGTGTCTGGCTGCTTTCATTATTGGTAATATCAAGAGGATGGTAAATCACATCTAACCCCTCTGACTGCAATCTTTCGGCAGCAACTTTGCCTTTTTCTTCATCTCTACTCGTCAGAATAACTCGAAATCCCTTTCTTGCTAACTGACGAGAAGCTTCAAATCCCAAACCGCGATTTCCACCTGTGACTACTGCAATTTTCTCTGTTGTTGTCATGGTTTTTATACTATTGCTTCTTATCTCAATGCGTAGGCTGCGTTATATTCCACTAATTCAATTTCATTGCCATCGGGATCGTTCACATAAATCCTGTGGTTAGTTTCAGGCGCTGTCATTGTGTAGTATTCAATGCCCTCTTTATCCAGCAGTTGCTTCATGTCTTCTCCATTCTGAATCACAAAACCAACATGGTTAATACCAATGCCTTCATATGGCGTGTGTACCCGCTCTTGGTCATGTTCATCATTCAGGGTCAGATAAAACTGACTATTACCTAAATGTATCCAGCGTCTACCATTGAAAACACCTTCAGCACGCACATACCAATCGGGGAATAGGGTTTGATAAAACTTCCGGCTTGCATCTATATCTTTGCAAGCTATATTTATGTGTTCAAAGCGAAGAAAATTAAAATTCATATTCCGCTCCTTTTCTTATTGCTTATAAAACTTCTGATTGCTTACCAGACAGTAGTTACTCACAAATCACTACTAACTACTAATGACTAACCACTAACTACTTACCCTAAAGCAATGTCCAAAAACATCATCACAACAAAACCAAACATCACACCAATAGTTCCTTCTTTTTCCAAGCCTTTTTGATGAGACTCGGGAATAATTTCATCACTAATAACAAACAACATTGCCCCTGCTGCAAATGCCATTGCCCAAGGTAAGACAAAATTCGCAATACTCACCACACCAGCACCGATTACACCACCAATTGGTTCGACTAAACCTGTTAGCAGTGAAATCCAAAGAGCATAACCTGCTGAATATTTTTCAGATACTAAAGATAATGCGACTACTAACCCTTCTGGAAGATTTTGCAAGCCAATGCCTAAAGCAACAGGAATGCCGTCTTGAATATTATTATTACCAAAATTAACTCCTACTGCCAATCCCTCCGGAAAGTTATGAATGGTAATTGCAGCAATAAATAGCCAAATTCTTCTTAGGTTATTGCTGCGGACATTTTCTTTTCCTTTAAAAAAATGTTCGTGTGGCAATAATCTATGTGCCAATTGTAAAAAGGCTCCCCCCAGCAAAATACCTGCCACCATTATGAAAGCAGCACTTGCTTTAGAGTAACCTTGAGCAATCGCTGACTCAGTACCAGGTAAAATTAGCGAAAACGATGTTGCGGCTAACATCACTCCTCCACCAAACCCCAGCATGATTCCCTGTACTCTTTGTGTAAGATTAATGGGCAATAAAATCGGCAAGGCTCCGATAAATGTCGCAAATCCCGCACCTAAACTGGCGATCGCACCAATAACAAGGTTTTCCATACCTGGAGTTATTCCTACCTAGTTGTTGAGAACTCATTTCCAGTCCTCAACTGAGTTTCTTATCTAAATCATACTCATAATGACTATGAGTTGCAACTGGCTGGGAAAAATTTTCCGCTGGTTGTAAAACCTGCGTTGAATTTGTAGGGCGATAACTTTACAAATGACAAATGACCAAGGACTAGCTTGCTAAACCTTGCGATTCACCAAAGTCGCGCTAGCTTGGTCAACTGGCATTAATATAACTTCATTAATATTGACGTGGGCTGGTCGAGTCACGCAGAAAAGGACGACATCAGCAATATCATTTGGAGTCAGGGGAGTGACGCCCTGGTAAACTTTTTTGGCACGTTCGGTATCACCGTGAAAGCGGACTTCGCTAAATTCTGTTTCTACCATCCCTGGGTCAACGGAACTGACGCGGATAGAGGTTCCTAACAAGTCTTGTTTCAAACCTTCGGTAATTGCTTTGACAGCAGCTTTGGTTGCACAATAGACGTTTCCACCAGGATAGGTTTGATGTCCGGCAATAGAACCAATATTGACCACATGACCGCGATCGCGACTCACCATTCCAGGAACAACATAACGGGTCAAGTAAAGCAAACCTTTAACATTAGTATCAATCATTTCCTCCCAGTCTTGAATACTGGCTTCGTGGACTTTATCCAAACCACGGCTCAAACCTGCGTTATTTATAAGGATATCAATGTCATACCAGGATGGAGGTAAGCTAGAGATAGCAGACTCTACAGCAGTGACATCACGTACATCTAATTGTAACAAATGAACTTCTACAGAAGTGGTATCTAACGTTTCTACGAGTTCCTGCAAGCGCTCCAATCGGCGTGCAGCTAAAATAAGTTTCGCACCTGCATTAGCAAATAATTTGGCACAAGCAGCACCAATTCCGCTGCTTGCACCAGTAATTAATACAATTTGATTCTCAAGAGAAAGCATTTTTAGTTACGAGTCATTTGTCAAGAGTCATTTGTCAAAAGTCATTTGTAATAACGAAGGACAAAGGACAAAGGACTATTGATTATTT
Source organism: Scytonema sp. NUACC21 (assembly GCF_054684315.1). Lineage (NCBI taxonomy): Bacteria > Bacillati > Cyanobacteriota > Cyanophyceae > Nostocales > Scytonemataceae > Scytonema > Scytonema sp. NUACC21. The sequence goes on along the minus strand of NZ_BAAFZH010000095.1, from coordinate 50,666 downwards.
TTTCACGACTTGCAACCGCTGAGTTATCATTGTCGTTCCTTCTCCCCGCATAACGACGGCAGAAATCCATTGGCTACCAGGAACAGAGGGTGCCCGTCCAATTTTAAAAATTCCGCCAGAAGACAGTAATTCCAAGTCTACTGTTGTGGGGGTTAAGTACTTGTCTGGCTTGATGGGTTCTTCCAAGGCTGCGCCAAGCAGATAATCATCTCCGAGAGGTTCTTGGACAACCGCGTCTAGATTATACTGCTGATTTACTTTAACTTGCTCGGGTAGCTTTAAGTCTATTTGGGGTGGTTTAGCACCAGATGTTAAAAGGGTGCGTTCAGATAAAATGTCCTGACGGACAATTTTGCCACCTACAATGCGCTGGCGCGACTTAATCGTGGCTTTGAGAGCTAAGTTACCACTTGTAGGCGAGGGACTGCCAGTTATATTGGTCACCGTTTCAGCAACAATCCCATTGCCCTCTGGCTTCCAAGATTGGAGTTGAGTGGTGTATTTCAATTTTGGATATCGCTGCCACAGACCTGTTAAAGCTTTTTCCATATTTTGACGGGTCAAGCCATCACCGTGAGTGAAATTAGGGCTGTATAACTGGATAACCCCTTTAACATCAGCCCGGTTTGCCGCAGTATCTACTTGTGCAAGTAGGTTTTTGAGTTCAGCAGGTGCATTTTGGGCTGTACCTGCTTGAGCGCATTTCAAACTAGTTAGTAATCCTAATGCCAGCAGGGAAATAGCTAGCAAGCGGCTGGTTTGTGATTTACGTTGGAGTAGAGAGGTAACAAGGTTACGCATTGGTGATAGGTTCGACAATTTATCTACAGTAGGGACGGAAATTGTTTAATCTTAAGTTACAATAGGCGCTTTGGGGTCGAGGGTTGATGGTACACACTCCTATACGATTATTAATAGCTGCTAGTGGAACTGGCGGACACTTGTTTCCCGCTATCGCACTAGCCGAACAATTGAGCGATTATCAAATAGAATGGCTTGGTGTTCCAGATCGGTTAGAAACACAGCTAGTTCCCAAACAGTATCCCTTGAATACTATTTCAGTAGAAGGATTTCAGCAAGGTTTTGGGCTGGCGTCGCTGAGGGTATTGGGAAGACTTATCGGTTCGGTTTTGCAAGTTAGGAAAATCTTACAACAAGGAAAATTTCAGGGAGTTTTCACAACAGGTGGTTACATCGCAGGACCTGCCGTGATTGCCGCACGTTCTTTGGGTTTGCCTGTTATTCTTCACGAATCCAATGCCTTACCGGGTAAAGTCACGCGATTTTTTGGTCCTTGGTGTAATGCTGTGGCTATAGGGTTTGAAGCTGCCAGTCAATATTTGTCTCGTGCCAAAACTGTTTACACGGGTACTCCAGTGCGATCGCAATTTTTAGATGAGACAAGTGTCGCATCACTGGATTTATCGATTCCGGAAGAAGTTCCTTTAATTGTTGTGTTTGGTGGTAGCCAGGGCGCGGTTGCTATCAATAAGCTGGTGCGCCAGTGTGCAAATCCTTGGTTTGATGCTGGTGCTTGGGTAGTCCATTTGACTGGTGACAAAGACCCAGAAACTGAAAGCTTAAAGCATCCGCAATATATTTCGTTACCATTCTATAGTAATATGGCTGCTTTGTTGCAAAGGGCAAATCTGGCAATTACTCGTTCTGGAGCGGGTAGTTTAACAGAAATGGCGGTTTGCGGTACACCAGCGATTTTGATCCCTTATCCTTTTGCAGCGGAAGACCATCAAACTTACAATGCCAAAGTTTTTACTTCGGTTAATGCAGCGATGGTTTTTAAACAGTCCGAGTTAACAGAATCGGTATTACAAACAAAAGTTTTGGAATTGTTGCACAATCCGGAAGAATTGAGAAAGATGGGGGATGCAGCAAAAGCGATCGCTGTTCCCGATAGTGCTAACAAGTTGGCGCAGCTGGTGCGTGATGTGGTAGAAAAGTAGAACCATTGACAAATGAAAAATGAGAAATTGAGGTTATCTATTTTAGCCCTCGATTGAAGTTTCCTGGAGCCGGGAGCGTTTGATTGGGGCTCGTTGGCAACCCTCCATTCGAGCTATTTGGACTGAGAAATGCTCCACCATTGTTAACTGTTTCTTTCCTGATGATGACACGCGTTCCATTTTGGTAGTAGTAGGTTTTGGAGCCATTGCCATTATCAATGGTATTGGAAGGATAAATTGTACCTCCAGTCGGTGTCGTTATTCTGCCATTAGGATAGACGCGAGTTCCAGAAGGATAGTTGAGATAATTGCCTGTACCTTGGGATGGATAGGAGCTACGATTGCTTTGCGCCCACGCCAGTTGATGAGTGAAGGAACTGACTCCCAATACTGCCATCCCAGTTATAAGGAATTTGAACACCTTTGCCCGATAACACATAAACATTCCCTCCCGGTTCCATGACACTTTGACAAAAATTAGCCACCAAATGCAGTCCCGGTTCCCGGTTCCCTTGTACTTGCATTTTTGTGTTCTACTTATGTATTATAAAGAAATATGATTTTAGAAGTTGCAATCCTTCAGGTAAAACTAGGGAAATCTGCTGAATTTGAGACAGCTTTCAAGACAGCATCATCAATAATTTCTTCAATGTCGGGTTATATAAGCCACGAGCTGCAACGGTGTTTAGAAGTTGAAAACCAATACATTTTGCTTGTGCGTTGGGAGAAGCTAGAAGACCATACAGTAGGTTTTCGACAATCATCAGAATATCAAAAATGGCGTTGCTTGTTGCACCATTTTTACGACCCGTTTCCGATTGTAGAACATTACGAGATAGTGGCAAGCAACGGCATTTGATAATCTGTCAACCCCTGCTATCTGATGGCTACCTGGTGCGATCGTCAAAAGAGTCCGCATTTGCTGGAACACAAATACCCGTTGAAGAAGTGTTGCAAGAATAGATGGCTCTAGCTTGGGGGCTGCGGTTTACCCAAACGAGAGTGCTAGCTAGAGCAGCAAGCGCCCCCATTGCAATTCCAGCCAGATATCTCACCTCGGAACGGAGGCGCTTAATCTCTTCTCGGCTAGTGTTTTCTATTGGCGGTAGAGAATTTAATGGAACTTCTGGGACTGTGACTGCGGGAGCTGGTGTTGTTTGTAAAACTGTGAAACTCACTTGTAAGTACAACCAGTTAGTAATCAATTGGGGACAATTCTTTTGAACCCAACGCAAAGCAAAGATTCTAAAGACTGGTTTGGACATTCTAGCAATTGATTTTGCAATAGCGTTGAGGGAGCGACTCTGAAGCTTTTTGTTAATTAGGTTAACTGAAGCAACATCGTAGAGAGCATCTAAGATAAGCTTTACGGTGGCTTCCTCACTTTTAACTAAATGAGCCAGTAGGAGAAGAACATCATGCATACGCTCTTTTTGCATTTGCTCCTCTGCCAATTTTTGCGGAACTTTTACTATCTTTGGGCTAAGCACTGTGTTAAGCTGAAAAGCACTGTAATAAGAGGAATAATATAAACCAAAGCATAACATTTGGTTTGAAAGGCTACCCTCCATCCAAAGATAATTAATTGTTTGTAACACAGAGCCGACACCTGCTTCTGGGGACAGATTGGGTTAGTACCACTACGCAGGAGTCAAACGAGCTAACTTTATTTGTGCTGACGTACTGAGTATTTTTACTGCCTGCCACTACCGCGATCGCCATCGCTTTCACTATTCACGAGCTACTCCTATTACTTTCATTTTTTCCATAAGATCTACAACTTAATGGAGATAGCAAGAGAAAACATCTACCATGCGACTTATGCATAAGGGTAGGACGATGCATAAGGTCTTAGGACAGCGCTAAGTCAGTTAATTGCATGATTTTTTCAAACTGGAAGTCATGAGCTAAACCCGTCAAAAGTAATGCTAAACGCGCATACTCTGTTGGAATTTGCCCAATCAGGTTCAAAATTAACTCATCACTACATTGAGCGGCGGCAAGGTTTAGCTCGCTTAGCCACTCACAAGACATCTGAGATAAATCAAGAAGTACCTCACTTGACGACAAAATTTCTTCTAGTGACTTGTTTCCTTCAGCGTCTACAGACTTGTCTTCTTCTTCATAAAGATACTGCAGACCCAAATATTGTCTGAGTTGTTCTAGTAGCAATTCTTCTCGAAATGGCTTTTTAATAAAATCATCGCAACCAGCCTGAATCATAGATGTTCTTTGTTCCTCAAAGGCGCTGGCAGTAAAGGCGATAATCACAGTACGGGGAGTAGGGGAAGATAAGGGAGAAATGGCTTCCTTATTTCCCTGTCCCCTTATCTTTTCCCTTGCCTTAATCTGTCTCGTCGCTTCGTAGCCATCCATAACTGGCATTCGCATATCCATTAAAATGATATGGGGTTGCCAAGACTCCCACTCTAAGATAGCTTGAGCACCATTTGCTGCTTCGCGGACGCTAAAGCCAACAGCTGACAGTAATTTCACTAGTAATAAACGACTCTCAAGCGCATCATCTACCACTAAGATACGGTACTCGGGTTGATTTGGTGCTAAACTAATAACTCGATTTGGAACTGGAATGGTGGAATTTTCGCTGTTGTTGGTGAGTGCAATCTGAATGTGAAAAGCAAATGTACTACCCTCACCTACAGTACTGCAAACGCTAATCTCACCCCCCATAAGATGCACGTATTTCTGGCAAATCGCCAAACCCAACCCTGTTCCTTGTTGCGATTTTCTCCCAGTTTCCGTTTGCCCAAAGGCTTCAAACAGTAAGTCTATTTCATGAGGTGCAATTCCAGGACCAGTGTCTTGTACCTCAAAGAAGAGGAGGGGGGACAAGGCAGACAATTCCTCTCGGTTTACCTTATCCTCTTGTCCTAAAGACACTCGTAGTGTCACAGTGCCACTATTGGTAAACTTGATGGCATTTCCTAACAGATTGAGTAATACTTGACGCAGTTTACTGGCATCGCCTTGCACGTACTGGGGAAGATTTAGATCTAGCTCAAACACGAGTTCTATAGCTTTAGATACTGCACGCAAATGCAGCATTTGTTGCAGGTTATCTAATAAATGATGTAAGTCAAAATTGGTGATGTTTAATGTTGTTCTACCTGCTTCGATTTTAGACATTTCTAGAATGTCGTTAATTAAATTGAGTAGGTGTTCCCCTGCACGATTAATAATTTCTAAATTCTGCTGATTTTCTGAAGACAGAGTGCGATCGCGACTCATCAGTTGAGTAAAGCCAAGGATAGCGTTGAGTGGGGTACGTAACTCATGACTCATGTTAGCTAGAAATTCACTCTTGGCATGGTTAGCAGCATCAGCGGCTATGACAGCTTGTTGCAACGCTGTTGACTGCTGTTGAGTTTTCGCCAATAATTCTGCCTGCTGTAGTGCAACTCCTAACTGATTGCCAATTTGCACGGCAATATTGATTTCTCCCGTTTTCCATGCGCGAGAACCGGAATTTTGATAACTTGCGAGTAAACCCCAAAGTTGATCGCCACAGAATATGGGAACAGTAATATAAGCTTTGGCTTGAAACCGTTCTAAAAGGTTGATGTAACAAGAGTCATATTCAGCTTTGTAAATATCTGGAACAGACACGAAACTTGCACCACTGCTGTATGCACCACCCTGAGTTTCTTGCAAATAAGTATCCAAGACTTGGTTAGCTTGATTGTCCAACATTTGAACGATACAACGTTCGTTCTCTAGAGTATTCCTAGTAAAGTTGGGGTCATTTCTATATTCTTCAATAATAGAAGTCCAACCTTGCCCCACGGACTCTGCAATAAACTCACCACTCCAGTCAGGATTAAAACGATACACAACCACGCGATCGCAATTGAGCACTTGCCGCAATTTTTGTGTTGTTGAAGTAAATATTGTTTCCAGATCCAATGTTTGACGCATGCTTTGAATGACTTGGGATATGGCTCTTTCCCTGTCTGCACTTTCCCTTAAAGCCACTTCTGCCTGCTTTCGCTGAGAAATTTCTACTGCCACTGTACCTACTCCGGAGTACTGACCGTTTTCCCCAGGAATAGGAAAGTAAGATACTAGGAAGTAACGCGTCACATCTGGTTGCTGGGGTAATGTCACACTTACTTCTTGGTTAATAATAGCTTGACCAGTTGTCAGGACTTGTTGATATTTTGTTTCTATCAACGATGCCATGTGGGGAATGGCTTCACGAATAGTTCTGCCAATATGGTCTAGTACGGGTAACCCAGTCATCTCCGCAAGCAGTTCATTGATTTGCACGCATCGCAGTTGAGAATCTACAATTTTCATACCTATAGGAGAGCTATTGAAGAAAGCATTGAGGTGAGCTTCTTTTAGTGCTAGCTCTCGTTCTAGACGATTTTTAATTTCATTTTGCAGTTGTAAATTTTGCTCTTTTAACTGTTTTTGCAATCTTTGATTGTTAATTTGATTTTCTATACGTAATAAAATTTCTTCTAAATGTACTGGTTTAGTAATATATTCAGCAATTCCTAGTTTTAAGAATCTTAATCTTTCTGCAATATCATTGACAATGCTAATAACAATTATTGGAATATTATGAGTTTTTTCGTTAGACTTTAACTGTTGGCATATTTCATATCCTCCTGTAGACGACATGATAATATCCAGGACAATAATATCGGGTTGTTCAAGCAGAGTAGTGTTAACAGATTGTTGTTTGAAAGATAATCTTTGAATTCCGTAACCTTTTTTGTTAAGGGTTTCCAGTAATTCATCTTTATCTTTTTGTGTGTCTTCTAGCAACAAAATTTCTATATTTTGAATATCCTTTTCCATGTAGACTTTATCCCTGCTAATTATTTATAGCATGAATTTTGAATTTTTTATTGACCGGAGTGCAACTGTTGTGCCCAAGCAAATTAACAATTATACCTTAATGAAATTCAAAATTCATAAATATTTTTTCAGAGATAACTGAAGATACCAGAAACTTTGTTAAAATTAAAATCACATTCAAAACTGCGAAAATATTAACTCAGTTGACGAGAATAAACAGAAATATGTTAAGCCAGAGGATTATCTACAAAAATCGGTAATTTTAGAGCGAAAAAGGCGTAAGTCGGCGAATGGCACTTTTACAAAGGACGACCATAACTAGTGAATCTTATTTGTGCCGACTTACTGAACATTTGAGATTCAAAAATAATGAATGTGTTTTTGGTTTTTGAAGTTTGAAGCTGAGCGGGTGGTGAGCAAACGGGAAGCATCAAATTAAAACCGCCACCAAATTCTCTGGACGTAACTTAGAATACCCATAGCTACTGCACCTAAGAGCAATAGCCAAATAACCCCACCTGGAATAAAAGTGATTGCGCCGAAACCTCTGAGAACCCAGACAGCTATTGCAACACCAAGAAAAATGCCGAGAGCTTGGTTTAATCTACGATTTAACTGAGATGAATTCATAGTCCTCCGTGACAACAGCTAGTACACTTGTTGCTTGCACATTCTTGTGTTATCTTGTTTTACCTTATATTTTTCATTTCGTGTTGAAAAATTTAACAAAACAAGTGGGATAACTAGAATACTTGTAAAATTTTATTTCTATAAAGTTAAATTGACGATTTCTTCCGTTGCAATTTTTAGTAAAAATTAGCTCAGTATTTTCACTGAATCCCACAATCTGAATTGAAGAAACTAGAAAATACCAGAAAGATGGCAATTGTGCTGTTTCATCAGGGATTCCCTACATCTTAAACAGCTTCTTAAGAGTTATGGCAGCCCAGTAAGTACGCCAATGGATAATAAATTCCAATTTTATGAAATGGGAATGCTATAAATATTAATATTTGACAAAAGTATGGCATAGTTTTTATGAAGTTTTGGTAATAATGCCTAGCTCGTGACTATTTCCGGAAAACTTGTATATTGGATTGGAACTAAAATTAGCGTATTTGGCTCACTTGAGTTAAATATCAACTTTAACCCTTATATTGTGGATGTTTTGAGGAGTGGCTGAAAGTAATATGCGTGCATCTGTTATCTCAGATTCGGTTCTCACTGGTTCAAATATGGTTTGGAGTCAAGATCAACAAAGGTTATTGATACAAGGTGAAATTTTGGTGCAAACACGCTCCTATACAGCATGGGGTGGTGCCGTTACTGCCTCAATGTACGTGCCACTAGTGCGATCGCAAGTTTGGCAGCAGATCACCGATTATCCCCGTTGGGTGCAATATTTTCCTGACATAACTAGAAGTGAAGTAATACAACGAGGGGAGGTCAAACGTCTGTATCAAGCAGCACAAAAAGCCTTTTTATTTTTTACGGCTCAAGTAGAGATTTATCTCAATGTCGTGGAAGAAATTGGGCAGAAAATACAATTTCGCCTGGAAAAAGGGACTTTTCACGATTTTGCAGCTAACTTAGAGCTAAAAGATTGTGGTGATGGTACCTTACTGACTTATGGCGTCCAAGCGACTCCGACTATTCCCGTACCATCAATCTTTATTCAGCAAGCAATGAATTTTGAATTGCCCGCAAATATGCGTAAAATGCGACAAGTGCTTTGTAAAGGTCAATAGAAGTAATGTCACAGGCAACAGCTATTTTAGACTTTTGGTTTGGCAAACCTGATGAACCAGGTTATGGCAAACCGAAAACTGCTTGGTTTAGTAAAAAACCTGAGTTTGATGAAGAACTGAGAATCCGGTTTTTTACTGACTACCAAAGAGCAGCATCGGGACAGCTAGACGAATGGATTAGTACTCCCGATAGCTGTTTGGCACTTATTTTGCTGCTCGATCAATTTCCTCGAAATGTTTTTCGCGATACTCCCGAAGCCTTTGCCACGGACTGGGAAGCACTCTCAGTCGCACAACAGGCGATCGCACTAGGTTATGATAAAAAATTGCTACCCGTTCAACGCTGGTTTATCTATCTCCCCTTTGAACACAGCGAAAACTTGGAACATCAGCGTAAAGCAGTACAACTGTTTGAGCAACTAAGAGACGATCCTGATAGCGTCAGTTCTATTGATTATGCAATTCGCCATATGAAAGTGATTGAACGTTTCGGGCGCTTTCCCCATCGCAATGCTATTTTGGGTAGAACCTCAACACCAGAGGAAAAAGAATTTTTGAAGCAGTCAGGATCTTCTTTTTAACAACAAATGTGGCGATGGTGGCAACTTATGGGATAACAGATGTAACGGGTGATTTATCTGTGGGACAACTGCGATCGCCCATTTGCTACATAGTCCGTTACCCGGTCTGTTGCTACCGTTGCCTGTTGTTGTATCAATTTCTTATTAAAGATTCTTAAAGATTTTACTTGCAGGAAATGGCAAGCAAATAAATTCTTAAACAGATAATAAAATCACCTTTACACCGGATGTTTTATTTTTGGTAATTCATAATTAACACTATTTTTTAACTGCTGATATTTTGACAAATTTATTGAATCTTCAAAAACAATTGGTTCGCTACCAAATAAAGCTGCATCTAGTTCGCTTTCAGTAAAAGAAAAACCATGAGTAGCAGCAAAATTAACAATCTTCGTTTTATCCCAATCCCAAACACCAAATAAACCCCGAACGCAGCACTGACGGTAATATTGCTCGTAAATTGCTTGATTCGACATCAAAAGGTCATAAAAAGCATTCACTTGCTCTAGTGCCATAACATTTCATCTCCCATTAGTATGATTTGTAGCATGTAAAAAAGCTACATTTACCCACCGGATAATTCCGGTTCATATATATAATTTCAAAGGATTGAACTGTCACGAGGATAAATTTGCAAGACGTTATCGTATAAAGTATGAAGTATAAAGGATAAGTATAAATTTTTCATCCTTTATACTTAATCCTTTATCTTTTTTTTGCTGTAATGCAAGGTCGTATTTCATCGCCAAAAAGCCAGCCTTGAGTGCCATCAGGCAGTTGGACTTCTGTAAAGTCACCGCGAGAGCGAAGAAATAAAACTTTCTCACCCAGATTTAGTTGTTTCATGACGCCAACTTCTGTGCCTGGTTCAGGGCGTAATTTAGCAACAAACCTGCCGCCTGGGGGGGAAATGATACGGCAAAGTTGGGGTTGTTCTGATAACCAACTCTGTTGTGCATTACTTGCATGGCTTCCACCAGTGTTGTCAGCGTTAAAAAAGACCAAGCCACCAACCAAACTAGCACAAGCTGCAAAACCTACTCCCAGTATTCGGGGCATTTTGCTAGGTATTGAAGCAACAGTAGATCGATTGGAGGACAAAAAGACTTTGGGATTGTCTTGTGACCTGCGAACCTTTGGTATCCGTATAGTTTGCACACTAGGTTGTGGCGATCCAACTGGTACAAGAGCAAATTCTATGGGAACGTACCCCGCCGGATAGTCCTTGGAAGCGATCGCACTCACCCTAAGATTTTGTTGTCCCAAACGTATGTGACTGCCAACAGAAAGTGGCATTTCACCCGCCAAAAGCAATTGTCCATCAACTATCGGAGGATTTCTCTGGCGTAAGTTCCGTATATAAAACCTTTGCCTTTCCTGATGAAAGAAGATTTCAATATGCAGCCCTGACACGGTTGGCTCGCTTAAAACAATATCGCACTCTTCAGCATTGCGACCAATACGAACCCTACCGAGCTTTTTACTGTGCTGCTTCTCGGTAATTTTACGATTTCTAGCTTGTTCTCCTTCCTCCCACTCCAAAGTCAGCTCGTGTAGAGTAGTGGTTGTCACAGTGGCTTCGGCTGCTGGCACTTGGTCAGACTGAGCCGCTAATTCCCGAAGTGCGTGCAATGCCTCAGTTGCTGTTTGATAGCGATCTTTGAAGTGGTAGTGCGTCATCTTAGTTAGGACAGCAACTAGTCCTGGGCTGACACACGCTAAGTGCTGCCACAAAGTTTCCCCTGTATTTGGGTCATCTTGAAGTTTGTGCGGGGGTACCCCTGTGAGAGCTTGAATACCCATCATCCCCAATGCGTAAATATCACTGCTAGGACGCGGTAAACGCCTGATTTGTTCGGAGGGCATATATCCCCGAGTTCCTACAATCAGGGTGATATTATGATGTCCCGTCCGAGTTGCTGTTTGACTCCGCAGTTGTTTAATGGCTCCAAAGTCTATCAGGACTAATTTGTTGTCTGAAGCGCGTCTAATGATATTGTCTGGTTTGATATCGCGATGAATAACCCCTTGGCTGTGGACAAATTCCAAAATGCTCAATACCTCAATGAGCATTTTGATAACTTGGCTTTCTGTCCACCTTTGACCAAAACATATTTCCTTCCCAAGAGAATATCCATCAACGAATTCTTGTACTAAATAAAATTCTTGGTTCTCTTCAAAATAGGCAAACAGTCGGGGGATTTGGTCGTGATTACCCAACTTCTGTAGAGTTTCAGCTTCTTTTAGAAACAGCCTGCGAGCAGTTTCTAAAATTTCAGGATCGGTACTAGACGTTTTGAGATGTTTAAGAACACATTTAGGGTTTCCAGGGAGGTGAATGTCCTCAGCAATGTAAGTTTGCCCAAAGCCTCCCTCACCTAATACTTCAAGGACTTTATAATGTCCTGCCAGTAACTGACCAATCATGTTGTAACGTTGATTGTGAAAAGATTGCTGCAAAGCTCCCCCACATAAAGAAAGGATACAGATAAAGGATGAAGGATGAAAAGAACAATGAAGAATAAAGGCTCATAAATTACCACTTTTCATACTTTAGACTTTATACTTCACACTTTATCTAACATATTTTTCTAAACAATGGGGAATCAAAATTAATAATAGGTTTGTGCTGTTGGTGACACTTGTAATCAAGTGTTTTGTGCCGTTTATTAAACAGTCATAAATAAAACGACCCAGTACATTAAATGAATATCAAATCTACCACACCCTTGTTGCCAATTTGGCAGCTTTGTCAAAAGTTAATCTACTTTATGCAAACAGTTTTATTTGCTTATTTTGTTAAATTCATAGCAATTAAGATCGCACATTTCAGCTATGTTGAGCCAGAGTAACATGGGGCTACTAGAATCAGAAGTTTTAAAAAACAGCACTAAAATAGGTTATACTTAATTGCAATTTTACTATTTATATCCTGGTAATAGCTAGAAGACATACAGACATATAAACCTTTTTGTGTATTAGCTAAGTACAGCAACCCACAAAAGTTACTTTTGCACAAATGTAGAAAAATGAGCTTTTTATACCAGCCATTATGAGTTAGAAAATAATTTATGTCTGAATAAGGACATCCCTATTATGAAAAACTGTTTTCGGCTAAGTTTAGGTACAGTTGGTATGGCTCTGCTCTTGACAATATTTGGATGCACGTCTCAGAAGGATTTAGACAATGTCAAATTTGAGTTACAAAATACTCAACAACAGCTTCAGGAGGCACGGAACCAGCTTAAGGATAACGAGCAACAAATTCAAATTCTCCGCGAGCAACTCAAACGCAAAAATTCAGATATTGAAACAATGAGCACCTGCTTAGACGGTGTGGGGCAGGCGTTATCTGATATGAGAGATGGGAACAGTCTTGGGGCTTTCTCGAATTTATCGTCAGTCGCTGGAGAATGTCGTCAAGCTGACAATATTGCAGAAAAAGCACGTGTTGAGAAAACTCAAACACCTTCTATGACTGCGGAAACAGACATTCCAATCAAAAATGTCAGTCAGAATGAGCCGTGCTGTAGGCAGTGGGGTTCTTCCTATGCATCTTCATAGAGAAACGGTATTATAACTATACAAAACTAAAATTTATGATTTGATTAGCTAATTCATCTAAAGAATAAACAATTTGAATATCAGGACGTACCAAACCCGTTTGAATTTCTACATCTTGTCTTCTAGCATAGTTAGGATGAACTCCGACGAATAAAGGTTTATTGGTCATTGACCAAGCACCCAGTTCGTAGAGAACAATTGGACAGAGAGTTTCACTCGGAAACCAAAAAAGAATTGCTGTGGCGAGTCGCAGATGCCTGTACTCCCATTCAATTTGCTGTTGAGAAGCATTAGGATCGTGAATGGGAAAATTTTCCTGCCTGGGATTTAAAATTATCCAAGGTGAGGGCTTTAATAATTCCACTATATGTGATTGCCAATCCGGACAACTTGTTATTCCACCAGCACAAAATATAGATTTTCCTTCACCATTAAATTCTGCGGGTGCTTCTATATATTTAATCATATTGGGTTTTTTGCACATTAAACGCAAATGCTGCCACATTACTACAAAGTAGATTTTGGTGGGCAATGCCCACCCTACGTCTTAATAAAGAATTTCAGAAATTAACTAAAAAGGTATACACAATAAATACTTTTTATGTATACTTTGTGACCAAGGGTTGGTGCATCCTTGGGAGAAAAAATGGAACGTGCAATTTCTGCTTTGGGACTACTGGTTTTTATGGGAGTATCTTACGCCCTCTCTGTTAACCGCCGTGCCGTGCGTTGGAAAACAGTGGCATGGGGGCTAGCATTGGAGTTTGTCTTTGCACTCTTAATTTTAAAAACTCCCAGTGGTTTAACAGCCTTCAAATCTTTAGGTGATGTTGTCAGCAGCTTTTTAGCATTTTCGGATGTAGGCGCAAAATTCGTTTTTGGTGACAGTTATAAAGACCATTTATTTGCGTTTCAAGTTCTGCCCACAATCATCTTTTTTTCTGCGTTCATTAGTGTCTTGTATCACTATGGCATTCTACAGTGGATAGTCACTGGCTTAGCTTGGGTAATGATGAAGACAATGAAAACTTCAGGGGCTGAGTCTTTATCTTGTGCTGGCAACGTCTTTTTAGGACCTACTGAGTCACCACTGATAGTAAAACCCTATGTAGCAACAATGACACAATCGGAACTTTTTGCAGTTATGACTGGTGGTTTTGCCACAGTGGCAGGTGGAACGCTGGGAGCATACTTGTCATTTGGTATACCAACAGAACATCTAATAGCTGCTTTTTTTATGACTGCCCCCACATCTTTGATTGTATCTAAGCTACTTTATCCAGAGACAGAAGTACCCGATACAGCCGGACAGGTGAGGATGGAAGTCAAGACAAACTACGTTAACGCTATCGATGCCGCAACTGCAGGGGCAATTGATGGGATGCGACTCGCGGTTAATGTGGGCGTGATGATTATCGCCTTTTTGGGTTTGTTAGCTGTAGTGAATGCATTACTGGGATGGTTGGGAACACGGGTTGGGTTGGTGCAGCTCTCGTTAGAATGGCTTTTAGGGTTTATTATGGCTCCCGTGGCTTGGCTCATGGGTGTACCGTTAGCTGATTGCGGTCAAGTAGGAGCGTTATTAGGTAAAAAGACTATTCTGAATGAGTTTATTGCTTACCTGGATTTGAAGACATTGATTGACAAAGGTCAAATTTCTCAACGTGGAATCATCATTGCTACTTATGCACTCTGTAATTTTGCTAACATTGGTTCCATTGCCATTACCATTGGTGGGCTTACCGGAATGGCACCAAACCGCCAGCAAGACCTTGCTCGTATGGGTGTTAGCTCAATGATTGGGGGCTTGCTTGCAGGTTTTATGACTGCTTGTATTGCTGGGATGTTGGTTTAATTGTTATCTGCAAACAGTACTTTGATAGATATAAATCTATGGTAATTAAAGATAAGTTAAGTTTGTTATCTAAATACTAATTTTCGTAGCTGCATATTGTTTCAACGCCTTTGCCTATTTCAAACTATTTAGTAAGCGAAATAAGTTGGTCAGTACAAATGGGTGTAATGCGTGAAGGTCGTCTTTAGTCCTTTGTCTTTAGTCATTTGTTAAGGAAAAATGATGACCAAATATAGTTATATTTTATTTCGCCCGCTTACTTATCTGAAATCTTAAACTCTTCAAAGCTTAATGAAATACCACAGCATTGATGAACTCCTCAAAAACAATCAGGCTTGGGTAGCGGAAAAACTAGCTCTTGAGCCCACTTACTTTCAAGAGTTAGCAAGGGGACAAAAACCGCCCTATCTCTACATTGGTTGTTCTGACAGTCGCTTGCCGCTAACAAATTTTACTCGCACGGAACCTGGAGAGTTATTTGTCCATCGCAATATTGCCAATCAAGTATCTCTCACCGATATTAACTTTTTAGCTGTTTTAGAGTATGCAATCAACTATCTTGAAATTGAGCACATTATTGTTTGCGGTCATTACGGTTGTGGTGGAATTAAAGCAGCATTAGAAGGAAAAACAACCGGAATTATTGACAACTGGGTGAATCCGATTAGAGAACTCTATTTACAACAAAAAGAGGGTATTGATTCCTTACCAACAAAAGAAGAACGTCTAAATCGGTTGGCGGAAATCAACGTTCTTGCACAGGTAAAAAATCTCTTCCAAACTTCAATAATGCGTAAGGCACTCTACGAACAAAAAGCACCGACAGTTCATGGCTGGGTACTGAATATTAGTAGTGGCTTGATCAAAGACCTACAAGTCTCAACAAAACAATGGCTGTTGCATCCCTCATCCTCTTTGGCTCACGGGGGTCGAGTTCCTCTGATTGATTTGGAGAAACTTATGGATGGAGTTGGGGTGACAAAATGCAGTTGCTGTGAGGCTGTTGAGGCAGGTTGATAATAGGGTAGGTCAAATGCCCAGTTTTGCTCTTACTACTTCCTCATTCTCTTTGAAACCTACTAACACTGCCTTGCCATCCTTAACAATTAGGGGGCGCTTGAGGAGCATGGCGTCGTTAGCAAAGGCTTCAATCCACCGCTCATCCTTCCATGTCTTCTTTTCATTACTTAAAGCCCGGTAGGATTGACCGGATGTATTTCGCATGGACTGAGCACCTAAACAATTGACCCAGTTTTCGATCGCCTCACGGCTAGGCGGATGGTCTTTTGTATTAATGAATTCACAGGCTACACCATTATCCTGCAGCCACTTCAAAGCTTTTTTGCAGGTGCCGCAGTTTGGAATTCCATATACTTGAATTGACATAGAACCGATAGAGTCTTATCTAATACCTAAATACGGAAACAAGCGTATGTGGTAATTATCCCATTGGTTGTAACGGTAGGTAGCAAAATACCTAGATAATATTAGATATGCTCTACCAGTTTTTTTCACAAGGTTTTAAGATGCGTGACCCAGAAATCAAAATTGACCCCGGTACTCTCCTTTTGATTGTATCTGTCCTTCTACTTGTACCCCTTTTGCTTGCAGGTTTTTTCTTTCAATAACCTTTTCTCAGGAATCTAGTACCTAAGAGCGATCGCACTATGATTAGCCCACCCCTGCAAAATTCTCTATATTGTAGCCATCTTGTGGGATGGGTATCCTGCCCGTCCTCAGCTGGCTTTCCCCTATGGTTGGGTAACTGGTTTAGCCATTAACTATTACCTTCTTTTTCAATACTTTCACGCAGGTCGAGAAATTGTTTACCAGAATCCGTAATCATGACAAATTCCGAAAGATTATTACCTTCATAGGGAATATCACGCATTCTATCTACCTCTACATACCCTATATCCCGAAGGTGATAGAGTTCTCTTTCTAAACGCTCAGTCATTTTGTATGGGCCAAGATTCCCAGCATCAATTTTTTTGAGATTCTCATACATTGATTTAGGCATTGATAGCAAAATCAACTTATCAGTTTTGGTTTTAGTTGTTGCTATTTTCTTACCGAGAGTACTGAATTTTGCATCTATCTTGCCTCTATCGAAAGTTAATGAAATGACTTCATCAAGACGGGGTATTAAAAATAGTAGTATCGCGATAATAACAATTGCTATAAGCAGCTGTATAGAAGCTTGTCCGGAAAGCAACATCATGAGCAATACTGCTTCAAGAAAAGCAATACACGTAAACACTGCCCACCATTTTGTTGAGTAATCTTGAGTCACATTTTTATCCTGATAACTCTTAGCAGAATTTATTTTTCCTGGAATGAACTTAATTATAATCAATCTTCTCAGATTGGAGAACAATTTAATATCTTTTGGAATCAATTTGAAATTAAAGCATCAGAGATTATTTATAAATTAAATATTAAGATACAGTAGGTTGGGGAGCCACTGCGTTGTGGGGGTTCCCCCCATTGAAGCAAGTGGCGTTTGAGGAACGAAACCCAACATTTAATAGAATCGTTGTCTTTCACTCCTCAACCCAAACGTTGGCATAAGCCTAACATAATTAAATATTCTTTCAGTCAATGCTGAACATTTCTGCATTAAGCCAAAATAGGAGGGAGTGACAAAACCGCAGTATAAGGGGAACTCCCATGCCAACAACAGCAACATCTGCCAACCTACCAGTTTTGGAAGAATTAAGAGCAGGATTACCAAATATTTCTGGTTGGGAAGCAGAAATTAGCTCAGTTGTTCAACAGAATGAGCCTGTATTTTTAACGACGACAAATCTTAAATTGGAAGATATTTCGTCTGGCTTTGCTTGCGCCCTTCACATGCATCAACCCACTATCCCTGCAGGTGCTACGGTCGATCTCATTAGCAATCTCCAGTATATGTTTGAACACCCTCATGAAGGAGATAACCACAACGCAGAACCTTTTGCATGGTGCTACAGCCGTATGGGAGATTTTATTCCCCAACTGATTGCTGAAGGTTGCAATCCTCGGATTATGCTCGACTACTCGGGTAATTTGTTATGGGGATTTCGACAAATGGGTAGGGTGGATATCCTAAACAATCTCAAACGGATTACCTGCGATCGCCACTATCAACCTTATGTAGAGTGGCTGGGAACAATGTGGAGCCATGCAGTTGTTCCTTCTACTCCTATTCCCGACATTAAACTTCACATTCAAGCATGGCAACATGACTTTGCAGCTATTTTTGGTTATGATGCCCTAGCGCGAGTCAAAGGCTTTTCTCCTCCAGAAATGCACTTACCCAACCATCCGGATACGTTGTTTGAGTATATTAAAGCTTTGAAAGAATGTGGGTATCGCTGGTTAATGGTGCAAGAACATTCGGTAGAACGATTGGATGGTTCTGGGCTGAACCATGATGACAAATATATCCCAAACCGTTTGGTAGCTCGTAATTCTTATGGTGAAACGATTGGCATCACGGCATTAATTAAAACCAAAGGTTCGGATACAAAATTAGTTGCTCAGATGCAACCATATTATGAAGCGAAAGGCAGAGGTCAGCAGCAAATTGGAAACATGAAAGTTCCGTCTTTAGTGACTCAAATTGCTGATGGGGAAAATGGCGGCGTCATGATGAATGAATACCCGCGTGATGTTTTTAGGGTGTATCAGGAAATTCGTGATTCGGGAGGAAATCACTCAGGGACGGTTGCACTCAACGGAACTGAATATTTGGAATTGATAGAAGCTGCGGGTGCTAATCCAAATGAGTTTCCAACCTGTCAAGCTGTACAGCAACATAAAATTTGGCAGCAGGTTAATCCAGATAATGCTACACCGGAAGCAGTGGAAAAGGCGATCGCGCAGTTAAAAGAAACAGACCATCAATTCCATATGGATGGTGCCTCTTGGACAAATCATCTAAGTTGGATTCAAGGTTATGAAAATGTTTTAGATCCCATGAAGAAACTGAGCGTTTTATTTCATGAGAAATATGACCCCCTCGTACAACAAGATCCTTCCGTGACTCAAAGCTCGGATTACCAGAAAGCGTTGTTATATAACTTATTGTTGCAAACGAGTTGTTTTCGTTATTGGGGACAAGGAATGTGGACTGACTATGCTCGCGAACTCTACCGACGTGGTGAAGCAGTGGTAGGCGCGTAGTAGTTCATCATAGTCTAATTTTGAATCGGTATTACTTGAAAACCTAGCCAGAAGTTTAAGTTGCTTAATAAGATTCCAGGCTTCTTGAAACAGCCCGGAATCTAAGACTTTCTAAGTTTCAAGTTGATTTAACCACCTTTGTAAATCAGCCACTTCAGAAAAATCTAATAAGACTTCTCCCAATGCTTCAAGTTGCTCTAGCGATAATTCTCTAATTTGCTGAGTTAATGATGAATCAATTTCACCAAAAATTCGATTTAGCTGACGTATAACTAAGCGTTGTTCTCCTTCGAGTAATCCCTCTTGCCGTCCTTCGAGTAGTCCTTCAAGTCGTCCTTCTTGCTTGGCTTGTTCCCGATTTCGTTGATAAAGTGGCTCTAATCTCATAATCAACTCCCGATCGTCTTCATCTATATTTTGATTAACTCTCAAATTTTCTCGTAAGTTGTAAATTAATTCTAGCGTTGCTTTCTGATATGGATTATCACCGGGTAACCCTTGCAGTTCAATAATTGCTTGCTCTTGTACCCTGCCCCTACCCAACAGTCTTAACCACAGCGTTTCTGGTGTTGGCGGTAGCTGATGTATGGCTACAATTGCTGTCCTTAACGCATCTGCTAAAAAGTAAATTCCTGGTAACCATTCTGCTTGTTGGGTAACGTTAAAGCTCGGTAATATTTTGGCAGATGCTGTGGGAGTGAGAATCCACAATTTGGGAATTTGCTCTTGTTGAAGTTTAGTGTTCTCCGACTTTGCGTCTCGTCGCATTTCCGCCTTTGCTTCCAATAATTTTATCAAGCAGTCACAGATTTCATCTTCAGAAGCTGCATTGCGGAATGGTTCTAACATCATTGGAAATTCGGCAAATCTACCCAGCAGCCCTAATATTTGTATATTGGAACTTTGGGGTTGAGTCGGAATGAATAACACATCTATTTCTTTAATCTCTCCTGAAACTTTTTTTGAAGACTTGACTTCCCCGTAATTTTTGAGTAACTCTTCTAGATAATCTTTGGCAAACTTATCGTGTATAAAGCGGGTCATTGGCTGTTAAGAATGGATGTTTTGATACTTCAGATGTTGCACCCATGCCAAAAACCTGATTTCTGAATGCGAAATCAAGGGTTAGAGGTTGTATGTCTTGCACCCGTACCTGCTTTTTCAGATCTGATTAAGAATGGTGCAGGATGATGTCAGATATGTTAAGTGGTCATTCTATCAGATTTTCTCTAAATAGGAATTTTAAGTAGCTCAAATAAATGAAATTTAAGATATTTTTAGGTTGCTAGCTAAAATGCATAATCTCAAGCATAACTACGAATACTTTATATTTTATTAATGTGAAAGCTCTAGTACGAGAATCGCGGAGAAGAATTTCAATCTCAAATTTTCTTGCAGTTTGTCAATTAATTTTGGTGGGCAGTGCCCACCCTACGATTGTGTCTATAAGTTACTAGGAATTGTTTTAAATTTTTCTGGAGAACCTAGAGAATAATCCTCTAGCTTAAAGTCAGCAAACGGTTTCTTTTCCAATCTATCTCTGAGTGCTTCGTCCAGAATAACTCCCTCTGATTGTTTTCTCACGCCAATGATAATAATGCTTCTTTGGTATGCAGTTAAATCCTGGCTTACCTGACAGTCACTTCGACGAAATTGACCTAAATTTAATAAACGATAACCTTTGACGCTAGAGGTATTGCTAAATATCTTTTTGGCTAAAAGCTGTATCTGCTTTGAACGCTCAAAAGCTCGACGTTCTTCAACTGCTACAACACCTTCACAAGAAGCAGTTCCCACAGAAATGATTTCTGTTGGATTTTCCATGATTCTGTGTATACCTTCTTGCTCTAAATTTGACCTCAAAGCATCAAGATTAATGATTTGGTCGTTATATTTCACCTGAAAATCACTGCCCAAAAGCCATTTATATTCTACAGAAAGAACAGCTACGTTAAATTCAGCAATTCTACCTTGGCTGTCTCTACCTTCCTCATAGGGGAAGTAGTCAACTTTTCCTTTTCTTTGTGGTGCTTGTCCGTAATCTGGACTGTAAGCAAACTGTGGAGACCTTGTTGCCAAAGCAACGACACCAAGAAATCCCAGTACTACCAACAGGGCTGCTAACAGAGAAAGTAATGGCAGTTTTTCTGATGGTTTTTGTTGTGGGGGGACGCAATTAGGTTGCGGTGGTAAAGTTGTCGTGTCTGGGGGTGTCAATCTTTGTGTGTCTAAACTTCCCACTACGTTCACAGTTGCAGCAGTACGTCCACTTAATTGCTGTTCTATTTCGGTCAGGCGTTTCAGTATTTCTCGGGCATTGGCAGGACGTTGACCGACTTCCCTTGCCATCAACCAATCAATAACGTTTAACAGGAGTGGTGAAATGCCAACAGTGCGATCGCGCCAGTGCAATTCATTGTGATGAGAGTCGTATAATGTTATGGGGTTTTGTCCTGTCAGCAAAAACACAAAAGTGCGCCCCAAGGCAAAAAAATCTGATTGGGGGACAGCCAAACCATTCAATTGTTCTGGGGCGCTATAACCAGAAGACATAATTGCCGTGATACCTCCAGCCCCACCACTGAGTTTGGCTAAGTAAGTTCTTGTCACTTCTCTAGCCGTGCCAAAATCAATAAGTACCAACTGCCCATCGGGTCGAATCATGATGTTAGATGGCTTAATATCTCGATGCAGATACTGTTTGCCATGTACCAAAATCAAAATCTCTGCCAATTGTTTCAACCAAGCTATGGCTTGGTCTTGAGATATGGGTCTGTTTTGCTGCTGCTTAAGCCACTGTTCTAAGTTTGGACCCTCGATTTTTTCCATCGCAATGCAGTGTAAACGCAAACCGAGTCTGGTTTGATACTGGAAGTAGCTATCCTCGTTAGGAATGCCGGGATGCTGCAACTGTCCCAACACAGCAGCCTCTTGCTGGAATAGTTCTACTGCTTTTGCGTCCCCTGAGAGTTCTTCTTTAAGAACCTTGAGGATTTTTGGTATGTCCTGTTCATAAGCCTCATAAACTTTGCCAAAACCAGTTTTATCGCTCAATAGACGCATTACCCGATAGCGCCCAAGTAATTCAAGCTGGGAACCACAACTTTGACAGAAGCGGTTTTCATCATTATCGGGATGGTTGGGTTTAGGGCAGGTAGGGTTTATACACAGGCTCATGACAAACAATGGGTAAGCGTACCGATACTCTATGGTAGCGACTGGAAGTTGTCTATCTAATGACAGATCTACGGTAATTAAAGTTGCAATGTCCCACGCCAAGACGCACTCTTAACAAAGTGTTTCTTAGCGTTTTGGCGACTTTGGCTTTGGGTGAGAAAATTATTGACGTTCCTGTAGAAACGCTTTTACAGTTTGGTTAAATGCCTCAGGCTGGTCTAGGAACGGCCAATGATTGCCGGGAACTGTGCGTATCTGTACATTTTTTAGATAAGTTTTGTAGGGTTTGAGTTGCCAATCTTTGCGGTTAAGACCTTTTTCTGGTTGTATAAACAAGGTGGGGGTATGGATTGGGATTGTAAAACCAGGAACTCGCATCACTTCCTCAAAAATTCTATCGCGGGCTGCGACTGTAAATTTACTACCCCAACTTCCATCAGGTTTTTGTTCAAGACCTGCTTTAAAAACTAGCTGTTGTAAAGGGTTCCATCGTTGGAATTCGTACAATTGACGGGCTTGTTGTTCTGCTTCCTCATAACTGGCAAACGGACCCATCCCTTTTACAAACGACAAAAAGCGGTACAAGAAGGGAAATGTAACTTTGAATACACTAGGGATTTTCCAGATGAAAATTGGGTCTACTAAGACCATACTTTGTATGCGCTGGGGATTCAGCCTTGCCCAAATAACAGCTAGTTTTCCCGTCCAAGAGTGAGCCACAACACGAGCTGATGACCATCCCATTTTATCCATGAGTGCTTCTAAGTCCGCGATCGCACTCTCAAAACTATAATCTTTTTCCGGTTTGCTACTTTCTCCATGACCGCGCATATCTGGCGCAATGATATGGTAATCTGTTGCTAGCTCATCTCCCAAGCTAGACCAAACTAAGGCATGGTCTGCTAAGCCGTGCAACAGGAGTAAAGGTTTTTGACCTTGGTTCCATTCCAAGTAAGAAAGTTCAATATCCGGCGTTGACAAAGTTTTACGTACAGGTTTCATGGCAAATTCACCACTCTTTGAGACGGTATTTCTCTTCATTTCTTAATATTCTGTTATATCTAGTAAATTTTTTCTGCTAACTTAGCTAGTGATATGAACAGCAAAATTGGGTAGCCATAATTAATTGCCTACGCAAGAAGGTATAAAAATGGTCAGGGGGCTACAGCTTATTTCTGACTCTGCTCATGCCCTATGCTGTTCCGACCCAGAAAGCACTAGTGATAGCAATACATCTTCTTCTAAAGAAACCGAAAATCAAAATGATCTAGTACCTAGTCATAGCCCTTCTCCAGAAACGAATAGCTGGGATAATACATCTCAAGAATAACTGTTGTATTTATTATACCTTTGATAGCGATCGCACACATTAGTAATGTTTGACGTGCGATTGCTTTTATTTAGTTGCGTATCTTGAATTGTTATACAGCTTGAGTGTTACAAAATGGTTAGATAAGTTTCTGAGGGGCTAATAGGTAATACCTTCAAAGTTTGATTTTGCAAGTCAATTTCCAATCCCAAAGCTTCTAAAGGAATGACGCCTAACAATGCATCTGAGCCTCCTGGTAATTCTAAACACTCAAAAGTCCCTTCGCGCCCACTCAGAGATATTTTGGCATCTTGGAAAATTCTAGCTTTACCAATGCCCATTGCAGTTGCAACATCAACTTCTCGAAGTAACTTTAGTCCTAACTGGGCTACTACTTGTGGAGGTAAACATAAGGTTGTCGCGCCAGTATCCACTAACACATTTTTCAGAATGACAGATCGCACTTGCTCGGGTGCAATCGTGCCATCTTCAGCGCGAATTTGGTCGGCTCGATTGATTACAGTCAAGGTAGTAAAGACTTTACCCATTCCGTTTGTATCTTTTATTTGCATGACTTCTAACCACTCCAATCATCTAAAGCCAAGGCTCTAGTTGTTTATAAGATGAGTTTAACCTTGCAAAACTAAAGTCAAGGTCTGACTGTAACCAATTCTTTAGGTGCGATGGCGGGGGT
Source organism: Scytonema sp. NUACC21 (assembly GCF_054684315.1). Lineage (NCBI taxonomy): Bacteria > Bacillati > Cyanobacteriota > Cyanophyceae > Nostocales > Scytonemataceae > Scytonema > Scytonema sp. NUACC21. The sequence goes on along the minus strand of NZ_BAAFZH010000095.1, from coordinate 26,780 downwards.
AATTTTAAGTTATAAAAAAATAATGAGGACACGTAAAAAACAAAACGCTCTGCGCCAATCCCTTGCAGTATTTCGGTACAGTGGACGGGCGGTGAGCTTGGTATGGACAACCAGCCATTCTCTTACCATCATCCTTGCGAGTTTAACTTTAGTCGCGGGTCTTTTACCAGCTGCTGTAGCATATATTGGCAAGTTAATTGTGGATGCTGTTATAGAAACGCGAAATTCTGCCTATGCAGATAGTAACGTTTTTGTCAATATTAATCACCCCTTGATGTACGTAGCATTAGAGGCAATTGCTGTCGCGTTACTAGCAGCGAGTCAAAGAGGTCTTACCGTCTGTCAATCCTTGCTAAGGATGCTTCTCGGTCAACGGGTAAACGTTCTTATCTTAGAAAAAGCACTCTCACTGGAACTCACTCAATTTGAGGACTCAGACTTTTACGACAAAATGACCAATGCTAGGCGAGAAGCATCGACTCGTCCCCTCTCTCTAGTCACCCGCACCTTTGGCTTGGTACAAAGTGCTTTATCGCTTATCACTTATGGCATTTTGCTAGTCAAGTTCTCAATATGGGCATTGTTAATGCTGATTGTGGCAGCTATGCCAGCATTTTTCGCTGAAACAAAATTTGCGGGGGAAGCCTTTCGCCTCTTTAGTTGGCGTGCGCCAGAAACCCGACAGCAGCATTATTTAGAAACACTACTTGCTAGGGAAGACTTTGCCAAAGAAGTAAAACTTTACCAGCTAGGGGAAATGCTGCTGCAACGTTATCGCAATCTCTTTAATCGACTCTTTGGTGAAGACCGCGACTTAACGCTGCGACGCGGATTTTGGGGCTACCTCCTGAGTTTGCTGAGTACGGCTGCTTTTTACGCGGCTTATGCCTGGATTGTGATGGAAACGGTTGTCGGTAGAATTTCCTTGGGTGATATGACAATGTATCTCACCGTTTTTCGTCAAGGACAATCTACATTTTCTGGTGCCCTCACCTCCATTGGGGGAATGTACGAAGATAATTTATATCTTTCCAATCTCTATGATTTCTTAGAAGAGGGAGTGCCTGAACCAAGAGGCAAAGCAACCAAAGGTTTCAATCCCCAAGATGGTATTCGTTTTGAGAACGTATCCTTTACATATCCTGGAAGTTTGCGACCTGCACTGAAAAATGTTTCCTTACACTTAAAACCAGGAGAAAAATTAGCCATTGTTGGTGAAAATGGTTCCGGTAAGACGACACTCATTAAACTCCTTACCCGACTCTACACTCCAGATTCAGGGAGAATTTTACTGGATGGCTTGGACTTGGAAGAATGGGATGTTGATGTGCTGCGGCGGCGTATCGGGGTAATTTTCCAGAACTTTGTTCGCTACCAATTTACAGTAGGTGAGAATATCGGTGTGGGAGATGTAGACAATATTGAAGACAGGACTCGTTGGGAAACAGCAGCAGAAAAAGGTATGTCCCTGCCTTTTATTGAACATTTGCCTGAAAGTTTTCAGACTCAGCTTGGCAAATGGTTTAGCAAGGGACAGGAACTTTCTGGTGGTCAGTGGCAAAAAATTGCTCTTTCTCGTGCTTTTATGCGAACTCGGGCAGATATCTTGGTTTTAGATGAACCAACATCCGCAATGGACCCTCAAGCTGAATTTGAAATTTTCGATCGCTTTCGCACTCTTACCAACAATCAAATGGTCTTCCTCATATCTCACCGCTTTTCTACAGTCCGAATGGCTGATAAAATTGTTGTCATTGAAGCTGGGGAAGTTATAGAACAGGGAACTCACGAGGAATTGTTACGATTGGGTGGGCGATACGCAACACTGTTTTCTTTACAAGCTGCAGGATATCAATAGATTAGGGCATTTGATCGAATGGCACGAATAAAAGCTCATTTTCTCTTATACCGTTATGGCTTTTTTACTACTTTTTCACTCTAAAATAACCGATTTTTATAGTATTTAGATAGGGCTATGACGCACGTTTGCTGCTGGTGGGCAGTGCCCACCCTACTACTTCTGACGAATGACCAACGACAAATGACTAAGGACGAATCTTCACTAAGTTTGCTCTTGAATTCTTTGCGCTATTCTTAATTTTGCAGAACGGGCGCGGGGGTTGTTGTTAATTTCCTCTTCTTGTGCAGTTATGGGTTTCTTAGTTAATACCTGCAACAGAGGTGAATCTCTCAAAGTATGCTTTACTATACGGTCTTCTAAGCTGTGAAAACTAATAACTGCAATTCTGCCACCTGGTGTAAGGGCATTTGGTGCTTTGCTTAAGAAAGTTTCCAGCACTTTTAATTCATCATTCACAGCAATTCGCAAGGCTTGAAAAACACGGGTTGCTGGGTGGATTCTACCATGTCGGTATTTAGCAGGAACAGAAGATGCGATCGCCGAAGCTAATTCTGTTGTCGTTTGAAATGGGCGTTTTTCAACAATATGTCTGGCAATCCGTCGCGATAGACGTTCCTCTCCGTATTTAAAGAAGATATTTGCTAATTCGGCTTCATCCCAGTAATTAATCACATCAGCCGCCGTTAGGGATTGTCTCCTATCCATTCGCATATCCAGATTAGCTTCGCGGCGAAAACTAAAGCCACGTTCTGGGGTATCCAAATGGTGAGAACTCACACCCAAGTCTGCTATTATACCATCAAAATTGTTTTGAGGAAATTGGTAGGCGGCAAAGTTAGTACGTATAAATTGCACTCGTTCTTCAAAGGCTGCTAATTCCTTTTTTGCCGCAGCTAGTGCATCTTCATCCTGGTCAATAGCTGTTAATCTTACATCAGGTGCAGATTCTAAAATCAGCCGACTGTGACCTCCACCGCCAACTGTCGCGTCCAAGTAATGCCCGTTGGGACGCACTGCTAAACCCTCAATCACTTCCCGACTCAAAACGGGAATGTGTGAGAATGGAGTTTCTTCGACATCAAGCGGTAGTTCGGAATCGATCATAATGACATTTTACCTTGGTTGGCTTCTTGCGCTAGCTGCCGACAGGAAGATACCCTGCGCCTAACCCCAGGGCAACAAACATGAAGACAGCCTGAGTCGAATTAGAGATGCTGAGAACGGATTAGGTGTGGTTTGGATTGTCTTTATCTATGCTGCCAATTCACATCTTTAGGGATAAAGAAATTCCAGCAACAAACTGTTCTTTGGCCCCATCTTTATATAATTAATGAAGAAGTGCAACAAAATGAAAAATCAAGTAAAAACTCTAACTGTCACCCTCTCCCCAACAACCGCGCTGTGTGGAGTGCTTAACTGAAGTTCTGAGACCTGCCCTAAAGGCTTAAGCCTCAGCTTGGACTTCTCTGTTGCAACGAAAGTGGTTCGATTTAAAATTTTTCCCAGACCGGAGAACACACTGAATCTATGGCAAGAATCGAAACCCGCACCGAACCAATGGTGCTGAATATGGGTCCCCACCACCCGTCCATGCACGGGGTGTTAAGACTGATTGTCACTCTAGATGGCGAGGACGTCGTTGATTGTGAACCAGTAATTGGCTACTTGCACCGGGGAATGGAAAAAATTGCGGAGAACCGCACTAATATCATGTACGTTCCCTATGTCAGTCGGTGGGACTATGCAGCGGGAATGTTTAATGAGGCTGTTACTGTTAACGCCCCAGAAAAACTGGCAGACATTCCCGTTCCCAAACGCGCTAGCTACATCCGCGTTATCATGCTAGAGTTGAACCGCATTGCCAATCACCTGCTGTGGTTCGGCCCATTTCTAGCTGACGTGGGTGCTCAAACTCCCTTCTTCTATCAATTCCGAGAACGAGAATTGATTTATGACTTGTGGGAAGCAGCCACAGGTTACCGCATGGTCAATAACAACTACTTCCGTATTGGTGGCGTCGCAGTTGACTTACCATACGGTTGGGTTGACAAGTGCTTGGACTTCTGCGACTATTTCGAGCCCAAAATTGACGAGTACGAACGTTTAGTGACCAATAACCCTATCTTCCGACGCCGTGTTGAGGGTGTTGGTACCATTACTCGTGAGGAGGCACTTAACTGGGGACTTTCTGGTCCAATGTTACGTGCTTCTGGTGTTAAGTGGGACTTGCGGAAGGTTGACCACTACGAATGTTACGATGATTTTGACTGGGACGTACAGTGGGAAACTGCTGGTGATTGTCTAGCTCGTTACTTGGTACGGATGCGGGAAATGCGCGAATCCGTCAAGATTATTAGGCAAGCTGTAAAAGGGCTTCCTGGTGGACCCTACGAAAACCTAGAAGCCAAACGTTTGGCGGCTGGGAAAAAATCGGAGTGGGATGGTTTTGATTATCAGTACATTAGTAAGAAAATTGCTCCCACTTTCAAGATTCCCAAAGGTGAAATCTACAGCCGCGTAGAAAGCGGTAAAGGTGAACTGGGAATCTATCTTATTGGTGATGATAACGTCTTCCCTTGGCGTTGGAAGATTCGTCCTGCTGATTTTAACAACCTCCAAATTCTGCCTCATCTGCTACGAGGTGTGAAGGTGGCAGATGTCGTTGTTATTCTAGGTAGCATTGATGTCATCATGGGGTCTGTAGACCGCTAGAATCTGTCAATACTATTTTGTAGAAACCAGACAGATCTCACAAGAGGTTTTACCCCACCCTAACCCTCCCCAATGGATTGGGGAGGGAATTGGAAATTCACAGCTTGCTTGTGTCAAAGCCTCCTTTAGCTGTTAATCTTCTTGGGTTAATAGAACTTTTACTTCTGTTAGTTCTGGGTGTGGAGATTGTGATTTACGTTGACTTAGTAAAGGGAAAATAGTTACTTTTTGAGTTCAGATTTGGATTGCTCTATTGTGAAAAATGTACAAGATATAGCGTTGAATTTTGATACCATAAATATCTAGGATAAACTTGATTTTGCGTTATCCATACGGTTGTATTTGGTTGAGGTTTTTTGAGGATAGAATCAGAATCTGTATTTGATAACTCTCTTGGTTTTAGATCGTAAGACAGCTTATCTTTAAATTGGTCATAATTCACTAAATTCTGACTTTTAACCAAATGTAGAAAAAACTCTTCTGGAACCTTGACAGCAATTTCAACATTTCGATCGGGAGTATCAGCAATAATCTTATATTTTAAATCCGAATAATTATTAGGTAGAGGTAAACCCAACCAATTTCCTATTTCTTTTAATGGAGGCTTGTGCCCATCTTCATGACTGTAGTTATTGCCAAAGTTAAGACATCCAACAAGCAATGTAGAAAGTATTACTAATAGTAGAATGCGCCAAGAATTTTTACGCATACTTTTTCTGCCCAATTTTCGGTTGACTTTCCTTTGGTTTGTAGTTGCGCTTTAGCGCATACTATATTGGTACAATGAACTATATTTGTTTTTCCATACGCGATAGATCTCATTCAGATGGAGTTTTAACTCCAAAGAGCAACTGGATTTTCGCGAAGCTTCTTTTTCTTGCGGGTCTCACTTAACGGTTCGTTAGAACGGTGAAGAATGATGTACTCTAAAATGGCATTTTTTGAGTAACTCTCTTATCAAAGTCAGGTTTTGTCTACTTTTCTTTGCGGCTTTGCGTGAGAAAAATTATTCTTTATGCAAGAGGTTTATGATTGCACCTCAATAAAATTTTGTTTTTATAGCCTTCATTCTACACCCCTAATCTGTCAAAGAACACAGAACGATCGCAACTAGAGCTAGTAAAATACCAATACCCTGTTTTAAAGCAACTAGAGCTAGTAAAATACCAATACCCTGTTTTAAAGACAGAGATTCTTGAAGAAGAAAAACCGATAGGAGTATCGTGACTATAGGATATAACGAAGTCAGTGGTAAAGTAATTGAACTTGAACCTTTAGTGAGAGCAATAAAGAAACAAAATGTTGCCAATGTTCCAGAAACGCCAACTAGAATACCGTAGAAAATGCCCCAGGCGTCTGCCTGTATCCTAACGCTTTGACTGCTTAATAATACCAGACCAACAAGAACAGCGCCAATGACCTCATAAACAAGAGCAGTTTTTGGTTCAATATAGTTGGTTGCTAACTTACTAAAAAACCCCCACAAACCATATAAAGCTAGAGAGGACAGAGTAAAAAAGAGCCAATTATTTGTTGGAAACATTGATTATTCTTTTCAAAAATATTTTTCATCATCTTAAACTACCATTATTACAATTAAGCGTAACTTTTTTATCCTATGAAATCTAATCCAGCTTTGTGTGAAGCGATCGCACATCGAATTGCGGCAAATCCCCAAAAGCGAATAACTTTTGCTGAATATATGGACTTAGTGCTCTATCACCCCGATTTCGGTTACTATTCAACTAAGGCGATAGACATCGGTAAAAAAGGTGATTTTTTCACTTCGGTTCATCTTGGCTCGGATTTTGGTGAATTGCTAGCAGAGCAATTTGTCCAAATGTGGGAAATTTTAGATCGACCTGTGCCGTTTTCCTTAGTAGAAATGGGGGCTGGTCAAGGACTGCTGGCTGTAGATATTCTCAAACACATTCAGCAGCAACATCATGATTTTTTTAATGTCTTGCATTATATCATTATTGAGAAATCTCCGGGTCTCAAACAGCAACAACAGCAACGCCTGCAAGAATTTCCCGTGTGTTGGTGCAATCTGGAGGAAATACCAAGCCACTCTATTTCTGGCTGCTTTTTTTCCAACGAGTTGGTAGATGCTTTGCCCGTGCATCAGTTTGTTCTGGAACAGGGACAGCTGCTAGAAGTTTATGTCACCACCTCATCACCATCCACTTTTTTACCATCATTTGTAGAAGTCACAGATGCCCCTTCTACCCACCGGCTTGTAGAATATTTTGAATTAGTAGACATAGATATAAAAAATGGTTATCCGGATGGATACCGTAGTGAAATTAACTTGGCTGCTTTGGATTGGTTGGGTGCAGTAACAGACCGCTTGCAGCGCGGTTATCTTCTAACCATTGACTATGGCTACACAGCCCACCGTTACTATAACCCAAGGCGATCGCAAGGTACCTTACAATGTTACTACCAACATCACCGACACAATGACCCGTATATCAACGTTGGGCAACAAGATATCACGGCTCATATCGACTTTACTGCTTTGGAAAGATGGGGTGAGCGGTGTGGTTTAGATAAAGTTGGGTTTACCGAGCAGGCGTTGTTTTTGATGGCATTGGGATTGGGAGAACGGATTGCCAGCCTGTCCTATACAGAGCAACCATTGTCACAGTTACTGGGTCGGAGAGATTCACTGCATCAGCTTTTAGACCCTCTAGGGCTGGGTGGCTTTGGCGTTTTAGTTCAAAGTAAAGGGCTCACTCAGAAAGAAGCAGTACAGAGTCTGAAAGGATTTATTGTACCAGAGCAAATGCCAATCTGAAAAATTAAGCGCTGTTAACAATGTGTTGGTGATAGTTGGTCTACCATAGCAGTGATTGCATTGAAAACAGAACAATCAGGAGGGTAATTTTTATGTCTCCCCATGACCTATTAATGTTAGTCGTACTTCTGACCCCCGGTATTTTACTTTCAGTCATGATTATGGTTACTTTTGCTGCAGGAGGTTAGTCGTAAGTGGTTAGTGGTTGGTGAAAAACGACTAACTGCTAACCATTTTCTATTGCTGAAAGAACTAAATTATTCTTATTAAAACTAAACAATCTGATAACGGACGGTGAAAAATGAAGGTAGCATTTCTGGGGACTGGATTGATGGGACTACCAATGGCTCAAAGGTTGTTAGAGGCTGGAACACAGGTTATTGCTTACAACCGCACCCCAGAAAAGTTAGAACCTTCCCCAATCCAAACAATATCACCAACACTTAAACGCCAAGGAAACTTTATTCGCACTCCAGGCTTAAAGCGAACACCTTGACCGATTTGTGCTCCAAAAGAACGAAGCACCCAAACTTTTATGGTAGAGAAAGGTATCACACGGCTTTCTACCAAGGGCGAACCTAGAAAATACCACAACAGTTGTTTCCAGTAAGAAGCACCAGGGGTATAACTACCAAGGGAGTATCGATCTAAACGCATACGGTAAGCAACTAAGAGAAGATCCAAGACTGGCTCCTGTAGAACCTGTAAAAATCCAGATTAGGGAGCGAAGAACATCGCGAAAAATCCGAAAGGAAGATTCTGTAGGTTGATTGGATGGTACAGAGACTGGAGTGAAGGTGATACCTTGGCTACCAAAAATGATAGTCGCGATCGCCTTAGCCCTGGGCATATGATAATTAGAGGTAATCAGGTAAATATGTTGAAGGTGTCGTTTTTTGAAGTCCTCAATAAGAGAAGTAAAATTCGTTACGGTATCAACAGCGCGGTAGTCAATATGTAATTTTGTACTGGGAATACCTAGAGATTGAAAAACTTCCCGTGTTTTTTCTGCATTAGGAGGAGAAGATACCCAAATTTCTAGAGATGGATACCACTTGGCGAGATTGGCAGTCACTTGTTCTCTAGCAGGATCGCCACCCAAGGTAAAGAATGCTTGAGGTAAAGGAGCATAATATCTAGCGATCGTCAAACGTAAGGGAATAACTAACAGTAGCGTGAGGGCAAAACTTGTTAAAGCGAAAATCCAATACTTTTTGAATTTACGTTGATTCTTTTTCACTAGCAGGTCACTTTTATCATGATTTATTACTGCTTTTTACTCTACGTTAACGAGTTATTTCTTGATAATCTGCCGGAAAATCAAATGTAATCTTCTTATCAAGAATAGATTTATACAGTTGGAGCAATTTTTTAGCAGCGCCTTCCCATGTATAGTTTTGAAAAATAAAATCACGGGCACGTTTACCCATAGCCTCGGCTTTTTGAGGATAATTCAAGCATTGAATTAACCCATCAGCAATGGCATCAGCATTGATATCAACAATATGCGCTGCTTTCGCAATTTTAGCTTCTGGAAAATTACAACCAGTCGTAATCACACAAGGCAATCCTGAAGCCATACCCTCTAACACAGACATACTAAAGCCCTCTGAATAAGAAGGAGCAACATACAAGCTAGCAGCCGCCAGGGCAGCTGATTTTAACTTTCCTGTTAACATACCCGTAAAGGTAACAGCATCTATACACCCTGCTTGTATAAAATAATTTTCTACTTTAGGCAAAAATCCGATAATATCAGGACCTGCTACGAGTAAATGAGTTTGCGGAAACAGTTTATGAACTTTGGCAAAGGCAGGTGCAAGTAAATCTAAACCTTTTTTAGGGTCAATCCGACCGAGAAATAAAATCAGAGTTTGATTTCTGGTCGCAGGAAATTCTTGATAAAAAACTTCCGGATCTGGTTGGTTTATAAATTCTTGACGGTGAATTCCATTAGGAACGATCGCCACATTTTTTAATCCAAGGGACTTCACATTAGTGGCTTCAGAATTGGCAATGACCTGGATAGCACTAGAGCTTTGAAAGACTGGTTTCTCAAAGAAATTGTAGTATAATTTCTTTTTCCAAGCTTTATAGGATAAAGCCCAAGGCTCTAGCATTCCATGAGGAGTAATAATATATGGGATTTGATACAATCGACAGAGCCAATGAACGAAAGAAATAATTGGTGCAAAGACTGTATTTGTATGGACAATATCATAATCTTTAACGTGCTTAATCAACCACAACATTAAAGGTAAGCTGATAATAAAATCATTACGATTCCAGCAACGAAAATACTTAATCCTATAATTTTTACATTCTATCCATTTATTAATAGGAACAGATAATTTCTCAGAATGATTAGCATTGGTTGTTACTAAATCTACTCTAGTTTCAAACCTGGAAACTGCTTCAACTAGTTCTTTGACAGCTTTAGAAGTTCCACCATAATTAGAGCCGAGATAAGGCGTAAAAATTAAGATTTTCATGGCAAACGATACTTGAGTGATAGTTAAGATGAATAAGAAAGTCAAATAGAAATCAATAAAAAAAACCGAGTTCTTCATAGAACTCGGCTACAAACATGGCAAACATTAAGTAAAAAATTTGGAATTGCTGAATTTCGTAGTGATTTATAGTTCAATACGGTTCAGATAACACCAAAATCCGGATCGGTAACACAATGTAGAGACGCGCCATGGCGCGTCTCTACACAGACATTATTTTTTACACATTAGCCTTAACTGAATCGTATTGATTTATAGTTGTAATACGTTTTTCAATTTTCAGAAAATTCTTGTAGAGACTAGTCCTGCTCAATCTCTACATCAATGGTCATTGTGAAATTCATGTGTTAATTCAGCAACACCGAAAATTTCCTTAGAAATTGAAAATTCTACAAAAAGCTAGCTAGCGTTACATAAACGTTCATCTTTTAGTGTTGTATTAATTGCTTTTAAAAGACCCCATGCAAATTGTTGAGGGCTACACTTATCTACTATTTTTTGACTTAACTGACCCATTTTAAATCTTGAATTTAAGTCTAGGTAGTGTATGGCTAATAATGCACGAGTCATGTCTTGCAGACTGTATGGATCGAAAAGTAAACCATTTTGACCATCACAAACAAGTTCATAAGCAGCCCCTACAGTACGGCTACATAAAATTGGCAGTCCAGCAGCACAGGCTTCGTTCACTACTAAACCCCAAGGTTCTTGCAAAGCTGGGTGAATAAAAGCATTAGCTAATCCATACCAATCTCCTATTGCTTGATAAGGGATAAAACCTGGTAAATGAATAGACTCCTCCAAGTTTTTTTCAATCAGAAGATGACGAATAGATGCCTCTTCTTCTCCACTACCACAAATAACCAAATCCCAAGCTTGTTTAGAGCCAATTTGCTGATGATAAGCAGCAAAAGCTTCTACAAGACGGTATACATTTTTGCGTTGAAGCAAACGGGTAACAACAATAAAATAAGGTTTGGTAGGAATTCCAGGTTGTCTTTGCCTTGCTGCAGCTGGATGGAGTCTTGCTGCTTGGGCTTGTTTTGCAAAATAATCGTTATCAACCGCATCATAACCTAGAAAAATCCGCTTACCAGGAAACCCTAACTTAATCAGATAGTCGCGGTGTAGTTCACCACCCACAAGGACAGCATCATACTTTCTAATATAGAGCCAAAATTTTAGTTGCTCTTTCCACCATTGCCGTGGTTCATCATCCCATTTTGTTTCACTCATTAAAATGGCAGATACGCTGCGGCTTTGACACCATGCTAGTGCAGCACGGGATATAGAAAATCCCCAACCAGGAATGACAACGACATCTGGTCGGAGATTATCTAAGAAAGAGGGCAGTATACGCGCAGCATCATCTTCTGTATAGTTCGGGGTTGTAACTCTGGGTACTAGAGTTTTTAAAGGAAATGTTATTTCACGTTTTAAATCTCCCCAAGGATGTTCTAGAGTATCATCCGTTGCTTGAACTGCTGTCAAATTCCAACCTTTTTGCTGACAAGCATCGTAAGCAGCACGCAATCTAGCAGCATGATAGCTACCAATGTTTATAAAAATTACAACAATATGCATTGACTTATTACCCAAGCTTTCCCAGGGCAGCTAGAGTTTGACTTGCCATTCTTTTTAAGGAGAAATATTCTTGAAATTCTTGCTTTCCTTTGGTGGCTTCGTGTTTGAGCCAAGAAAGTTTACCGATAGATTCTATTAATGCACGACCAAACATCTCAGGGCTAGCATGAGTGACAACACTTACCCATGTGGCACGTTCAGCAACATCAGAAGCGCCATTAAAATTAGTCACTACTGCAGGCAGTTTTTGCCCCACTGCTTCAAGCAGCGCTAATGGCAAACCCTCAAAATGGCTTGTCATGGCGTAAATATCTAAGATAGGTAAGTAAGCCTCTGGATGTTCTTGCCAGCCCGTAATATGCCATGTGTTCTCAGGGGCATAAGCACGTAAATATTGCTCCAAATTATTCCGTTCGGGCCCATCACCTATAAGTAATAAACGGCTTTGAGTTCCCTGTTTTAGAGTCCATATCCATGCCTTAACCAATAATTCAAGATTTTTTTGGAAGACAAACTGACCTGAAAAACCAATAATTGGTAGGGGTTCTTCCCAACTGCTGGGAAGAGGTGGATGAGATGTGGCGAGTGCTGAAAACGGACAGCCATAATTGACAACCTTGGTAGGGCGTGGATGGCTGTAGTAGTTTTCAAATTCTTTTTGGCTGCCCGTTGAAACAAGAATTAGAGAATAGGGGTGTTTTTGATACCATCGTTGAAGTAATTTACCTCGCAGTTGACCTAAAGGACGTTGATGCTTATTTGCGGTCATGGGCATATGCATTGTACCGCCTACAGGTGCAACATTTGCCATTAATGCACCAGCAAGATAATCTAATCCGTCTTCATCGTATTGCTGATTGACTAAAATAGCAGTTGGTGCAATTTCTTGACAGGTTTTGGCAATTCCTAATTGTTGTTTTTTATCGGTGATGGATTGGAGAATTCTTAATGGTCTGTTCCTCAATCCTAAAAGATTTTTACGATGTACTGTTGCTCCTTCTGCAGTTAGGGCTTTTGCCCAACCATCCATATAGTTTACAGTTGATAACAAAATATGTACGTCGTAATTCAGAAGGTGCAAACCTTGAGTGAGATAAACTAAGTAGCGCTCACCACCACCGCGATCGCTGGAATTAGAACTTATCAGTAGTATACGCTTACGCATTATTTCGTTACTTTGAAAGTAGAAGCAAGTGCAATGTTGCTATTTTTATGACAAATTAATCAGCTAAGATAAACTCATAAATCATTGTCTTAGCAAACATCTCCGGTCGCAACCCTAATTTTATAAGTAATGGTTGTAAGCCGAAAAATAATTTGGTTCTAAAATTAGACAAACTTTGTACTGCAACACCTGCAAATTTATCTAGTACTAAACCTTGACGTTGACCCATTTCACAGAGAGTACAAGGGTCAAACCAAGATACATGATCTGCATTATCAACGTATGGAGAACCATGAAACATATTCTTCAATACAACGTTAATATACCAGGGGTTGGGTACAGAGATAACAACTCGCCCATTTGGCTTGAGCATTTTAGCCATATTAGATAAAAAATTCCCTGGTGCATCTAAATGTTCTAAAACTTCTCCGCAGATAATAATATCAAATTTTTCTTCTAAAGGCTCTTTTGTAAGGTCAGCACAAAGAACATTAAATCCAAGAGAACGGATGTAATTCACTTCATCTTCAAGAATATCTATCCCCAAACACGTCTTGGCTACATTAGATAAAGATTTGTGCAGCCATTCAGAACTGTGTACTGCTTCACGGGTATGTTCTACAATACCGATGTCAAGCACATCTTTGCCTTTAGCTAGCTCGCATAAATAACTGATACGATCGGTCACTAAGTTTGTAGACCTTGCTACTACCAAATCACTTTGTCGGGCATGATAAACTTTAGGTGCGTTTGGATCTTTAGAAATTTCGTACCAGCGTTTCATATGTTTTCAAGACCTTTTATAAAAAATTAGAAGATTTAGGTTTTATTGCAGCAAATCGTTTGGCTTAGACCTGGAAGAATAGTTTGGAAAAAAGGGCAACCACCATCTAAACTCTTTCCATTGGAGCCACAGGAGTAAAAAACACGGCCAGAAGGACATTCCTATCCAAGCGTATATTCCGGGCAAGTCGCCGCCTCGCAGTAATGGTACGATTGAGGAACACAGGATAGAACGAACAAGAATTCCCGCGAAAGGATGCATCCAAGCACTGCGTTGGACAACGGCAGCAAAACCCGCACCGTAAAGCACTCCAAAGATTAAAATACCGAAAATACCGCCCTCACTGTAGAAGTCTCCGTAGAACGTGGGAGAAAAACCAAGTGTAGCCCCTGACTTTGGATCGACTAAACCAACGGCTGCTAGGTAGCCACCACCCACAGGTTTTTCCGGCCAGATGGCTCTGGGGATGGGGCGCATCAGAACTTCTAAATGAGCCATTCCCAAACGGAAGGGGACAATGCGAGGAAATGCATCCTTTAATAAAGCAAACCCATCCAACATATTGGCATCTTCTGCAGAAAAGAAGCGATACCATGCAGCATCTTTATCTATTTCGTCACCTCCTCTTAATGTCCCCGCCAGTGCAAACACGCCAATAGCAACGGTTGCAGCCAGAATTAAAACAATGAATCGATTTCTGGGTTTAAAGGAAGAGGAGAGGATAATACCAGAGGTTGCCAACCATCCAAGGAAGAGAAAGCGACCGCTAATATTAAAAGTGAAGTTGGTAACACCTACGAAAATCAAAAGTGTTGCAATTTTATCTTTCAAGGAAGGCATTCCTCCAACTTTCCACAGGGCGAGTAGCAAGGTGGCAATACCAATGAGTACCATTGGAAACTGCTGTAAGTAACTACTCACTTCAAAAGCAGCCGAACGTCCTGCATTCAGCTGATCCTGAACACTGTTGCGAGCAAGAACAACTAGAGGTAAGCAAAACAGACCAAACAAAATGACTTTGGGACGTATCCAATGAAAGAAAGGACTGAAGCTGATATTTTGTTTGTTAACGACTGGCATTTTGCACTTCTGCCTCATCATATAAGCGATCGCGGTGCAAATTTGCCCCAATACTATATACTGAAGTGCATCGGTAGCAGAGTCATTAGTGACAGGTGCAAGTCCATAACTGGAAAGGTTAATCCATTTATTGAAACCATTTGTTACTGCCCAGTAGCGGTATGAACTCACATAAAAAAGCAAGGAATTGAGCAATAAGGGAAGTTCATCGTTACGTCGCAGCATCCAAATAGCGCCAATTGCTATTAGTACTATTTGGGTAAAGGCCAACACTTGGTAGTCAAACAACGGCATAAGATAAGGTTTGAAGGTGGCATTGTAGCTGTGACAGGCTGAATGAATTGAGATTGGCGGATTGCTGAGAAAGCATTTTAAGCAGTTGAGGATTGTGGAGACACAATTGAAGGGTCATGGAAATCTCTTCCCCAGTGACTTCCTCCAAAAGCAGACCATTGACATAATTTTTTACTACAGTGCCGCAAAATTGAGAAGCAATAATTGGTAATTTCCAAGCCTGCGCTTCTAGCTGAGTTAGCCCAAAACCATCAGAAAGGGTGGGAAACAGAAACACATCTGCTTGCTGATAGTATTGAGAGGTTAAACTTCTGGGTACCGCACCAAACCAATGTACCCGTGGAAGATGCTGTTGGGGTTTTGCAATCCCTTGAGAACCAACCACCCAAAATTCTATGGGTCGATCGCCTAAGAGTTGAGCTGCTTCTAAAAGAGGGGCAATCCCCTTTCGCAAAAGGACTTGTCCGAGAAACAATACTCTCAAGGGTCGTTCCTCTGAAAAAGTTTCTGGATATGTACGTACAAAATGGCTTGCCTCCCCAGGTTGTTCGTAAGCAAGGGGAATAACGTCAATCTTGTGCTTTGGAATACCTATCTTTTGTAAGGCTTGACTCGACCAAAGTGAGTTCACTATAATTCTGTCTGCTAATGAGCATTCTTGTTGCCAGTTAGCCCAATATTTTGGTGGTGCCGTTTGCCAACTAGATTCATAGTTAGGATATTTTCTATGCTCCTCCATTACGACTTGTTCTTCTACTGGACCTGGATCTATTTGACCAAGTACAGTATTCCAGCCTTGGCTTTTAGCAAAACGGAAGATTTCTAAAGCAGCATAACTGTAAGCAAATAGGGTAGGAGGAGAGTTTGTTTGAGGAGCTATGCTTTTAAGTAGCTTTAGTGTTTTTTGTTGAAACCAGTTATTACGTTGGATGATTCGTTGCCATCCAGAGTTCTTTTGTATTTTCTGAGTAATTTCAAAGCGAATCAAGGAGGTGGTAAAGGAGCAAACAGAAGCTTGGTTTAAATCTATATGAAAACGTTCGCGTAAATTAACAAAAACAGGTTTAGGCAGTAAATTTAGTGAGGAATTAGGTGAGACCCAAGCATCTGTTATTAAGTGGGTTAGCAATCCAGCTTTATACAATGCTCGCGGTATAGCATAATGTTCGCGAGCACCTATTTGGCAGCAGAGCCAATGTGAAGTTTTTTTAGACATTTTTCATGGTGTAATAATTGAATTATTCAACATCAGCATAATAGTCTATTTAAATAAGATATCTCGTACCATTTACGTGCTAATTTATTAAATCTTAGTCTTATTTCTTCGCTCTGACCTCGGAGATATCGATCGCATTTTAATTCAAGGGTACTAGAGTATTTAGGAAACTTAATTTGGGCGTAACTTTCACCACCGACAATTAAAACCTCCTGTCCATCAACATAATAATCTGTGCTCATACTCACTTCTATGACTGGATTACCAGTTTCGTTTCTCACCACCATCTCTTCAAATTTTGGTTCAACGATATATGGTGGTGATTGTCTGAAATTAATAACTCCTTGTAGCTCTCGTCTTTCAGCGTTTATGTATTTATTATTTCGGAATAAAGGACGTTCATAACTCAAACCAGAAGATTGCTCGGGAGTCCGGCAATTTTCAAATATATTGTCCTCTATAACCACATTTTGTAACTTGTCAAAGTAGACTACACATGGTGTATTGGTATTACTTTGGTAAGTAGAAGTTTGATGATTATTTTTGGCATGGAGATTTTTTATGTCTCCCCAAATATTTAGAGAAATAACCGATGCTTTTTCTGCAATCACCTCATTAGAATAAAATTTGATGTTACGATTCTCTCCACTGGTGAATAAAGCATTATGACAATCAATAAACTTATTATTTTCTACTAATATATTAATACTTCCTCCAAAAGGACAAACACCAGCAGGTGAATTATAAAACAAACAGTTAGTAATTTTGACATTATTATTTTCTGGAAACCTTCCTTGAGCTATAACAAGACCAGCAGCGGTAGAATCTTTAAAAATACATTTATCAAAATAATAAGACTTATTTGGTGAAATAGGAGCGTTTTCCACCCAAGCATTTGCTGTCTGTTCAAATTCGCAGTTAGTTACAGTTAAATCTGCATCTAAACTCAGCATTGAAGCATTAGAACTTCGTAGCTTTGTATTTGATATGGTAACTTTTCCAACCCAAGCCCCACCAGCGTAAATGACCTCTCCTCTAAAATCATGTACGTAAACAGAGTCAATAGTGATGTTATCTAAAGCTTTATTAAAATCTAAAGCTATTCCTTTATGAGTAATATCCCATCCATCACCTGTTATTGGGTTGGCTGGCCAATCACGATTTCCTGTAAATCCATTTGTACCGCCACTTAATTCTAAATTTTTGATTGTAATGTTTTTTCGTGGTTGATTAACATCAGTACTTCCTTTAATCAGGATGCCCATTCCGCGAATCACTTGTCCGCCATGAACAGACCAGTCTCCCCTACTTTGGAGAATAGTTTTTCCAATTCCATCACCGATAATCGTAATATTATCATATTTTATAACAATTGAAGCTGCTATTTCAGCATTTAGATCGGGTGGAGAAATTTGGTATATTCCTGCAGGAATGTAAACAGAACCACCGCCGCTTCTTCCAACTGTATCAATTGCCGCTTGAATAGTTGCCGTATTAGTTGCAATAGTCGTAGGGTCATTGGTAATACCGCTTATAAGAGTTCCAAAGTCTTTTACATTAATAAAATTTGTTAGTATAGGTTGATTTTGTGCCAACTTAATTGTAGGTGGGTTTGCCCGAGCTTTTTTTGTTAGAAAAAGGGATGTTAAAGATGGTATGCTACTAGTCAAAAGCCCTAAAATAACAGAACTTAAAAAAGTACGGCGTTCCATAAATTGGAGAAAGAATTTAATTCTGTAATAGAAAATTTTCAAGGGTTTGAACGCGGGCTTGCCAAGTATGCTGATGGGCAAACTCCATTTGTTTTAATCTTTTGTCGTAAGCCTCTGGCTTGTCGGATAAGGCTAAATGCTTGCGAATCTGAGCGATCGCATCTTCTGTTGAATGAAAAATCGTAATCCACTCAGGGTATAAACGACATTCCGGTATGTCAGTACTTAAAATTGAGCGACCGCTGGCAATGCCATCCATAATTTTGGTAGGACAGGATGCCACATTAAACCGATCTTCTAAAGTATAGGGAATCCAATTGATTGTAAAAGACCAATAGTATTGTGCTACTTGCTCGTTTGGTACTTCTTGGATGTGACGAACATTAGGTAACGCCAGTACTGCAGCACGAGCAGCTTGCCAATCCTCTTGGTAGTTGATATTTTGATAATCCACACGACCCACAAAAACGAAAGTGACTTCTGGGCAAGCTTGCGCGACTTTGTAAACTAATTGCCAATCTACCCGTGTAATTAAATTGCCTACATAACCAACAGTCATTGGTTCAGGTGGCTTTTCAGGTTGGGGATTGAGAAAATAATCTACAACTCCATGTGGATAATAATGAATACAAGAGGCTCTATGAGGATAACGCTTTTGAAAACTCATAAATTGGTAGTAGGAAGCACACAGGGTTATTGTGGCTCTTTCAATTAATTCCCTTTCTTGCTCTTTACGGTGAGGCTGCGCTAGAAGATAATCATCAAAGTTATAGTAGATTAATCTTTCTGAAGGAACTTTACGCACCCAAGGTGTGAGATGAGGATAGGGAGCTACAACCCAAGGATATTCACCGGAAATGTGTTTGAGTTGCTGACACCACTTCTGAACTAACTGTTGTAAGTAAAATCGGAAAAACTTTTCTAGTTTACCTGCATAACCAGTAGGCAACACTTTCATTGACCTAGTGAGTGAAGGTGGGGGAGTTCGGTTGGGCCAAGCAGGTTGAACAAAAGAGTAAGTTTGCCAATCATAAAATTCATTAGCATGAATAGCGTGCTTTTGCGCTAAAGCTTCTATCAGACCGTAAGTCCAAGGATTATTTGCAGCTAAAAACAAAAAGCTTTTTACCATAAATTTTTCAATGACCTGAGCCCACAGTTGGCAAATTGTCAGTTAATACCTCAATGACTAACCACTTTGCTACTTTCTAAAAGACAATTGCGAAACATCTCCATATAAGCTGGAGCTAAGCTTTTCCAACTAAAGTTTTTCCGCACGTATTCCCGTCTTTGAATCATGAGTTCAGGTCGCTGCGGTTGCTTTTGAAGATTTGCGATCGCTACAGCCATAGAACCAGGTTGGGATAAATCGGCAAAGGTTCCTTGGTCTCCCAGTACATACTTCATCACGGGGTGGTCATGAACTACACAGGGCAAACCGTGAATCAGTGCTTCCAAATAGACGCGCCCAAAGCCCTCCTGTAGGGATGCCAGTGTGAATATATCAGCGGCTTCATAATATTCCCTTACCTGTTCGTAAGGTACAGAAAGGGCTGTAAAGCCATTGTCACCCAAATGAGTGCGTGCCAGGTCGATGATTGCCTGACTAGTTTCATCAATATGACCCAACATGACTAAATACGGTCTTGGCTCGGGTAAGGAAGCAATTTCCTTGACAGTGTAGTCCATGCGCTTGTGGGTAGCACTAATCCAGCCCACACTCAAAACAATTTGGCGATTTATAGGTAACCCAAGCTTTTCCCGTCTCCGATCGCGTGCTTGGCCGTACAAAGGGAGTCCATCAGGAACATTAATTCCGTAGGGAACCAACAAGTGTTTTGACTCTGCTTCTCCTGCCTTTAGAGAGATATCTCGGTAAAATGGTGCTACTTGATGTACGCGATCTGTTCTAGAAAATGGTGGACCACAAGGACCACCATTGGAAAATAATAATTTGTAAGGGACTCCAATCTGCTGACGCCACCAGTAAAGTTGGTAGCCGAGATTGGCTTCGCTGTAAAATATGATGTCTGGTTTACCTTTCTTGATATGACGGACTAATGGCAGGAAAGAAGACAGTTGCTCAACGACATAGCCGTTGCGGCGAATGCATTTACCTAGGAAATTTGCAACATGGCTGTTACGAGGAATGTTCCATAGCCTGTTCTCATAAGGTTTTTCAGGACCTGCACCTTTAAAGAGTTCAATATGCAATCCTTCAGTTCCCTTTAGCCCATCGAAACATTCACGAGCAAACGTTTCAATACCCCGATTGATGATACCCACGCCTGTACAGGCTAAATACACCTTTATAGGTCTAGTATGTAGCATTTTTTACCAGTTGTCGCGATTATTTTCAGGTATTGGTAAATATGGAGAATCACTTCGGATAAACAATAAATCTGTTTGCCACAAAGCCTTATCTCTACGACGTGTTTGAGAACAAAAATCTAGAAGACGGAAATTTTTCTCATCCATAAAACGAATGACGTCAGCAATCAGCGGACAGCCCGTGTTCACTGGAATCAGAGAAGCTTCCATCAGAACAAAATCACAACTTTTTAAACACGCTGTGGCTCCAGCAAGGACTTCTAACTCATATCCTTGAACGTCCAGCTTTAAAAAGTCAATTTTTTCCCAATCATAACTGGTCTCAACAATTTTATCCAAAGTGATTGTTTTTTTAGTGACTTTCTTTTTTGAAGCATAAGTATTGTTTTCTTCAAAAACTGAACTCCCTGTTTCCATTTCTATAAAATGGACTTCCTTTCCTTCTGAAGCACCAAGTAGTGCAGTTTCTAAAAAAACTTCATTTTTGTAACTTTTACAAACAAACTCTAGTATTTCTTTTTTATTTTCTTGAGGTTCAACCATCAAGACTTTTGCAGTCGGAAATACTTTCTTCACCATTTGAGTCCATTCACCGTGATAAGCACCGACATCAATAATGGTTTTAGGGCAATATCCCCAATCTCTTAGATACTTAAGGGACAAATAGATACTAGGGAATAATTCAGATTCAGCTTCTCCAAAGGCAATATCTAAACGAGAAATTTGCTGGCGCACGGACTTAGGTATTACTCTTCTAGTTCGACTAACAATTTCTCTTACAACTCTCTTGTTCATCAGCATTCACTTTTGTAAAAACCTAATTTTATTACCAGAATTAAACTTTCATTAAAACACTATTAGACATCTCCGATAAAGAATGTAGAGATACGCTGTTTGAAGCGTCTGTTTCTACAGCGATCGCAGACGACGCATCATTAATTCCCGGAAATATCTATTGTATTTGACATAATTCCTTGAGAAGTAGCTGATTTATTTCTAGCGGAATTGCTTGGGGTTGACCATCATCGGGAAAAGATGGACGAGTTTTATCCAAAACAGACAGCAGGAAAGTATGAACTAAACGTTGTATCAAGCGGATATGAGGTGGTCTTAAATGATTGGTGAATTTATATACTGGTAAGTCTGTGCCTGTTTCCCAATATTGTAGCTTGGGTGCATCATTAGATGTGATAAACTTCTGCCAATCAGCTTGTGACCAGTGATGTTGTTCTGGCTGTGTCCAGTTTTTTCTGTTGATTTCATCAGCCATCATGATTGCCCGCAAGGTACAGCGACGCTTGAGCTGGATTGGATCGCGGTTTGGATAGTGGCGGATTGGTAGTCGTTCTTTGGCTAAAAAGCCAGCATTAATGGGAAAAGAGCAGGTAATGGGCCATTGCATCGTGCGACGGTATCGACATAATCGGGGTTCGCTGTAATAGCTAGGAATGAAATACCGACGACGTTCTTCAATTGGTCTTTTCCTATCTGCTAGGGTTTCTTCACCACGTTCCCATGCTTCCACCTCTGCTTGTGTTAGTTGGAAATCATAGTACTGGTGATACACAATAGTTTCGTGTTTTCGCAGATGGGTTTTCACAAATTCTGGCGGCAGAATGTGGTGAAATTCATCTGCATCCACTCGCAAAAACCAATCCCCATCCTGCATAAATTGGCGGGCAAAATTAAACATATACCCACGAAGCCTGGTTTCAGAAAAGTAAACAGGTTGTTTGCGAATGGGTATTACACGCTTGTCTTTGGAGGCAACATCCAGCACTATTTCCCATGTATCATCTACACTACCGGTATCAAATACGTACACGGAATCAGCCCATGTCAAGAGATGTTCTAAGCACTGCTGGATAATATCGCCTTCATCTCGAACGGGAAGTAAAGCATGAAATTTCATGTTTTTATCTAGTTAGAAAATTTTACTCAGAAGTTATTTTTTCAATTTTGCTACTCTATTATTAAAGTGTTTTTGCGGAGGTTAAAATATTTTTCTAAAGCTTTACGCGGTACGGGTTTGCGATACTTTCTATAAGACCAAATCTGCTTTGGAATTGACAGCAATCCTAGTATAATTCCTGCATATCGCTGCATCTTAATAGAATAAAGAACTCTGTTAAAAACCTGCAAAACTGCTCTTCCCCACATACTTAATGGGTAGCGTACATACGCTAACAAAGCAATATTGGAAATATTGGCAGCATTAATTTGATTATTTTTATGATGCTGGCGGTAGGTGTTGTGGTAGACTCTCAACCAATCTGTTTGCAATATTTTTCGCTCTTGGGCGTGTAGCTGTATGGCAATATCCACTTCTTCAGCCCCGTAAGCCCATTGTAATTGCATATAACCATCGGTTTTCAAAAAATCAGTTTTTTTGTATGCACAACCACAACCTTCAAAGGTAGCAACCAAACGTGTAGATTGAGTGTCATCTTCAATGGATTGGTTTTGGTAATAAATTGCTGCAGCAACTACAGAAGTATCAGGGTATTCTTGGAAAACCTGTAAAAGACGAGCAAAGTAATCTTGGTCGAGAGGATAAGAATCATCATCAAAACTTGCGACAATTTCATTTTGAGCAGCTTCGATCAGTCGATTTCTCCCACCGCCGGGACCGATGTTAATCTGACTTTTTAAAATCTTGACATTGCTAAAATGCTTCTTGATTTCTTGCTCGCTTTCTTCATCATTCCCGTCAATATGGACAATGATTTCATCTGGAACTGGATCGCAGTCCAAAATTTCACTTATGGTTGTGACAATCATTTTGGAACGATTGTATGTGGGGATTACTACTGAGACTGGGCATTGTTTAGCAGTCTTAGATATAGATTTAGTCATTTTCAATATATTGGAGAATGAATTACTTCACTATTAACTTTTTGAAAAATAGCAAATCCATTACGCAGGGTAGGATTATTAATAACAGGTACATAGTTGGAATTTGCAATTAATGTATGATGGTTTCTTAGATTCAAATAGGTGTTGATAGCATCAAGCATAATAAACTTTGCTCCAAAGTAATCCTTTAGCTCAACATCAAAACTGAGGGGATAATTGTTAATTAATAAAGTATCAAAACCATTGATGCCATTTTCGTTCTGGATTGTTTGAATGATATGGTCGATCGCTCCAGAGGAAGACTCTTTCACAGAATACGAAACATCGTAAAAATTAACACGGGCATCGCGAGCATAGCGCTGTTGCAGTTTTAGAAATCCTGGTGTTGAAGCATTAATACAGAAGACAACTGTATTATTCTTGTTTTCTTTAATACCTGTTAAGAAAGCCTCTGTGCTTCCTTCTCCAGAAGAAGCTCCAATAATTAGCGCTGTGTTTATATTTTCTTCTCGTGCCATCTTTTTAATGGCAGCAAAAAAGTCATCATTTCGCATTTTTGAAAAACGGTAAGGCAAAAAATATCCAAATTGGGATTCTAGATGATGTAAACATTGAATGCCTTGTAATTTTAATCTAAAACTGAATTTCTCTAAAGCAACAATACTTTGAGGACGGAGTTTATCTTGATTCTCAAAATAACTCCAATTTTTACTGAAAACATTCCTTCTAAAAATGTTTTCATTCAATCTTTTTATGATATTTTTAGAAGTATTTGGTTGTTTCAAATATCTAATTTCTGAAGAAATGTATTTCTTCAAAACGCCAGCTAATTTAGACTGTTGGCATTTTTCCAAAATTAGAGAAATGTTTTCAACCCATTCATCTAAATTTTTATTTGGTAGTTGATGAAGGCTATAGCGTGACTTTAATGGATTACTTGGTGGCAATATATATGTATTACCTGAAGTTTTCAAAATATTAGTAATCCATCTAGTACGTTCGAGTTCGGGATGATGAAGTAATGGAAATTGGCTAGCACGGCTTATAGCTTCATTTAATTTTCCCTGACACAGGAGGCAAATAATAAAATAAGCCCACTCAACGGGATCGGGATCTAAGGCTTTGTAAACCTCAAGAGAATTTTTAATTGGTTGTACAATCCAATCTAAGGCTATCTCGGGTTTTCCTTTATAAAGATTACACAAACCCAATCGTAATTTAGGTTCGGGCATCCAGAGTGTATAATTTAAACAGCGAATATATAAAGTTTCTGCCTCTTCATACTTCCCTGCCCAAAGTTTTTTATCGCCCTGTCTGAGAAGGTCTACGACTAATCCATCACAAGTAATGTAGGAATTGTTAATTCCAGATGCTTTGTCCAGAATTATGAGTGGCTGGAAGGGATTGATTTGAACAATTTTTTGATTGGGTTGAATTTTCTTAGAAAGATTGAACCATTGAAAAATTTGATTGCGTTGTTTTAAAGTATGGCGAGAATGAACTAATTCATAACCAGCATTGATGATTTTCTCGTACTCATCTGGGTTTTGAAAAAGATAATCTAACTTATCCAATACGTCATGTTCATCAACAAATACACAATTTTGCATATCTATGAATCCGGCTGCTTCCAGTGCTGGGCTTTTTTCTGTAACAAGACAGGACTTCGATGCCGGTATCTCAAAATGCTTGCGAACAACTTCCTTTACGACTGTCCCGCATGTTGGGACAAACCAAGAAGCGTTTATCGTGCGAGCATACCGCTCACCATACATCATTCTGGATGTAGGGCGGTTTCCATATCCATAATGCGGACAACTTAGCGAGGGATAATGCTGAGAAATAATTTTATGGATTTTTTGTCGCCACGGATACAAATCATACATATGCCCAGTAAAAAGTACTGGTATTACTTTAGATTCTTTATAATCCCTACACATATCAGGGTCTATAAAGTTCGGCCAGACAAAGAGATGGTCTGCTATATCTGGTGTGTGCTCAGGGGTAGTCACGCAAAGGGAAAAGAATGTTTCGATACCCCAATGCTCCATATCTGAGAGAAAGCCTGCGCGACAATCGCACCACGAATCTCCGTTATGAAATCCCACCTTAGGTATTTCTGGATAAGCAGAAGTATTTTTAATTTGAATTCTTTCAGAGTTAATATGCTTAACACCGCTTTCAAAAAGTGTTATGTCTGGTTGGTATCGATCGCAAATTTCTTGGTAGTCACAATCCTGATTAATGACAGTGACTTCAAAGAAGTTTGCCAGACACTTTACGTGTAATTGCATGTGCAACTGCACGAATTTAGCTGTGTCTCCATGTTTCCATTGAAAAAACACAAGTTTTGGCTTAGTAAGATTTTCCATACACTAGTTCTGCTCAAAGAGCTATCTCAAACCTGACTTTTCAAAACTGCCACCACCCGATCCTGTTCTTGCGCGGTCATCTGGTGAAACAGTGGCAGAACGATCGCACGGTCTTGTGCTTGTTCGCTTTCAACTAAGCGCTGACAATGTCCTGGTTGACAGTCACAACTTTCCGTCTCTACTCCACAAGACCAAGCTTCTTGTTGATATGCTGGTTCGCGATGAGCGCACATAATCCCGCGTCGTGTCGAAATACCTGCATCCAACATCCCCTGCATGACCTTTATTTGGTCGCATTTTTCAGGTAACCGCACGCAGTAACTTTGCCAATTACTCCTAGCCCATGCAGGCTCAGTCGGTAATTTTAATCCTGGCACATCTGCTAACAATTCCTGATATCGCCGTGCTAAAAAGCGACGGCGTTCAACAATTTCCGGTAACCGCTTCAGTTGTTCGCGCCCTACCGCAGCTTGGATATCAGTCATGCGATAGTTGTAACCCAACATGGGGTAAGACTCGAAAATCACTTGTTTCGCACCATGACGCACTGTGTCAGGAACGCTCATCCCATGTTGTCGCCATAAGCGAAACTGTTTATCCCATGCAGGATTGTTTGCAGTCATCATCCCACCATCACCAGTGGTCATGACTTTG
Source organism: Scytonema sp. NUACC21 (assembly GCF_054684315.1). Classification (NCBI taxonomy): domain Bacteria; kingdom Bacillati; phylum Cyanobacteriota; class Cyanophyceae; order Nostocales; family Scytonemataceae; genus Scytonema; species Scytonema sp. NUACC21. The sequence goes on along the minus strand of NZ_BAAFZH010000095.1, from coordinate 849 downwards.
CGGGGGTGGAAGGAGAAACACGCAATATCCCCATGAGGTTTGCCAATTTTCTCCCATTGTCCATCCCAAAGAATTTCACTACCTATCCCACAAGCTGCATCTTCTATGACTGGTAACTCATAGCGACGGGCAATGTCTGAGATAGCTTTGAGGTCGCACGGCATTCCCATCTGATGGACGATGAGAATGGCGCGGGTGCGATCGCCAATTGCCGACTCAATTAACAACGGATTAATATTGTATGTCTGCGGCTCAATATCTACAAACACGGGAATCGCACCGCAGTAACGAATACTGTTAGCGGTAGCAATATAGGAATGGCTGACAGTAATCACCTCATCCCCAGGTCGAACACCCACGGCTAAGAGTGCGAGGTGCAGTGCGGTGGTGCAATTAGAAACAGCACAAGCATACTTTGCCCCCACATATGCTGCAAACTCCCGCTCAAATGCAGCAACTTCCGGTCCTTGGGTCACCCAACCGGACAGAATCGGACGCTTAGCTGCCTCAGCTTCTTCTTCACCCATCCACGGTTTGGCGATTGGGATATTGTGCATTTTCTCAGACATTGCTTGTTTCCTTTGTCAGCTTTTGTTCTTGCCACCAACTAACCAAACGAGCCAATCCTTCTTCCAGAGACACCTGTGTCTCAAAGCCAAGTAATTTCTTAGCTTTGCTTGTGTCTGCAAGTCGGCGCTGTACTGGGTTGACTTTCCGTTCCGGGCCGTACTCTGGCTTCAAATCAGATCCCATCACTTTAGCCAAACTATGAGCCAGGTCATTCAGGCTAGTTTCAACACCACTGGCAACATTAAATACCTCATCCGTCACATCGGCTTTAGCAGCTAA
>NZ_BAAFZH010000094.1:0-185876 GCF_054684315.1 Scytonema sp. NUACC21 | reverse complement strand
TTATGGTTTATCAAGAGCAAATCATGAAAATTGCTCAAGAAATGGCAGGATATTCTCTAGGTCAAGCTGATTTGCTGCGCCGTGCAATGGGTAAAAAGAAAGTCGAGGAGATGATCAAGCAGCGGGAAAAATTTGTTGATGGTTCGGCAAAAAATGGTGTGAAAAAACAAATTGCTGAAGAGTTATTCGAGCAAATGTTGAAGTTCGCTGAATATTGTCTTAGCTATGACACGGAAGTTTTGACGGTAGAATATGGTTTTTTGCCTATTGGAAAAATAGTGGAAAAAAACATTGAGTGTACGGTTTACTCAGTTGATAGTTATGGCAACATTTATACCCAACCTATTGCTCAATGGCACGATCGCGGTCAGCAAGAAGTGTTTGAATATTGCCTGGATGATGGTTCGACAATCCGAGCAACAAAAGACCACAAATTCATGACAATCGACGGGCAAATGTTACCTATTGATGACATCTTTGAACGGGGTTTGGAGTTAATGAAAGTTCAAGATTTGCCATCTACTTAAGATGATTCCTGCAGTTATTTACACAATCACAGTCCTACTGGCAAACTATACAGCTACCTGGTTTCTGCCTTTGCCAATCTTCGGTCAGGTTGCAGTGGGGACTCTATTTTTCGGCTTGACATTTGACCAACGCGATCGCTTGCACCACAATAGGGGGAGAAAAGCTGTTTACGTGGTAATCGGCATCACTGCTTTCTTATCTGTACTGGAATCCTACTTTCTAAAAGTACCGGGTAGAATTATCTTCGCTTCTCTAGTTGCGATCGTTCTTTCAGAAGCAGCAGATACAGAGATTTATCAAAAGGTTATCCAACGTCCTTGGTTAGAACGAGTTGCCCGTTCCAATGCCGTTTCAATTCCTTTAGATAGCACAATATTTAACTGCATCGCATTCGTTGGAGTTTTTCCAGCCATCGAAATTTTGTCACTGATTTTTGGGGAAGTTGTCGTGAAATCCTTAATTAGTGGACTTGTGGCTTTTTGGAAAGTCAGAGAGTAACGAGAGTGCTATCGCACAATCCTATTTGTAATTAGCCCCGTAAATTTAAGTAAATTTACTTGACATTTCCAAGGAAGTGTATGAGATGATAAATGTTTATTTCCATAAATATACTATACAAAAATTGATAAAAATAACAACAGATTTGGCTTGCTCATACTGATGGCTGCCAACAATTAAATAGATTTGATTGTTTTCAAATATCACCTGTCAATTCAACCTGAATAAAGACAGCATTTTATGTAAAGTAGTGTAACAATGGCAACACATACCAATCTTCTAGCTGCCTCTTGGCTCAAACCAATTATCGATCTTATTCAAAAGCAGGATTTTGACGAGGCTTGCGCGTTGACAGAGTATTTACCCGACACACGAGGTAAACAACTGGTGCGATGTGGAGCTGTCCTCGGTCAGAAAAAGACAGCAGAAGCAGAAGCATTGTTGCAAAAAGTATCGCTGAGAATGCCAGAGGAATTGGCTGATTTTATTTCCATTGTCAAATGGAGTGGTGTTGACTTCATTGAGTTAAGTCTAGCAGCAATCCGGAACAAGTATTTCTATTTGGAGCGTCTTTGCCTGGGGTATTACTTGTACAAACATCTAAAACTAGATCGCTCGTTCATGGAATCTCAAACAGATGAATATCAAGTTATAGAACTCTTTTTGGAAAACACGCTTCAGCAAGAACCGCAGCGAAGGTCAGAGATAGTTACAGCTTATGTTATTCTCAGTCTACGCGCTGAAAATCTCAGGCAAAGAGAAAAACGTGAAAAACTTCTCACAAAAGCTATTCATCTCTCAACAAAATTTCTATTTGGAGAGTTCTTTGCTCGGGAAAAAGATTCGGATGAGTACAGTTCGACTGAAGAAGTAGAACCCCCTATCTATGTTATTTACAGAGCTGCACCATATGAAAGACGATTAGCATTCTATGCCTTGCTTCATCAGCAAGCTAAAATATCTACCGAGAAACTAACTTTTTGGCTGGAAAAATTGCTTCAAACCGACCTAGATTTAACAGATAAAGATATTGAGCAAATTCAACCTAGAATTTTGCAGTTACCGCTAGAGTTGCAGAATCTCATTCGTCAGGGAAGGGCTTTACAAGGACAAAAGGATGTTACAAACTTAGAAGTGTCAATTGAATTACCTTTATTTGCTAACGAATCGTTGGAATCTCGTTCTGTAAAGCCGAAATCGTCACTTCCAAGACCAAAATTTCTTCCTCCTCGTTCAGGCAAGCCAAAGAGAACTGAAGCTGATAGTATCCGCAGCAGCCAAGCACAATCAAATTTAATCAAGAACTTAATAAGTGCATTTGACACGAGTTCTGTAAAACCTAATGAAGGTGCATTTGATACTAGTTCTGCAAAATTGAATAAAGCTGAAGATTCCACTGTTACAGTTGAGCGTTACACTCTTGTAGATTTTCCGTTGCAATGTGCTCTTGAACGTGAAGTGAAGCTGAGAATTCAATTAGTCAAGGATGCTCCCAACGTAACACGGGCTTTAAAGAAAATAACGATTCCATTGACTTCAGGAGTTGAGCAGGCAAAACTTGATGTTGCTGTGACAGCGCCAGGATTTAAAATTTTGCAGTGCTACAAGCAGATGATACTACCTGTAAACGGGGATTCAGAAGAAGTCACTTTTATGCTTTTACCAGCTGAATTGGGAGAGCAGGTGATAGAAATTGAATTTTTCCACGAGGGATTGCGGGTAGGATACGTGATTGTGGAAACCAGGGTAGGCTTTTCTAATACGCAGAAACCAGCTTATGTGCGGTCTATGGAAGAGCCTAGCGATCGCGTACAAGCCTTATCAAATGAAATTAAATGCCGCGAACAGCGGACATTGCTTGTGAATTGGGATGAATCAGGAGGCAAACTCTACTACAGAATTTACTCAAATAAAAATAAAGCATTTGAGGAAGGAGAGCAAAATTTTCAAGTGAACAAGGAACAGGTAGAAAATTATTTGCGAACATTAAATAAATTTCTCCTAGAAATTGTTCAAGTAGCGCTTCCAACGAAAGAAGAATTAAAGAACCTGTATTCAGAACTGGCAACTGTTGGAAAATCCCTTTTCGATCTTCTCATTCCCCCTGCTTTGAAAGAGGGTATGCAAAAGTGGCAGCCTAATTCTTATATTTTCGTATCTACAAATGAGCAATGGATTCCGTGGGAGTTGATACACGACGGAAAAGATTTTTGGGGAAAGAAATTCTTCATAATCCGCCATCCCAGGATCAATAGGATCAATAATCAGTACAAGGCACTAGAAGCAAGCAGACCCATAAGTCAAGGGACAAGACAGATGAGACGGATTGTCAACGTCATTGGCGGTCAGGTAGAGAATACAGCAGCAGATCAAGCTGCACAACTATTCAATAAGCTATTACCTTCTTTAACTGTAGAACTATTACAAAAACCGCCCATTTCTGTTCTTGAGAGTGCTGCATCAGGAGCAGATGCAGTTCATTACACCTGTCACGGACGTTTAAATCCCCATATGCTTCAGATTGCTGAAGATAGAGACAAAGAGCAGAATTTGCTTCCTGAATTTGTTAGCAAATTACAGATTGAACCGGGCAGCCTGGTGTTTGCAAATGCCTGTACTTCAGCAGTTCCCGTACTCCTTTCTGGCAAGTTTAACAGTTTTGCATGGGAGTTTTACCGACAGGGTGCAGATGTTTTTGTCGGAACACTTGGAGCTGTACCCGCTCAAGAGGCAATCAGCTTTGCCGAAACAGTTTACCGTGAATTGTTCCGCAAAGATATCAAACAAACTATCACTCAAGCTGTTGCTATTGCTAAACAAGAGGCAAGTGAAAAGGGAGAGTTATTTTGGTTATTTTACTGCATCTACGGTAACCCAGACTTCTGTATTAATTTTTCCTAAAAGAATTAGGAGGCGTGAATTGCATTTAGCAGCCTTGCCTTGTAGTTTTTATCATCTTTTCTGAAATCGTTTTTGGGCAGGTTTTTTTCAACTTCAAGTAGTACACTGTGAATTTCAGGGATTTCTCTTTCACACCATCGGTCAATAGCCCCTGATAGTGTTTGGAAGTCATTTGGCAAGGTAGAGACAAGATTATTTAAATCATTTCTATTCTGGTCGGAGAATTTATGAGGCTGAGTTTTTAACAGTTGAATGAAAGCTTTGAGTTTTCTTTTGGCAGCCTTATCAAAATAAAACTGGATTGCTTTCCTGAAGCCCCAAGCCGCTCCTCCAAATACTATGGCAGAAATGATGCTAATAGCAACAGCTATGCTGAAGGGATGAAGTTGTAAAGAAGTAGGAGACCACCATTCAACTGTAATCTCACCTTTGTCACTACCAGCTGTTAGAAGACCGGAATTAGAAGAGACTAATGCTCCCCCACCCAAACCAGCACTAATGATATATATAGTAGTTTGTAGTTGATCGTTGAATTGTTTATCAGTGTTATCTTTAGCTTGTAAGCGTTGTAAAGTCAGGCGTTCCCGCTGTCTTTCAGCTTCCTCCTTTTTTTGAAATGCTTCAGCTTGCTCAATTTCCACAATTCCTCTAATAGTATTAAGCAGGTGCTGAAAAAGAGCTTGACCGGGAACCAAGTATTTCAAGTCTATTTGAATCTGTTTCCTATAAGTGTGAGTTCGCTCTAAAAAATTCTCCAAAAATCCTAAGTTCTCTTTTGATAAGTTTTGGCTGTCTTCTTGGGGTATAAACTTTTGACTTATCTGTCGAATACCTGTCAGCCAATTCCTGTAATTCTGGGTATTGGTATGAATTGTCGTCAGGTGAGTGCCTAAGTCACGTTGGTAACGAGCATATTCAAACTCTTTTGGTGACATGGTTGCCAGCAAATCTTTTAATGTCTGTAGCCTCTGTGCTGGGTCAGTTCCCAAATTGCCAAATCCTTGGCTGTACTTTTCTAATTCACCGTAAATTTGCCGTGCTTGCTGATTGCACCAGTAAGCTTGCCGATGAGCATGGATAATTTTAGTCCGACAACATAGGAGTTGTAGGATATCTCGATAAGCAATTCTGTCAAGATAATCTTTAGTTTTGGGGTGTCGGTTGAAGCACACGAGTATATGACAAGGTTGAGCAGTTTGCTTGGGATCGGCAGGGTTTACCTCATACTCAAAAATGGGACTACCAAAAAGTTGACCTGGGCTACCAATCAGACGGGATAAGGCAGCGAGAGTTGTAGATTCCGCAAGGCGGGCACAACACCTACCTTCCTTGTACTGTAGCAATCCACTTACGCATTCATCAGCAAGTTTTAGATAGTCCTCCGACTCACCCTGGGGTTCAGCAATAAGTAGAAGTGTCTTTCCCAATGAACAATCAAGCTGACCCGGTAAAAGATTGAGTAAACTCAGGTCGGCAGTTTCTACAGTTACATCTGTTTGAGTGTAACGTAACGTCATATCAAGAGCGTAAGTATCATGCAGTCGGACTGGATCGACAGTCCCCTTAAGCCTAAGACTGTTCGGTTGCACTGTTACCTCAAAGTTACGCAACTGCTTGTTTCGTAGCAGGTTAAGGTCTTCAGTGAATTTGTTTTCCTTTGCGGCTTGCTCATCCTCATATTCTGGTTGGTTTTTCCCATCTTTGTAACTCAACAGATTTTCTGGTAGCAATTGGAAAGGTTCAATACCGTGTTTTTTTCCCAAATTCCTACACTGTTCCCAGAGACTATTAACATCCTCTCTTACCCGAAATAGGTCGTTGCGAAGATGAAAGGCAAAGAGGGTTAGCCTGGGGTTGCGAATTCTCCAAGCTTTTGTTGTGTCATTCATTTACTTAAGGACTTAACGACTGAGAAGGGGAAGAAGAGCTTACTACCATAGCATTATGAATTGCATTTTGTAACCGTTTTTGGTAATCCTCATTTTCATCTGGTTCCGGAGGCGGTTCATCCCCTGCCATCAAATCGCGATTTAGCTGTCCTTGATAAATTTTATAGAGATTGTCGTGGTTTTTAAACCAATTTTCGATTGTCTCTGACAGTTGTTCAACATCATTTGACTGTTGAGAAACTTGTTGCTTGAAATCGGTCAGAAATTGCTCGGAAAACAGAGAAACCCTATTTTCCAATAAATATATAAAAGTGTTAATTTTCTTTTTTGCTTGTGTCATAACTAATGTCTTATGGTATTGCGATTGATAAAAATGTTTGATAACAATGGATAAGTTAAACTACAGCCGATAACCTCACCTTTCTTTCTCAAAAAGAGGGTATTAATGCTGCAGATAAAAGCAATAACACAAATTTAAACAATTTCATTGTTCATTTTTCCGGAAGATATGGCAAATTCATATCCCGTCTACTGCTTTCTCAAGATTGTCTTTCCCACTGCCTAGCGTATTTTAGCAGCATTATCTCGCTGGTCATAGCTGTAAGGTACCAGCAGCATTGGAACAGCAGCACGAGAAATTTGGGGGGGGCTATAGTCCCTACACGTCCTTGGTGGAAGGTACTCTACATCAGTAGGTCGGTAAGAAACAACGTAACTGAAGAGGGTCGTCCTCAGTCATTTGTCATGGATTAAGGTTTCAGATGCGTTTACATTTTGTAACGTACTTCTGTTTATTCCCGCCCACCTACTTATGTCATGGGTGATGTCAAGAATCTCATTCATTACAAAAGTAAATCCAATTTATAAAATTCCTCCTAATATGTAGAGCCGTCTCAATTGGCTTTGTGCTAGCAAAATCAAGCTTCTAGCCTCCGAAGCCCTATTTTTCTCCGTATGCTTTTTATGTGTAAATCAAAACTTCGTTATCTTTTTAACACTTAAGTATAAGTTATTTCAATCAATATACCTAGATTTTAGCACCCTTCTCATTGAATACTAAGAGGGAGTGAAGATAATTTAACCTACATACAAAAAATATTTAGTATGTATGCATTCTCCTATTTGCTCGGAAAACTACTTGTTTGGCTGCGAAGCTACGCAGCCCTAGGATTTATATGTCTGGTCTTGGGTTGGTCGCTTCCGGCTCAAGCAGCCCGTATAAATCCGCAATTAGAACGGCAGGTCTTGGAAATTATCCGCGAACATCCAGAAGTGCTTGTGGAATCAGTACAAGCATACCAACAAAAACAAAGAGCGGAAATACAGCAAGCACAGCAGCTATTTGTGCAGCAGATGACAACCGATCCTCAATCGGTAATTGGTGACTCTCCAACAACTGGCTCACATGATTTCAAAATCCTATTAGTTGAATTCTCTGATTTCCAATGTCCGTACTGTGCCCAAGCACACGCAACATTGAAGCAATTCATGGCAAAGCATCAGGATGAAGTTACCCTCGTTTACAAACATTTTCCCCTCACAGCCATCCATCCTCAAGCAATGTCATCCGCCGCCGCCGCATGGGCAGCACAACAACAAGGTAAATTCTGGGAATATCAGGATGCACTCTTTACCAATCAAAAACGATTGGGCGAAGAACTGTATCTGGAGATCGCAAAAAACCTAGATTTGGATCTGGACAAGTTTAAACGCGATCGCCTTGTTGGTAGTTCTGCTGTTGAGAAAGACCTACAGCTTGCCCAAAAGTTGGGTCTTTCTGGAACGCCCTTCTTTGTTATCAATGGAGAAACTTTATCCGGTGCAATAGAGCTTGCCCAGATGGAAGAAGTGCTAACTCGCGTTCGGAAAAGTTAAGTATAATTTCTGGTTAAAATGCTATAAAATTCTACACTTAGTAGTTAAACCTTTTTTCAGTAATTGCCCATAAAGCTTATTTTAAGTGGGGTCACGGTTTACCTTCTGTTGTGTGAAATGTTACTACGAATTGTAGATACATGAGTTGTGTTTTGGTGCTTTACTAACTAAGTTTTAGCAATACTTGTGCAAAACGCGGTGCATCCAATTCAACCCAATTAACTCGTAGAACAGTAGTCGTGAGGTAATTAATGCGTCGCATAGGTTTACGTGTGTTTTTCCCTATTGCCCTGATAGCTAGCTGCGGGTTTCCTCTCATTACGTCTAATCCATCAGTAGCTAACTCTAAGAAAAATTCTGCTTTCACTGTAGTAAGAAAAGATAATCCTATTGCGGCAGTAAGGTCTAGCTACCTGTCCACATTGGAACAGCAAGTGATTGCCGAAATGAATAGAGTGCGGACGAATCCCCAGGCATATATTCCAATCATGGAAAGTTACAGACAGCGCTTTCAAGGTAAAAAAGTCAAACTTTCCCAGAATGTCTTTTTACAAACTCACGAAGGGGTACAAGCCGTTGATGAAGCGATCGAGTTCCTGAGATCGGTTCGTCCCATGAGTCCATTAATAGTATCCAAAGGTATGTCTTTAGGGGCGAGAGACCATGTCCAAGATTCAGGACCAAAAGGTCACACAGGTCATGGTGGCACCGATGGTAGTAATCCAGCAACTCGAATTAACCGTTATGGGAATTGGATCTCGACTGCAGGAGAAAACATCAGTTACGGTCCCAATACAGCTCGGGATATTGTTATGCAATTAATTATTGATGATGGAGTACCAAATCGCGGTCATAGAAAAAACATTTTTAATCCTAACTTTAAAGTGGCTGGTGTAGCCTATGGGACTCACTCTAGATACCGAACAATGTGCGTAATTACCTATGCTGGTGAATACAAAGAAAGATAAATAAAAAAATTCGTAATTTGTAATTCGTAGTTCGTAATTATTAACGTAGTAATTACGAATTACCAATTATTGATGATGCGTCCCTTAGCACTTTGGATAGTGGCTGCTATGACCCTATTCGCTACATCCTGTGATGTACTTTTTGAATACGAATCGCAAGAACCTGAAACTCCTCAAGCAGATTCGGGTTCTTCAGCAGGAAGAAACACTCTTTCGCGGCTCGAACAGCAAGTAATTGTGGAAATGAATAAAGCGAGAACCAATCCTGCTGCTTATGCTGCTGTCTTAGAAAAGTACAGACAGCGTTTTGAAGGCGATCGTGTCAGACTCTCTAGTCGTGTTTACTTACAAACACAGGAAGGGGTAAAAGCAGTCGATGAAGCTATAGCCTTTCTTAAGTCAGTTCGCCCTGTGGGATCTCTCCGTTCATCCAATGGGATGTCTTTAGCTGCTAGAGATCATGTCAAAGACCAAGGATCGAAAGGTATTATCGGTCATAAAGGCAGTGACAAGAGCGATCCCTTTAGTCGCCTCAATCGTTATGGAACTTGGCAATTAACTGCAGGAGAAAATATTAGCTACGGTTCTCATACGGCACAAGATATTGTTATGCAGTTGATTATTGATGATGGAGTGCCGGATCGAGGTCATAGAATAAATATGTTCAACCCTGATTTTAAGGTCGCAGGTGTTGCCTTTGGAATTCACTCCACCTACAGGCAGATGTGTGTAATTACTTATGCAGGCGGATTTAAAGAAAAGTTTGTAACTCGCAATTCGTAATTTTGAAGAGGGAACTCTTAACAGGGAACTCTTAACAGGGATTTTCCATGCTTAAGGTAGGGGATTTACTAAACTTTATTTGTACCGACCCGCTAAATTATGTCATTAAACCTTAACGTATACACTCAAGGACAAGGTTTTCCTATACTCTGTTTGCACGGACATCCTGGTTCTGGTTCCAGCCTCTGCGTTTTCACCAATCACCTGTCAAAGCGTTTTCAAACCTTTGCGCCCGACTTACGTGGCTACGGCAAAAGTCGGTACAATCGCAATTTTAAGATGCACGACCATTTAACTGACCTAGAAAACCTTCTAGATCGGTTTCAAATTGACAAATGTCTGATTTTGGGGTGGTCTTTAGGTGGAATTTTGGCGATGGAATTGGCGTTACGGCTACCCGAACGTGTCACAGGGCTGATTTTAATAGCGACAGCAGCGCGACCTAGAAGCAATCATCCCCCAGTCACTTGGCGGGAAAATATTTATACAGGGATTGCCTCGCTTGTAAGTTGTATAAATCCTAACTGGCAGTGGAACATTGATACCTTTGGCAAGCGATCGCTCTTGCGCTACCTCATCCAACAACATACGCCTACAGCATATAGATACCTAGCAAAATGCGGAGTACCAGCTTATTTACAAACTTCCTCTGCTGCCACTCGCGCTCTATATACTGAGATAAGAAATGGATACAATCGACTCCCAGACCTAGAGCAAATCCAATGCCCCAGTTTAGTACTTGCTGGTGCCCAAGACTACCATATTACTGCTAGTTCTAGCTTAGAAACATTTCGATCCCTTGGAAACTGCAGTTGGCAGTGTTACTCCAATACTGCCCACCTTTTTCCATGGGAAATTCCCAACCAAGTCTTGAAGGACATCGATCTCTGGCTAGAGGAACATCCGCAAGTAGTTATGAGTCATTGAGTTCTTTGTCATGAGTCGAATACAAAGGACAAATGACACTGGACAGGTGACTCATAACTCTGGATTAGCCTTTTACATTTGACCGCTAAAGACAGGCTGAACTTTGCGGTCAATCCGTTCCCCCAAGTCATCAGCTATAGTCAAAGCTTCTGGTTTGCAGCGTTTGACGTTAATTGCAATTCCCTGAGCACCCTCTTGTTCCAAATCTTCTACGTAACCTTTGATTGCGGCTTTTGCCTCACCAGAACTTAAAAATGGTCCGAAGTAATAAGTGCAACGGGGGGTTTGGGTAACGACTTCTACCCACCAAGCCAAGCCAAGGCCGTGGAATACGTTAATCAACAATTCCTTAAAACTATCCAAAATGGTTTTCATGGTTTTCGCTGATTTCTAAATGTAGTACAGGGTTTTAATGAAATGGCGTGCAAGGCGCGATAATTCTTTTTACATTTCTTTATACTCTGTTTACCCTTCTTTTTTCAAAGAAATTTTTGGTAATTTATCTAAATGCAGCGTATTAATCCACCGTTGGCGATAAATCTCATAAAGCGCCATGCCTGCCGCTACGGAGGCATTGAGGCTTGGAGTTTTACCTTGTAAGGGAATTGACACTAAATAGTCGCAATAGCGTTGTGTCAAAATACTCAGACCTTCGCCTTCAGAACCAATGACCAAAACTGTGGGTCCGCTAAAGTTAACTGAGTGCAGGGGTTCGCTTGCTGTTGCAGCGGTTCCATAAATCCAAAAGCCAGCAGCCTTAAGTTCTTCTAAAGCACGGTGCAGATTCACCACTCTAGCTACAGGAAAATTTTCTAAAGCACCAGCAGCAACTTTCATGACCGTGGAAGTGATTCCAACAGCCCTGCGTTGCGGGATCGCCATGCCTTGAGCACCAACTGCCTCTGCAGTACGAATGATAGCTCCTAAGTTGTGAGGGTCTTCGATCCCTTCAGCTACCACGATGACAGGATCGTTCACAGATTTTGCCCGTTCGATTAAATCAGTTAAATCAAGATAGGCATAAGGAGCAATCTGTGCCGCTATTCCTTGGTGATTTGCGGATACAGTAATTTGATCTAGGCGCTTTGGTTCTACTTCATCGATGATTGTACCATTTTCCTTTGCTCGCAAAATAAGCGAATGGAAACGGGGGTCGTAACGCAGGCGCGATGTAATCCAAATCCGGTTAAGATTGCGCTCACTTTCCAAAGCACTTAACACTGGATGACGACCATATATCAGATCGATATCCTCTTGTGGGCGAGCGGGTATGGGTGACTCAGAAAAGTTACGATTTTTGCGGGGGGCTGCATTAGGAATGACTTTGGCAGCACCCTTGATGGCAGGGCGTCTTGATATGACACGCTTTCCCTTTTTTATCAAGGGTTGCCCACTATTCGTTTCACCAGCAGTTTTGGGTTGTCTTTGTTTATTCATCATAATAAATGTGCGATCTTGCCTATGGGTAGGCATTTTGTTACTAAAATTTACCGAACCAAGTCTACAGATTTTTCTGTCATGAGATTAATTTCTCATTACTGTTCCAATTGAAGTTTTTGTAACAGTTCAGTTAAGCGATGGCAATCCTGGAGATAGAGGTAGCCAATTAAGGTTTCTAAACTCGTTGCTTGTTGGTAGGTTTCGGGATCGAGCCGCTTGGGACGCCCTGTAGCAGCATTCCGACCTTTCCGGACAATTTCTAACTCGTTACTCCTCAAATGAGGGTAGAGCAAGCGCAATACCTCAGCCTGTTTTTCCGCTCTGACTTGTTCCACCACTAAACTATGATACGTCTGAGAGCGCTTTGGTGGTAACAAATAAAACCTTCTAATGTAAAGTTCATAAACTGCATCTCCCAAGTAGGCTAAGGCAGTAGGAGAAATCTGTTGCAGTTGTGCCTGTGAAATCTCTTGGAATAATTGCCCTTGGGATTGCCCCAACAGCTGGCTCCAATAACAACCCTTGTCGGGAACATTATTGGGCTCATCTAGTAGGTCTTCCTCCTGTGATGTCACAAGTCCATTTTTCCTCGCGTACTACATTTGGGAGGCTTTCTTCGGGGAGACCTAACTTATCTGCCCGCAGACTGCCGTGCAGGTTTACATAAGCATAATTGCTGCTAGAAAATTAACTCAACAATTGTAACTTTTTTTTCAATTTTTAGTTGCCATTTTGTGCATCCAAGGAGATCGTTGTGAAGTGTTTTTTTAAAACCGTCCAAGTCTGCAACCTGGGATCGGACGCTAGCATACTTTATCTTGGCGAAATATCAACTATTGGGGTATGATACGAAGCCTTTATGAAATAACTATAGCATACAGCAAAGCTCATTATATGCTATCGCCGGATATTATTTATATAATTTTTAAATTTAATTGGGAGAAAAATTTACCAGTCTTCACGAGTTGACCGAAAAATTTCCGCTCGCTGGCACTCATACCCATAAGCGTTAAGAGCAGTCATTCGGAGAGTGAAACAGGCACAAGTGCGTTGCGTATCTTGTCTGAAGGGCATGGGCAGAAAAACAGAAGGCTTTTTTGGGGATTGGTAACCTTTTTAATTGAAGATTGCCCAACGGAAGAGTCACTCAGCTAGGACGCGAAAAACTTGCCTGGGGTGCTGACTCACCAAATCGAAGATTTGGGTGAAGGCTGAAACTCAATTCGGGCAAGGCAAAAAGGCAAACCAAAAAACTTTTTCTTCCCTTCTGCCACGGCAGTCGCGTGGCAGAAGGGGAACCCGTCCAACGCGCTGCCTCCTCTGCCAAGTGCAGTCGCGGGGCTGCGGGAAAACCCGTCCAACGCGCTGCCTCCTCTGTCCTCTGCCTTGCCCAAAGAGATTAGTCAAGCAATCAAGACTGTTTAACGTTCTCTAGAGCCGCATCTACTGATGGTTGCAGGGCTAGAAACTTCTCTAGGCGAACAAGCTTGACTGTTTGAGTGACACGGGCATTGGTGACAATTTGCAAGGTACCCTCAATGCCTTGAGCCTGCTTAGCTAACTGTACCAAAGCACCCAAGCCGGAACTATCAACAAAATCAATTTGCGACAGATCTAGAATAATGTGCTTTGGTCCCTCGTTTATTTTGCTACCAAGCACCTTGCGAAACGTCGGTTCGGAAAAGGCGTCTAACAAACCTGTGAGGCGGAATAGCTGACAGTTATCCCGAACTTCACGAGTGCCTCTCAGGCTTACCGTTAGATTAAGTGGCTCAGCAATAATTCCCTCCTCATATTTATGATGAACGCTCAAGTATAGATGGTTTTGGTGTATGTTGTCTACAACCTTTTTCTATTTTTACCTCACACCGCTCATTCCGGATTGACGAAATGTTCGCATTTGTTGTGTAAATTGCTCAAACAAATAATCAGCATCGTGAGGACCGGGGCTGGCTTCTGGGTGATACTGCACGGAAAACACTGGCAGCGATTTGTGACGGACTCCAGCAACAGTGCGATCGTTTAAGTTCAGATGGCTCACTTCTACAACAGCCCCAGGTAAAGAATCGGGATCGATCGCAAAACTATGGTTTTGGCTGGTAATTTCTACTTTCTGTTGCAAACCGGCTGGCTGATTCAAGCCCCGATGACCGAATTTGAGCTTAAAAGTTTCAGCGCCTAACGCATGACCTATAATTTGGTGTCCCAAACAAATACCAAACATGGGTTTTTGAGATCCAAGAAGTGCCTTTGCGGTTTCAATGCCTTCGGTCACAGCAGCAGGATCGCCAGGTCCATTAGACAGAAAGATCCCGTCGGGATTGTATTTCAGAATCTCATCAGGTGGGGTATTAGCGGGAACAACAATAACTCGACAGCCATAGGAGGCTAATCGGCGCAAAATATTGCGTTTTACACCAAAGTCAAGAGCAACAACAGTGAACAGTTCCCCATTATTGGCCCCATGTGTGGGATTGTATTCCCAGATTGGGTTTGTTGGTTCCGACCATTCATATATATTTGATGTGGTGACTTCTCGGACAAGATTCAACCCTTTCATGCTAGGCGCTGCCTGTACCTGTTCGAGCAGTTCCGCCTCATCCAGAATTGACGTGGAAATGCCACCGTTCATGGCTCCAAACATCCGAATCTTGCGAGTCAAAGCACGGGTATCAATTCCATAAATACCCGGAATTTCGTGGTGCTTCAGGTAATCGGGCAAGGACTGTGTCGAGCGCCAGTTGCTTGGTCGGGTACAAATATTTCGAGCCACTGCACCCCGCACTTGCGGTCTATTTGATTCCTCATCCTCTGGATTAACGCCAGTATTTCCCAACTCAGGGTAAGTGAACACGACTATCTGACCGCAGTAACTGGGGTCGGTCAGCACTTCTTGATATCCGGTCATGCCAGTGTTAAATACCACTTCGCCAATTGTGGTTTTGGTGGCACCAAATGACCAACCGCGATATGTCGTTCCATCTGCCAAAACTAGAATAGCAGGTATTGCGTCAGACAGGGGCATAAGCGATTAAAGTATAAGAGTAGGGGGTAGGGAAAACTGCGATGCATAATTATGCCATAAATCGGTGGTTTCGTCACTCGATCGCAGAATTAATCAAAACTTAAGAAATTAAAACACAAAATCTTTAAACATCCATGAGGAGTGATAGTAGATTTATAACAGCCCAGACGGGTAAAATTTTAATTAATTATGCTTCAGCCTATTTTATCCCGTGTAGCGTTAATTATTGTCTCATCCACACTAGCGGTTCTAGCGGTTGCCTGTCAGAAAGGTCAACAAGCTGCCAACGAGACTAGCGGAGATGAGTACGTGCCTACTGAAAAAAAGGTTGCCCCGCCAACTGCCATAACAGCAGACAAGCAAATTATCCCGCAACTAGAACCAGTCAGGCAACATCCGTCTGAGATTGAACTGAGTTATTTTGAACAGGGATTAGACAAAGCAGTTGGTGCTTTAAGCATCAGCCAATCTGCTCAATCTACAGAAGATTGGAATTTGGTGGCAGGTCAGTTGCAAGATGCGATCGCGCTGATGAAAAAAGTGCCAGCAGATAGTCCTTATTTCAATAGCGCCCAAGCAAGAATTATAGACTACCAGCGACAGCTGAAGTACGCAGAAAAAAAAGCAAATCCTCCGGTAAGCCAGCCCCCCTTACCTCCACCATCTAAAGCGGTAGCTGTCGTCCCTCGCCTCCCAGAGCCACCCATTCTCGATAGCGAACCACCTGTATTGGCACCACAAAAACAGTCAATAGTCCCATCAAAAACCACTGTCGTGCCAGTTAAACAAAAACAAGCATATTCGGTTCCGATACAAGTCAAACAGCCAAACGAACCACCAGTTTATAGAGCTCCCATCAAGCGAAGATTGGGTGGTACGCCAATTATTGAAGTAACCTTCAACGGCATTCAGCCTTTTGAAATGATTCTCGATACCGGAGCCAGCGGAACAGTCATCACTCAGAAAATGGCTATCGCTTTGGGAGTTGTCCCAGTTACAAGAGCAAAAGCAAACACTGCTAGTTCAAAAGCAGTCGAATTTGACGTCGGTTACGTAGAATCAATGGAAGTTGGAGGGGCTAAGACAACCCAAATTCCCGTCGCGATCGCAGGCACAGAACTAGAAACAGGGCTACTAGGACACGACTTTTTTGGCAATTACGATATCACCATCAAGCGCCACATTGTAGAATTTCGCCCGCAATCGCACTCGCCAGTCAAACCCAAAGAAGAACTTGAAGTTAACATTCCAACTTTGCCTAAAGAGCCCCAATCACGAGAACCGCTACCAATAGAAGTTCCCGAACCCAATTCTTGACGTACTCCCTGGTGTGGTCTCACTTCCATATTATGTTTGATAGTTCTCATGGTGTAGGTAGTTAACCGTGCGGGATTGACAGGCAGATCCCCGTCCCACAAGAACTATCTTTGCTTTTGCGGATTACAAAATAAGTTCCTCACCACGTTCGGTAAAGCGAACTTCCCTAATCTTCCATTGAGAATTACTCAAGAGAGTTTTGCGGAGACTGCCAAATAAAGCAAACTGCTCGCAACTTGAAAGAGAAGTGAATTGCCTCTGGGAACCCGGAGAGATTCGTAAATCAACAGTAGCAACACCATCTTGGACGTTGACACGATACCCAGACAACATAAAGTCAGCAGAGTCGCGTTCCTCAATAATTTTGCCGACAGCACCTTCTACAGGTTCCTCAGCAGGTACTGACACTTTCTGTGGCACAAGTTCTTGACATTGAGAATCACTTGTGTATAGGGTGACGTTAGTAGTTTTGTCAGAAGAAGTTTTGTTCTGCCTGGGGGAGGTATTGAGGAAAGACTCAGTTGCGGGAAATTTTGCCCTTGGCTGAAATGGTTCTAAGGTTGTTGTCGGGGTTGGAGTTGGGGTTGATGTGGCGTGTGTTTCGATGTTGTTGTTTGTACCGGCTGCTGGCGTTGTAGTATCAAGATTTTGAGAGTTCGGTCCAGAACTACAACTGCTTAAGCTAACAGCGATCGCGGCAACAACAAACGGAACAATAGGAACAATATATTTTTCTCTTGGGATCATCGCGTTTTATCCTGTTGTCCCCAAATTCTGCTAACAACTACAATTTCACTGCTATGGAATCCGTAAAAATTTAGGAAAACCTATGCCAAGCAACCAAACAAGTTCTGACGATCCCCGCAAAGCTGAGTGGGATGGTGTTCCTATAGAACAATGGGAACCATCCAAATGGAAGCAGTGGAAAGCCAAATACCCTGCTACAGACGAATTGGCAAAAATTGAACGGGAATACCTTAGAATCAAGCACGTTATTGCACAAGCGAACTCTGCTCTCAGGTTTGATAAAGTCAAAATAAAACTCAAGCTAACTAGTAGTAAAACCATTGGTTTACAAGGGACTTTTCCTTGCAAGTCAGGTGATGCTGGCAAAAATGGTAGCCCAAATAAGCAGTACACTCTTTCCTTGGGTTATGTAGCTAATGATGTCGGTGTGAAAGCCGCCGTCATGAAAGCAAGAGAATTAGATTTACTGCTCATAACAAAGCAATTTCAATGGACACCGACATTACTGGGTAAGCAAGCGCAAAAGCGCTCGCAACCCAATGAAGAAAAACCGACAAAACTCATTGGGGAATTTATTCAAGAATACGAACGGGAATTTTGGAAAACTCATGAGAAAAACCGGCAAGGAGTACGAACTTGGGAAAGCCATTACATGAGACATTTAAGAAAGCTTCCTCAAGATGTACCTATCTCTTTACAAGCAATTGAAGCAGCCTTAAAAAAAACCAATCCTCATACATCATCTCGTTTTTACTTAACTTGGCAACTAAAAAAATTCTGTAAATTTTGTAATTTTGATGCCGATAAAATTATTGATTCTTATACAACCCCACAACCATTACCTACTATTCGGAGAATCCCTTCCGATGAAGAAATTGTTCAAGGATTTACCAAAATAGGAGAACCTGTATCGCCATTCGCCAGTAAAGAAAATATCATTCTACCAGAACAATGGCAATGGATGTATGGGATGTTAGCAACCTATGGTTTAAGACCGCATGAATTATTTGCAATCAACCTAGAAGCCTTTACTCATTCCACAAATACCTTTCATTTGGTGACACTTAACTCTCAGCTAACAGAAGGAACCAAGACAGGCGATCGCAGTTGCGGCATTCCTCCAATACATCCCCACTGGGTAGAATTATTTGATTTAAAAAATATAAAGTTTTCTCAGAATAGTGGAACATTAAGTAATAGAACTGCAAAAATCTCTATTAAATTTAGAAATGGAAATATAGGTTTCAGACCTTACGATTTGCGACACGCTTACGCCCTGCGCGGACATCGCTTGCGAGTTCCCATTAAGACAATGGCAGATTATATGGGTCATACCGTGCAAGAGCATACCAAAACTTATCAAAGATGGATGAATGAAAATGCAAATTTAGAGATTTACCGGGAAGTTGTGATTCTCAGACAAGGCATGACAAAGGAAGCATTAAAAGAAAGAATTAAAGAATTGGAAGCAGAGAATCTTGCCCTAAAAGCCGAGAACGAATCCTTGCGAGGATTATTGCTTCAATATCAATTAAATCAAACTATTTCTGGTTGACCTGCATCTGTAAGCTATTCCCGACTTATGTGTACATCGTCACCAATGCTTTTGGCAGAGTGCCCGATGGAATCAAGCAATTGTGCAATTGCCTGCACTAACTTCTCTGGTTCAACAGGCTTAGAAATATGCATCATAAATCCAGCAGCTAGGGCTTGTTGTTGGTTAATTTCCCCCGCATAAGCAGTGAGGGCGATCGCAGGAATAGTTCCTCCCTGTTGGGGTGACCACTTTCTCAAAAGCCGAATCAGGGAATAACCATCCATTTCTGGCATACCAATGTCACACAGTAGCAAATTGGGAACAGACTGATTCAAGAGAGCTAATGCCTGTGCTGCCGAAGCAGCTGTTGTCACTTGTGCCCCAGCTTGCGTCAGAATGAATTCTGCCAATTCCCGCATATCCGCATCATCATCCACAACCAATATCTCTGGTAATCTATATGAAGCTGCAATATTATGGGCAAGGTTCAAGCAGAATGCAGTTTTTCCCATGGATGGGCGACCGGCGACAATAATTAAATCAGAACGTTGAAAACCACTAGTCATGGCATCCAAGTCATAGAAACCGCAGGGAATACCTGGTAGAGCGTTGCCTTGATGTCGGGTTTCGATATCTTGGAAAGTATTAATCAGCGTGTCAGAAATGTGAACTAAACCGACTTGGGGACGTTTCTGAGTCACGTTAAAAACTTTTTGTTCCGCTTGGTCGAGAACAATTGGCAGATTGGTTTCTGTCTGATATCCTAGCTGTACAATGTCGTTACCTGCTTTGATTAACTGTCGTCGTTGGTATTTTTCCATCACCAAGTCAGCTAAGGCATCAATGTTAACTGCTGATACGGTGCGGTCTACCAACATTGCCAGCTTGTTTCTACCGCCAACACGAGCTAGGATATCGTGGTCATTCAGCCAATTGATAACCGAGAGTAAGTCTGTGGGTTTACCTTGAGACTGCAGCTGTAACGCGGCTTGGTAAATATCTTTATGAGCGTTTATGTAAAAAGCGTCTGGAACTAGGCGGTCTCTTACCCTGCTAACCGCTTCCGGATCTAGCAAAATCCCCCCCAAGATGGCTTCTTCCGCTTCAATGTTTTGGGGTGGGAGACGATCCATACCGTTGCTTTGAAAGTTTAGTTCATCAAACATAAGTGAATTTGTTTATGACTTTTAGATACAAATGAACTAATTACCTTATAAACTAAAATTTGTATTTAATGCGTAAAGACGTTGCAATGCAACGTCTCTCTAAAGTTTGTATAAAATCTTACGACGAGTTCACATTTATTATCAAAAAACCTGAAAAACTGGGTTTCTCAAGGAAGATTCAGGTTGGCAACCTGAATAGCCCACTCACAACCCAGTTTTTGAAATTGATGTAAGTATCGCTTTAGCTGGCTACTACTTGAATGTTGACTTTTGCTGTTACATCTGTGAACAGCTTGATTTCAGCTTCGTAAGTCCCTAGCTTGCCAATGTCGGGTATGGTAATACCGCGACGATCTACTTCCAGCCCTGTGATTTGTTGAATAACGTCTGCTACATCTTGGGTGGTGACAGTACCGAAAATAGCTTCGTTTTCACCAACTTGTTTGGCAATGCTGAAGTTTCCTGCTTTTTCCAAAGTCGCTTTTTGCTCTTGGGCTTGTTGCTTCAGCTCTAGTTGCCGCTGGCGTTCTAATTCACGCCGACGCTCAAACTGCTTGAGAATTCCAGGAGTTGCCTGAGTTGCTAACTTTCTGGGAAGAAGATAATTTCGAGCATAGCCGGGAGCTACATCCACTAGGTCGCCAGATCTTCCGAGCTTGCTCACATCTTGGGTTAAAACTAATTGTATGCGTTTCGCCATCGTTTTTCTTGTTTCTGGTGCTTTCTCTAAAAATCTTAATCGCTTTGGCTTCAGATCGTGGCTGTATCCTAAGAAGCAAGAGCAGATATCATCAAACCTAAAGATTTTAGCGAAACCTGTGGTGCGATCGCAACTATTTTTTGTGACTATCTAACAGCTAATGGTTAATTGCCTCAAAACCACAAGCACTAACCAGTTAGCCATCAGCTAGAATTTGTCTTTCATTCCCCGCAACCACGCAAAGGTTTGTATGGGATCGTTAGTGTTTGCGGATAATTGTAATGTTGGCTGCTCCCAACGTAAAAAGGGGTTTGTCAGCTTTTCGACTCCCAGCAATGAAGGAACGGTAGCTTCTCCCCGATTGCGGAACGCCTTAACTTCTTGAAAGCGGTTTTGTAAGTCAGTGTTATCAGTATCCACAGTTAAGGCAAATTGCAAATTTTTCAAAGTATATTCGTGAGCGCACCAAACACGGGTCTTATCAGGTAACATACGAATTTTGCTCAGGGAGTTGACCATTTGGGCTGGTGTCCCCTCAAATAAACGTCCGCAACCGCCAGCAAATAGAGTATCCCCACAGAATAAATCCCCTATTTCACTGGGGTTGTTCGGAGCAAAGTAGTAGGCAATGTGAGCGCGGGTATGTCCGGGAACAAAGAGCACCTCAGCTTCTCGGTCTGCAAATTGTACGCGATCGCCCTCCTGTAAAAACACCTTTTGTCCCGGTATCCTGCCTTTGTCTTCGGCTCCACCATAAACAGTTAATTGAGGAAATTTTTGTATCAGTTCCCGGTTCCCACCTACATGGTCGTGATGGTGGTGTGTGTTAAAAATCGCTACTAACTCAGCTTTCATTCCTTGAAGTTTCTCCAAAACTGGTTCTGCTTCGGCTGGATCGACAACAGCAGCAATGTTTTGCTTCGGATCGTGTAGCAAAAAGATGTAATTGTCTGAAAGTGCTGCCAAACGGATGACTTGCATTTTCTGTCACTCCTGACGAATTGATTTATTACATTTCCAATCTTCAACAACCGTAATTTCACTGTTCTTATCTTGATTTTAATTACGATTGTCATCAATTTATCAGTAAAATTGCCCTGGGAGTCAAAGTAAATACAAAGTTACATTTATTATGTTTCCTTTTGGATTTTTATGAAAACCAAAAAATCAGTATTTTTCTAGACGGCTAATAGAAAATTATCGATTAAAATCTTTGTTCATAGCTAAATTATGTTGGAGGTGAGATGTTAAATAATTGCCATAAAACACATCCCAAAACCCTCATTTATTAACACAATCATCTTCTAGCATATGAAAGTATCCTTAGTTGTTAGTGATTTGAGCGGTGGTGGCAGTGTACGTGCATTTTTACTAGGACAGGTTCTACTTAAACTTAACTACGAAGTAGAAATTGTTGGTTTTCTCTTTGGTAAAGAATTATATGCAATTCCTCCTAAGGGCATCAAGATTGTTCCTATCCCTGGTGACAATTATCCTAAATTTCTTGGTGCAACCCGACAACTTTTACAAAAACTAGATGGAGATATTATTTATGCTGTCAAACCTAAACCTACAAGTTTTGGTGTTTCTCTCATAAAAAAAATTAGCAGCAACCGTCCTTTACTTCTTGATATGGATGATTGGGAACTCAGTTGGTACGGTGGTTTCAGTTGGAAGTATCGTCCAAGCCCCAAACAATTATATAGAGATATATTTAAAAAGGATGGAGCATTGAGGTTTCCCGACCATCCACTGTACATCAGTTGGCTGGAAAGTTTAGTAAATCAGGCAAACAGAATAACTATAGATACTCAATTTCTCCAAGACCGTTTTGGCGGTGTCTACTTGCCTAATGGCAAAGATACTGCAATGTTCGATCCCAGCCGATATGACCCTGAGGTCAGCAGAAAGCGTTATGGTCTTTCGGAGTATCGCGTTCTCATGTTTCCTGGGGCACCAAGACCACACAAGGGAGTTGAAGATGTTTTGATAGCTTTAGATCTCTTAAACCAGCCAGATTTAAAACTGGTGATTGTTGGTGGTAGCCCTTATGATGACTATGACGATCGACTCATTCAAAAATGGGAACGCTGGATTATTAAGTTACCAAAGTGCCCTGTTGAATTAATGCCTGAAGTTGTAGCAGCTGCTCATGTTGTGGTTGTTCCTCAGAGAGATACGATAATTGCTCGCGCTCAATTCCCTCTCAAATTGACAGATGGTATGGCAATGGCTAAACCTGTATTGTCAACTCGAGTTGGAGATATTGCAGAAATTTTAGGGGATACAGGTTTTCTCGTAGACCCTGGTAGTCCAGAGCAAATTGCTGAGCAAATCAAATCGATTTTTGAGGATTTAGAGGCAGCAAACGAGCGAGGAATAAGAGGACGAAAAAGATGTGTTGAATATTACAGTGTCGATAGTATGGCATCTACTATATCTCAAATCATAGCCGAAATAAAAATGTAGGCACAATTATTTCAGTGGCGGCAATAAAATATTGCATATGTTACTTACTAAAAATTCTCATTTCCAAAATTTTCTATTCATAAAACCAGTACTGCTTAAGTTTGCAAAACCCTACCCTTTGTTAATTCTATTAACAATAATTTTGGGGTTTTCTGGAGCTTTGTTTAATGGTATCGGTACGACACTCATTGTACCAGTTGTTCTTAAAGTCGTAGGACAAAAGGTTAGTTTTGATGGTGCGCCTCCGATTCTTCAAAAAATTATGCAGCCTTTTGATAATGTGCCAGAAAATAACCGTTTATTGGTTATGGCTGGGGCAATTGTCTTGACAATTTTTTTCAAGAATGTAACAAGTTATGCCAGCACATTGGCATCAAGTTCTTTGTCACGCTTGTTAACATCTGATATGCGTGCAGCAGGCTTAAAGATTTTACTGGACGTGGATCTAGACTTTTACACAAAGATGAAAGTTGGCGATCTGATCAACCGTCTTGGTTCAGAAGTTGCCCGTGCTGCAAGTACATTAGGAAATTTAGTTAAAGTATTTATACTAGCCAGTACGATTCTAGTTTTTATAGGGTTGCTATTGTCAATTTCTTGGCAGTTAACAATTGCTACTACAGTTTTACTATCTTTGGTTACGTTAATCAATCATTATTCAATTGCTCGTTCGGCAAAGTTTGGCAAGTTACTATCAGAAATCTCTCAAGCGTATTCTATTACAACGTTAGAGACTCTGATGGGAATTCGCCTCGTTAAGGCAACTGGTAATGAAGAAAGAGAATATCAAAAAATTCTCAAATTGATTCGCGCTCGGGAAAAAGCAGATTTCAATTCTCAGGTTTATGCAGAGTTAATTACACCAGTTAGTGAGGTGACAGGCATTATTACCTTAATGGTAATTGTCTTCTTAGGTCGGACTTTTTTTGCCGATCAAGTAGCTTCTCTCTCGACTGTGCTCTTGACATACTTATTGGTGCTCCTACGACTGTTACCCCTTGTTTCTCAGTTAAATGCTCTTCGCAGTAGCTTTGCTAATTCCGCCGCTAGTGTGGATATTGCAGTTGATTTCTTAAGCCATGATAACAAGCCAATAATGGCTAAGGGTAAGGTGCAATACTCAAGATTACAAACTGGATTGCATTTTAAGGAGGTTTCTTTTACTTATGCGGGTCATGAGAAATTGGTCTTGAACGATCTCAATTTATTTATACCTCGCGGGACAACATTGGCATTAGTAGGTGCTTCTGGTGCTGGTAAATCAACGCTAGCAGACCTTTTACCTAGGTTTTATGACCCTACATCTGGTTGCATTACTATTGATGACACCGATTTGCGTGATTTTGACATTCAATCGTTGCGAAGAGCAATGGGAATCGTCAGTCAAGATACTTTTCTCTTTAATAACTCGGTGCGGTACAACATCTCTTATGGACGACCTGAGGCGACAGAAGAGGAAATTATAGAAGCAGCAAAACAGGCAAATGCCTATGAGTTTATCTGCAAATTACCTCAAGGCTTTGATACTCTGATTGGCGATCGCGGTGTCATGTTATCTGGTGGACAAAGACAAAGATTAGCCATTGCTCGCGCACTACTGCAGAATCCAGAAATTCTCATACTAGATGAAGCAACAAGTGCCTTGGATACAGTTTCCGAGCGTTTGGTGCAAGCAGCAATTGAACAGCTAAGTAAAAATCGCACAACATTGGTTATTGCTCACCGTCTTTCCACAGTGCAAAAAGCTCATCAGATTGCTGTGATGGAACAAGGGAGTGTTGTAGAGCTAGGAACCCATGAAGAACTTTTACGAAAAGCTGGCTACTACGCCCGCCTCTACTCGATACAATTTGCCGACCAAGCAGAAACTCAAATTACCCGGAATGAGAAGTTAAACCATGTTGCAGGTGAAGTGCGAACAAAACTCAATTCTATGATTGGTCACTTGCACTTATTACTAGATGAAACTGTAAAAACATTCCAACAGCGGCAGGAATCCATTGAAAATTCTTACAGTTTAGCTGTTGAAATTCTCAAAACTTTGGAATCTTTTGAAGATACTGTAAAGCTGCAAATAAGTTTGAACAAAATGTTTTTTGCAGATAAACCAAACTCTACCAAAACTCAGCATGAAACCTTAATTTACATTTCTCACGAAATTCGAGTTCGCCTCAATCCAATCCTTGGTTTTCTGTGCTTACTAGCAGATGGTTTTGTAGACGATCTAGAAGAAGAAAATGAATTAATTCAAGGTTCTTATTATTCTGCTATAGATTTATTAAATAGTATGAATATTTTTGAGAATAGTGTGAAATCCTGAAACAATAAATTTAAAATATATAGGAATTTCAAGTATGAGAAAAATTGCAATTTATTGCCCCTATTTTATAGGAGGCGGAGCAGAAGCAGTCGCTTTATGGATTTTGCAAGCATTGAAAGCAAAGTACGATATCACATTATTTGTTCTGGGAAAGGTTGATTTTGAAGCCTTAAATTCTCTCTATGGAACGAGTTTGTCAAAACAAGATATAAAAATCAAAACCTTTGTGCCAAACTTCCTAACTTATATTTGTTATTTTATGATAGCAAATAGCAATGAGATGAGAATGATATTTTTACATCTCTTGCTCCGTTTCTTTAAGCAGAATTGTGATGATTACGATCTTGTTATGTCTGCACATAATGCGGTGGATCTAGGTAAGCCTGGAATTCAATATATACATTGGGTTAAGGTTGTTGAGGGCACTCGTTTGCATCGAAAAATCTCCAATTTTTCAGAAATACAGTTAGCCAAAAATCTTTCTTTAACAAATTCTTATTGCGTTGCAACTGCTGCTAAAGAAACCTATGGTGTTGATACCAAAGTTGTTTTTCCGCCTGTTGTGATGGATACTCCAAATGTAGCTTGGAGTGATAAGGAAGACGCTTTTATCTGTAGTGGTAGGATAGTGAAATCTAAAGAGCCTCATAAAGTGATTCAAATCCTCCAGCAAGTCCGCGAGCAAGGCTTTGATATCAAACTACATATTACAGGTGGAGGCGGTGGAGTTTATGAATGGCAATACAACCGTTTAATC
This sequence comes from Scytonema sp. NUACC21, assembly GCF_054684315.1. Lineage (NCBI taxonomy): Bacteria > Bacillati > Cyanobacteriota > Cyanophyceae > Nostocales > Scytonemataceae > Scytonema > Scytonema sp. NUACC21. Next base: position 160,029 of record NZ_BAAFZH010000094.1, on the reverse strand, counting down.
AGAAAGATGGTGGCAGAAAATTCATCTTGGATTACGCTGTATGAAAATCTTCCCTACAAAGAATATATTCAACTTTTAGCTAAATGTAAGTACGGCATTCACTTTAAGAAAGAACCATTTGGAATTTCTATTGCCGAAATGCTTAAATCAGGTGCTATTCCCTTTGTGAGAAGTGTAGGCGGACAGGTTGAAATTGTTGGTCAGCACAATGAAGAATTATTTTTTAATAATGAAGAGGAAGCTGTCAAGAAAGTTGTTGCTGTTTTGAAGAGTTCTACCACTCAAAGCAAGCTAATTCACTCTTTAGCAAAACAAAAACCTTTATTCTCTACTCAGAAATTTATGTCTGAGATTAATGAGGTTGTTGATTCCTATTTTGACAAAACGTTTCAATACGAGTGATTTTCTATTGATAAACGATGAGAGTAGCATTTATTACGAATTTCGACCTAAAACAGCAACCTTCTTCAAATGTTGGGAGATGGCTATCGATTAAGCGGATTGCACAAAGCTTAGAGAAGGCTGGAATTGAAGTGATTTATGTTGGGCGCTTGATAGAAACCCAGTGGCCCAGACATTGGACGATTCGCCTTAAGTCTTTTGTTTACTCTAAGCTTGGTCAACATTATATGCCCGAGGTTACTCAACGAGTTCTCAAAGATTACGCCAAGCAAGTTGAGGCAAGGTTAAGTCAGCAAAACTGCGACTTAATCTTGTGCCCGCATAATGCAAAACCAATCGCCTACTTGCAAACCAAGCAACCTATCATACTTTGGCAGGACGCACCTTTTTATTCCTTAGTAGACACATATCTGAAAAATTTGTGTCCTGAAACAAAGAGGTCAATTTATGATATGGAAGAGCTTACGTATAAAAAATGCTCGAAAATTTTCTTCTCATCTGATTGGGCAATTTCAGAGGTAAAAAGATTTTGGCAAATTTCTTCATCCCTTCTAGGGATGTTGTCCTACGGTGCCAATTTTGAGAGCGGTCTCAATTATGATGAAGTTTGTAAGATTGTTGCTCGAAGAGTGACTGACGAAGTTTGTCATCTTCTTTTCGTAGGTTTGGATTGGTACCGCAAAGGAGGAGACATTGCATTAGAAGTTCTTAAACGCCTGCTAAAACGGGGAATTCCAGCACAACTAACCATTGTTGGATGTCAGCCGGATCTCCCAGTAGAGATAGAGCCATTTGTGAATCGTCTTGGTTTTATAAATCTCAATGTTAAGGAAGATGCCAAGAAAATGGCTCAGGTATTTCAGGATGCACACTTTTTCATTTTCCCATCCCAAATGGATTTCAGCCCACACGTTATAAATGAAGCAGGTTCGTTTGGAGTTCCTGTTCTAACAAATAATGTTGGCGGAATACCATCGCTTATTTCTGAAGCCGAGAATGGATTTATTTTCGCTCAACATGAAATTGACGGGTATGTTGATGTGATTGAAAGGTATTTCAACAACAAGTTGGATTACAAAGATTTAGCTATGAAATCTTTTGACTGTTATTGCAATAATTTAACTTGGGATGCTTCGATACAAACATTAATTTCGGAAATGAAAGCACTGGTTTGAGCTAGCCTCGTTTGCTTTGCATGACTGGTAGGTCAATGTTAAGAAGCATTTACGGCATTTCGTTTGATGCTAATTTTTGGTGTATCTGCTTCCCGTGCTATTTAAGTACGTCAGCAAATTGTTACAGCTTATGGTGGCAAGATTAGTGTCATAATTGATACTCCTCACAGAAGACAGTTGGGGAATTCATGAATCTTCAATGGTGCTATCAAAGACACCCTAGACGCTCATGACGACTGCCAGTACGAGAGGCATCGCAATTGCGCTTACTTTTCATTTTTTCTGCTTTCTGAGTCCATCACTACGCCAGTTAGGTACGTTCAACATCCTGCCATTGTTTGCTTTTTAACTGTTCCAAATCAAGTCGGATATGTCGGTTGCCGGGATTGCTCCGTACTAGGATGAATCAACACGTAGATAGTTGTTCTTACTTACTTATTTTCCTTATATATTACAGTGGCTGAAGCCACACAATCGTTTTACGGCGACTAGAGTCGCTCACCGACTTATTCCCGCGTCTAAAGCCACGGGCTTGGGTCTCGTTTTCCGGTCAACCGGGATCTGGGTCACTTTTTTGGTTTACGTTACCATTGTAAAACGGTGACTAAGGGAAATTACTTAATAATTGTAATGTTTTGGTAATGACTTTTTAAGCGGGTTTTACCTGCGATCGCCACAACAGTATCGTAAAGAGCGCGAAATATAAATATTGCGTGTTGCACTTCCATTGTTAAGGCAGCCAATGACTTAATTAATTTATAATGAAGCTGTTTCTGGTTTCTCTGTATATCTCCGGATACTGGCAGATATTGCTGAACCAGTAGCAATGAGGACTGGCTAAAACACAAGAGAGCTGAATTTATGACTCCACTTGTTTCTATAGTTGTCACCTGCTTTAACCAAGGGCGCTATTTAGAACGCTCGGTGCAAAGCGTACTTTCACAAAAGTTCACTGACCTTGAGTGCATTATCGTAGATGATGGCTCGACCGATCGCACTAGAGAGGTAGCTCAAAGCTTAATGAGTAGAGATTCCCGTGTGAGTTACTTCTATAAAGAAAATGGTGGCGTCTCTTCAGCCCGTAATTTTGGTTTTAGACAGGCGAAAGGTACGTGGATACAGTTTTTAGATGCAGATGATTGGATTGATGAAGCTAAAATTAGTTCTCAATTAAGCTATTTAAATAGTTTAAAGGGGGAAAATACTGTATTTTATACAGATTATGAACGGGTTTTTTTAGATCGAGAAGACAAGATTACAAATAGGGTAAAAAATAGAGTTGGTTCTCTAACAAGGGAGCAATTGATTCAACGATTATTGATACCCGACTTTTTAGCTAATTCTCCATTTCCCCTACTTCAACAATGTTTGTTGATGCATAGAAGCGTTTTTCAGAAAAAAATGTTCGATGAACGGCTTAAAGCTCTCCAAGATAGGGATTTTTGCTTGGACTTACTTTTAGCTGGAGTTAATTTTGTCTATGTTCCTCTTGTAGGAGCTTTTTATACAAAACATCAGTCCAATCGAACCAATAATTGGTCTTACATGAAAGACTACTATATTCTATTTTATGAAACTGTTTGCGGCAAGCATCAGGAATTCATTCCCCTATCTCAAATTGGTATTAATTATTTATTAAGAGAAGCAATTAGAGAAAAGGAGGAAAAGAATTTTAACAGACTGCTAAAATTGGTACACACGCCCTTTTATTTGCTAGATAGCAACAAAATTAAGATTAACAGTATCTATATCCTCAAACTGATTTACAGCATCCGACTAATGACTCCGAGCTTCTTATTATATGAAAAATATAGAGGACCGCGTTCAAAAAAAATTATCTCTACCTTTGCTAGATTAACAAATTGGCGCACGAGGGCAAATGAGAATTATGTCAGCAGTCAGTAAGAAATTAAAAGTCTTGTTTAAAAGTTAAGTGAGATTATAGTGGCACCTAAAGTTTCATTAGTTGTGAGCGATCTATCTGAAGGTGGGAGTGTTAGAGCATTCTTACTAGCTCAGGTTCTGCAAAAGCTAAACTATCAGGTAGAAATCGTCGGCTTTCTCTTTGGAAAAGAGTTGTATGTCATGCCACCATCTGGCATTCCAGTCAGTTCTGTGACGGGCAAAAATTATCCCAACTTTTTTACATCAGCTAGGAAACTTTTACAAAAACTAGATGGCGATATTATCTACGCAGTTAAGCCTAAGCCTACAAGTTTTGGTCTGTCTCTCATTAAAAAAATGAGCGACAATCGTCCCTTACTGTTGGATATGGATGATTGGGAACTGAGCTGGCATGGAGGTTTTGAGTGGAAGTATCGTCCAAACCCAAAACAATTATATAGAGATATTTTTAAGAATAACGGAGCATTGAGGTTTCCCGACCATCCACTGTATATAAGTTGGCTGGAAAATTTGGTTAAAAAGGCGGATGCGATAACGATAGATACTCAATTTCTGCAAAATCGATTTGGTGGTGTTTACGTTCCTAATGGGAAAGATACCGCGATGTTCGACCCCAGTCTATATGACCCTGAGGTTAGCAGAAAGCGTTACGGTCTTTCTGAATATCGCATTCTCATGTTTCCAGGCGCACCGCGACCCCATAAAGGTGTGGAAGATGTGCTCATAGCATTGGATTTGCTGAATCAACCAGATTTGAGACTTGTTCTTGTAGGTAGCAATCCTTATGATGACTATGATGACAAACTCATTCAGAAATGGGGGCGTTGGATTATCCAATTACCCAAACGACCTGTCGAGGTTATGCCAGAGGTTGTAGCTGCTGCTCACGTTTTGGTTGTTCCCCAACGCGACACGATTATTGCTCAAGCTCAATTTCCTTTGAAGTTGACAGATGGCATGGCAATGGCTAAACCTGTATTGTCTACTAAAGTGGGTGATATTCCGGAGATTTTGGGCGATACTGGTTATCTTGTCGATCCTGGCTGTCCAGAGCAAATTACTGAGCAAATACAATTGATATTTGAGGATTTAGAAGCAGCAAACAAGCGAGGACAAAAAGCTAGAGATAGATGCATCAAATACTATAGTGTAGATGCTATGGCAGATACTTTGTCGCAAATCATTGCCGGAATTAAGTTTTAGACATAATTATCAGTTGCGGCAATCACTTGTTGCTTATGTTATTTAGTAAAAAGACCTACTCAAAACGCTCCATCTTAACCAATCCGGTGCTGCTTAAGTTTACCAGACCTTATCCTTGGTTAATTTTATTAACGATCTCGCTGGGGTTTTCTGGAGCTTTATTTAATGGTGTGGGGACAATATTAATTGTGCCGGTTGTTCTGAAAATTGTAGGACAGGAAGTCAATTTTGAAGGCTCGTCTCCCATTCTTCAAAAGATAACGCAGCTTTTTGATGAGGTTCCCGAGGATTTTCGCCTGTTGATTATGGCTGGGGCAATTATCTTTACAATTTTTTTAAAAAATGCAGCAACTTATGCTAGTACGTTAACATCCAGCTCCTTATCTCGTTTGCTGACTGCGGATATGCGCGAGGAAGGTTTAAAGGTATTGCTAGATGTCGATCTAGAGTATTATACCAAGATGAAAGTTGGGGATTTAATCAACAGTCTTGGTGGAGAGGTTGCTCGTGCTGCTAGTGCTGTGGGTAACTTAACTAAAGTCGTTATACTTGTCATTACAATTTTAGTTTTTGTGGGATTGTTGCTCTCAATTTCTTGGCAGCTAACAATTGCGACAACAGTTTTATTGTCTTTGGTAACGTTAATTAATCAATTTGCTATTTCCCGTGCAAGAGATTTTGGTAAGCTCCTATCGGAAATGTCTAAGATTTATTCTTCGACTGTTCTAGAAATTCTTATGGGTGTTCGCTTGGTAAAAGCGACAGGTAATGAAGGGAGAGAATTTCAAAAGCTTAAGAAAATTATTCGCGATCGCGAAAAAGCAGATTTTGAATCTCAAATTCATTCAGAACTCATTACACCAGTCAGTGAAATTACTGGTATAGCAACTCTCATCTTAATTGCCTTTTTGAGCCGTACCTTTTTTGCTAACCAAATCGCTTCTCTTTCTGCTGTTCTTTTCACATATTTATTGCTCCTCCTGCGTTTGTTACCAATTCTTTCTCAGTTAAATGCTCTTCGCAGTAGCTTTGCAAATTCTGCAAGTAGTATTGATATTGCAACTGACTTTCTCCGACGAGATAATAAACCAATCATGGTGAGTGGGAAAGTGCGTTACTCAAAATTACAGGGTGGCGTGCATTTTAAGTGGGTTTCCTTTTCTTACCCCGACCATGAGAAAACAGTCTTAAAAGACATAGATTTATATTTACCGTGCGGTACAACACTTGCTTTAGTAGGTGGTTCTGGTGCAGGTAAATCCACATTGGCAGACCTCTTACCCAGATTCTATGACCCAACATCTGGCTGTATCACCATTGACGGCGTTGATTTACGCAATTTCGATCTCCAGTCGTTGCGAAAAGCAATGGGAATTGTCAGCCAAGATACTTTTCTGTTTAATGACTCGGTGCGGTATAACATTGCTTACGGCCGACCCGAGGCGACAGAGGAGGAGATTATTACCGCAGCTAAACGGGCAAATGCTTATGAGTTTATCTGTAAATTACCACAGGGATTGGACACCTTGATTGGCGATCGCGGCATCATGTTATCTGGTGGACAAAGACAGCGTTTGGCAATAGCGCGTGCTTTGCTGCAAGATCCAGATATTCTGATTCTAGATGAAGCCACCAGCGCCTTGGATACTGTTTCCGAACGTTTGGTGCAAGCAGCAATAGATGATTTGAGTCGCGAACGTACAACTTTGGTCATTGCTCACCGTCTTTCCACGGTACAAAGAGCTCATCAAATTGCCGTGTTAGAACAGGGGCGTGTGGTAGAGGTGGGAACCCATAACGAACTTTTACAAAAGGGTGGTTATTATTCTCGTTTGTACTCAATGCAATTTGCGTCTCAGTCTGAAGCAACGAGTAAGCCTTACCAAAGCTTAATTCGCCTTTCCCACGAACTTCGCAATCGACTTAACGCTATGATTGGTTTGCTGCGCCTGCTGCTTGACGACATGGTAGAAAGTGTCCAAGAAAGGCAGGAATTAATTGAGGAATCTTACAAATCTGCAGGCAAAATTCTCAATACAATTGACGTTTTTGACGACATTGTTAACTTGCATGCGAACTGCCAAACAGCACTTTTGCTAGACACAAATCATGTAGACAGCATTGACGATCGGAATTTGAACCGCATTTCTGATGAATTCCGCCGAAGCTTGAATCCCATGCTTGCTTCTTTGCGTTCTCTATCCGAAAGTAGGACATATACATCTAAGAAGAAACAACATGAATTAATTCAAGATGCTTACCAATCTGCCATGTATTTAATAGACAATCTCAAATCTTTGGAAGCCCATAACTGAATAATTCGTAATCTGCGCTTCGCCCACGCTTCGCGAACGTAATTCGTAATAAAAAATGCAAGAATTATGAATTGGAGCGAAGCGACTTGACAGGATATGACTTTTAGAAGGTGACACGCTATATACCTAAAATAAAAATCCCTTTAAAGGTAGAAAAATTAGTATATCTTAAGATAGGTCTGCCATCGGGTAGTAGTCACAAAGAAAGACAGGGTCAAAAATTAACAAAGTACAAGCTTTTGTAAAAGCCTTGTAAATGACTAATCTTGATTTTCCACTCACTACGAACCATGAGAAATTATAACTTGAGGAATTTGTACATCTTTTTTTCTGGTAACTTGTCTCTCCAACCAGACAGCGCTCACGAAATCCATGATGTACTGTGTGCTAATGCAGCCGCTAGCTTGGGTTATGATTCAGTTTTAGTTTACCTTGAGAAAGAAAATAAGTCCTTAAACCCAGCTGCGTGGATTTACCCTTTTCAACCAAAACAACCAGATGCTAAGTTTGTAGAGTTCTATGACGTGGGCGAAAATCTCAAAGTAGCCCCACTGCCAATACCTTGGTTTACCGAAAAACTGGCTAGGAGGTGGAATAATACTATTACACTCATATCAAAATACTATTTCCCATTTCATATTTTATCTCAAACAAAGATAGTACACACAAGGGATTGGAACTTTGCCAAAATGGCAGTTATAAACAAAGTACCAGTCATCTACGAGCGTCACTATTTTCAAGAACATCAGTTTGAACCAGAAATTGTCAATAGCCCGTATTTTCAAATTGCTATAACCCAGTCCGATCTAATCAGACAAAGCCTTATTAAATATGGTATGCCGCCAGAAAAGGTTATATGGTTGCATAATGGATCTGAGCGATCGTTCTTTATCAGAGAACCTGAAGCAGCGGAAGCATGGCGTAGAGAACTTCTTTGTGAAGGACGCAAGCATCTTGTTGTTTATTCTGGTGCTTTATATCGTTTTAAGGGAATCGATCTTTTAATTGACGCTGCTAAAGAATTGCCAGAAATTCAGTTTGCAATTACAGGAGGAAAGGAATCACAAGTAAAAGCTTATCAGCAGTTAGCTCGGGATAAACAGGTAGAGAATATTAAGTTTTTAGGCTGGGTCTTGCCACGCAAAAGATTAGTTAGTTTGTTTCAAGCTGCTGATGTTTTGGCGCATCCGCATATCTCTGGGAAAGAAGCAAAGTTCACAAATCCAGTGAAATTCTTTCAGTATATGGCATCTGGAACCCCAATAGCTGTTACTGAAATTCCACCTCTTATGGAATTCAAACATAAATCTTTAGTAGCTTGTTGGTGTGAACCAGATAACCCTCATAAATTTGCTCAATCTATTCAGTATGTTTTAGAAAAATATCCAAGAAAACTGGCAGGTTACTCAGATAATATCAATTTTGCCCATCAGTATTCTTGGGAAAATAGAACAATACGAATTCTCAATTGTGTTAATGAATCTTTTCGTCCCTCTAAACGTATTTGTTAAATTATGACTAAGAAAATAGTAGGAATGTTAACTTCCTATTCTGCTATTAAAAATATTGATTGGCTTTGGCAACAAACCCCTCACTCTTTTGGGGACTGGGGCAACATTCAAATGCTGGCAAAGCACCCAAAGCCAGATTTTTTACTAATGTACCAGTTTGATTTCCCAAAACCACCCCAGCCGCAGCCCTGGTTTAAAAGGATTCGCCCCCGACAAAAGCAGGCTGAAATGCCAGTAGATGTGAATTCTCTTTTGCGTGGTGTTCCTCAAGAGCAAATTGTTTACTTACTCCGGGAACCTCCCCTAGATGAGGTTGTAGAAATCAATAAAAGAAATTATCAACAAGCCCAGAAGTACTGTGGTTATATATCAGGTCCTGACGACTTTGCTCCGACACCTGATTATATGCCAGCTATTTGGTATCACGGTGTTCCATTTCAGGTCTTGGATGAAATGCCTCCTATGGAAAAGGAGAAACCTTGCAGTTGGATCACTTCTGGAATCAATCGTACAGCCAGCCACAAACACCGTCTGGCTTTCTTGCAGTCTTTGCAGGAAAGCGACGTGAAATTCGATTTATATGGGCGTAACTTGCCTACTTGGGCAAAAGCACCAGGAGAACTCGGTAATAAATGGTATGGTATGGCACCATACTATTACAACTTGGCAATAGAAAATTATGCTGAAAATAGTTGGTATGTGAGTGAAAAACTTTGGGATGCTTTGCTTGCGTGGTGTTTGCCGATTTATTATGGTGGACCTGCCGCCGACAAGTTATTGCCACCTGGTAGTTTCTTACGGTTGCCTAGCTTGGATGAAAAAGGTATTGCCTACATTAAAGAAGTAACAGCGACCCCAGATGCTTGGTATGCAGCAAAGGAAGCAATAAGAGAAGCCAGACAAATTATTCTTCACAAACTCAATTTGCTCAACTGGTGTTCGGAATACGTTGCCAAAATTTCCTAATTAATTTTTAGCTATATGGATGGTATTTGCACTCTTGCTAATGACCGAGTTTACGATCAACTAGTTGCCTTACTCAATAGTATAGAAGCAATCTATGGGCAAAGTATGCCAGTTTGCGTCTATCCCTATGACGATAGGACAACACAAATTGCCGCAGAAATTGCTCGTCGTCCCAACGTACAGCTTTACAACAATCAAGATTCAATTCAAAAATGGGATAATTTTGTTCGTAAAATTTGGGATACTCACCCCTCAGCCCAAACTCATTGGCAGCAAATCGGTGGCGATAAGTATTACAGAGTTGGCACTCACCGGCGTTACGGTGCTTTTGATGGTCCTTTTGACCGTTTTGTCTACATGGATGCCGATACTCTGCTCATGAATTCCCTCAATGAAACTTTTGCTCAGCTTGAGGGACATGACTGGGTTGTTTATGATTTTCAGTTTAAAGATTTATCCCATGTTTACAACACTTCATCAGCAAAATTAACACAACTATTTCCACTAGAGCGTTTGCAGGCGGAAACGTTTTGTTCTGGATTCTATGCATCAAAGAAAGGTATATTTGATGCTCAGAAGTGTTTGTGGCTTTTGGAACAATTACGTCAGGGTGAAGCAGAAGTTCTTTATGATATGGCTCCTGACCAAACCATTCTCAATTATATGGTTATGCGGTTAGGAGTATCTAGCTACAATTTTGCAGTGCATTTACCAAAAAGTGAAATAACAGGCTGTTGTGTGACTTCTAAGCATTTTGAAGCGAAAGACAACATTTTGTATGACAGGGGAAACCGCTTAGTCTACATTCATTACATTGGTTTGTCTTCTAGTTTATTTAGCCGCCTGTGTTCTGGTGAAAATATTGATTTTCCTTATAGAGATATTTTCTTGCACTATCGCTACCTCCATGAACCAGAGAAAAAACCAAAGTTTACAACTAAACCAAAGCCTTACAATGCACGACCAAGTTTTGGGGCACGAATTCTAAGAAAGTTAGGACTAGTCAGTTGAGGAGAATTTTATGGCTCGGGGGATTTATATTACTGCTAATGATAAGGTGACCGATCATGCGATCGCACTCCTTAACAGTATCCGATTGTGCGATCGGGAAACACCAATTGTCATGATTCCATATGATGATAATTATCATGGCATTGCAGATATTCTTCATAGACATTACGGTGTACAGCTTTACGAAGACTTAGATTTTATTGATAGATTATCGAAAAAACTACACGAAACCTTTGGCGGTAAGTTTTTCGCTCGTCCCAATCAATTCCGCAAGCAAGCCTGCTGGTTTGGCCCCTTCGATGAGTTTTTGTATATAGATACTGATATAGTTGTCTTTGAAAAAATTATTGATAACCTTAACTACTTAGCTGAATACGACTTTATTTGTTGTGATTATCAGTATGCAGGCGGTATTAAAAATGTCTTCAGTTCTACAGTCTTAGAGGAAAAAGTCTTCAGTGAAACTGAAGTCAAGGACATTTTCAACGGAGGTTTTTGGGGGTCAAAGAAAAACTTAATCGCCGAGCAAGATTTGTATGACATCTTCTCTGAATGTGCTGCTCATCCAGAATATTTTGACTTCTCGCAAAAAACTTCTGACCAACCCATCATTAATTATATGCTTCTGAAGCGCATTCCACGCCGCTTCAATATTGTTCGCAGACCGGGGAAAGCTCCAGGTAACTGGGGAGGAAGCCCTCATTTTCAAACACAAGGACATATTCTGATTGACCCTTCAGTCAATCAACCCCTGCAGTATCTTCACTGGGCAGGCATTCGGATTGAACCGGGTTGTCCTTACTGGGAGATTTGGGAACATTACCGCAATCTCAATCCAGAACTGCCACCAGCAGTTTTTCCCGTTAAACCGAAGAAAAGCCTGTGGGAGCAAAGGCTAGATAACCTTATGAATCAACTGCGGCACATTAAAGCTAAACTTTGATTTTATTCGTGTCCTCACACTCCAGATTTTTTTGCTATAGTGGTTGAGTGTCGAAGGGAAAAGACCCTGAAGATACGCCGAACCAAGAAAAAAAGATATAGTTTGAAAGCCAAAAACGAGATGCGAGAGCTTTGAAACTATTGCAGGGCTTAGGTTGTGAGGTCACCCCCATCTAGAAAAAAGAAACGGGTGAAAAAAATTTAGAGAAACCCCTTGACAAAGAGAAATGAGGTTGTTACTCTAGATAAAGTGTGAAGCGCGAAAGAGACGCGAAGCACGCAACCGAACCAAGATAAAGTAATAGTTTGAAAGCCAAGCATTTAAAGTCCTCGTCAAGAAATTAAGTCGCGGGGAAAGCCCCAAGACAAAAAACAAAAATTAGCCAAAAATGTAGAGACGAGCCACGGCACGTTTCTACAATAGGAATCAAAACGGAGAGTTTGATCCTGGCTCAGGATGAACGCTGGCGGTATGCTTAACACCGCCAGATGGAGGACTATGGACCGGTCGAAAGGTAGCAGACTGGTTAACTGAAGTAACAGGAAATCAGATCGGCCGACAGAGGGGATGGGAGATATTACGGCAGATGACTTTTAGGCTCAGAGTACCTCGCCCGTCTCACACTAAAAGCGATCGTTTTAACCTCCCTTCCGCACCCCTAACTCTCACAAACGGAAATTACTGAGAACAAAAAGCCAAGAAAGAATAAAAACAAACATCTGAAATCAAAAAAGACATTTGAGCATTAAACTTTTTGATTTTTTCCTGTTTTAGTTCATAAGTACTAATAACACGCCTTTTTACTAATGTGTAACAGTTGAGGGTGCGGAAGGTGGGTTATGGGGATAGGAACCTAGCGCCACATCACCCCAGCGTAACACACTTGCAGAAGCAGAACTAGCTGCACCAAAGCCGTAGATGAGAACTATATCATTTTCGCGAATCTTACCTTGCTGTGCAGCGTGATACAGACCTGCTAAAGTTAGTGCTGGACCAATGTTTGCATAAAGAGGGTAGATGTTAATTGTGCGCTCTGGGTTAATCCCCAGTACACTTGTACAGAAGCTTGCAAACCAAGCAGTAGGTGTATTAAAAATAAAAAAGTCGATTTGCTCTAGCGTCAAACCAGCAGAAGCAATTGCGCCAAGACAACATGTACGAAGAAAGTCCATAGCAGTTTCACCGACCATCTTGTTTAAGCTTTTGGTTACCTGTAGGCGGAGCCGCGTATGACCCTGCTCATCCTCGACAAGTTTAAACAATAATTGGTCACACAACACACTGGTGTTAACGGTCTTCGTACCAAGGATTCCCTGAGTTGGTTTGAGTGAACTAACTACAAAAGCTCCAGCACCGTCACTAAAAAACCATGAGAGAGTATCGTCTTCATCGAAAAAGCGAGAGTACGTACATGAAATAACCACTAGCACATTGCGATACCCTCCTGCTTGTACCAAGGCACAAGCAGTTTCAAGTGCAATTGGAGTACTCCCGCAGGCTGCATCAAGATTCCATGCAGCACAATTCAGACCTAGTTGACGGGCAAGAAAAGCTGCATTGCCAAAGCCTATTTGTTCAGGTAAAAACGAGGCGACCAGCAAGAGATCGACGTCGTTGGGAGAAAACTTAGTCGCGTTAAGAGCGTCCATTGCTGCGCGATACTCCAACGTTAATGAAGTCTCACCTGAACCTAGCATCCACTTCTCGACAGTGCCCCTCAAGGGATCTGATAGATAGGGCATCATCTTTGAGTCAAAATTGTTACTAGGAAGCGAGCTATTGAGTGACATTAACTTTGCTAAGTTTTTTTGTTCGGCATGAGCAACCATTTCAGGGTAATGTTCTCTGTAGTAGTCTTTTGTACGCTTAATACTTGGAAAGGTTAGAGCAAGTGAGCGAATCCCTACAAATTGATGCAACATCATAAGCTTTCTCTTAAACGGTAGCGCTTTGCGAAGTTAGTTTATCAATACGGTTCTTGATTGGTGCAGACCGAGTCGGGTCTATGACTACATCAATAACAAACGGACTACTGCAGACAAGCGCTTTTTCAAGCGCTGCTTGAATGTCAGACTCCCTTTCAACGCGGATGGCGTCAGCTCCCATCCCGTGAGTAATCTTGACAAAATCTGTCTGTGGAATGTCTACATTCATATCCTTGTAACCCTGCATTGTTGATCCCTGACCGCACATATTGTAATGCGAGTCATTGAGTACAATCCAGACAGCCTTAATCTGGTGTTGCACAGCTGTGCTGATTTCGCTGTTCATTAACATGGCACCATCCCCGACAATGGCAACAGCTTTGCCATTTCGCGCCACTGCAGCACCCACAACGCCTGTGACGAAATGACCCATAGCCCCGAACCCAGTACTGACCCGATAACGTCCCGGTTTGTTAAAGCGCAGCATATGATTTCCCCAAGCAAAGGAGTTACCTGCTTCAGTCATCACTACTGCATCGCTTCCCTCAACAATGACTCTTTGAATCACATTCATTAGTACCTCAGGTCGTACTAGACCACTCGCGTTGGGATTAATTACATGACGTTGAGGTCTTGGTAGCAACACAGTCTTTGACTGACTTTGACGTTTCGGGAAATGCTTCAACAGCGCCTTTACAAATATTCTCACATCGGAATGAATGGCGAAGGTTTCGACAGATGGATACGAGGTTCCTGGCACCTCCGGGTCAATATCAATATGTACAAATCCTCGCTTGGGGATCATTACTGGGTTCCAGAATGAGGTAAATTCACCAAGGCATGTTCCGAGTACTAGCGTCCGCAAAGGACAGTACTCTTGCATATACTTCAAAACCGACTCATGCCCAGCAAAGCCCGTAACGCCAACAAACTGAGGATGATCCTCCGGAAAAATACCTTTGCCACGCGGTGAACACATGACTGCGGCTCCCGTGCTCTCAGCCAGCTGGCGAATTTCTTCAGCTGCAGAGCGCGCACCAAAGCCAACCCAGATGGCAAACGGTCCTTCCGATAAGAACCGCGCACATTTTGAAATAGTTGGCTCACTTGCGGTTGCGGGAGCAACAGAGAGAGGCGCTCGTGGCAATGATGTCCCAACTGAACTGGTTTGGATGTTGGTAGGGATACTCAAGTGTGCTACAAACGCATCTGGTCGGGCTAAGCCTAGAGCAAGCCGTCGGTAGACCTCTGGGAATTCATCACTGCATCCAAGAGTGGTGGCATAATGAAACAGTGGCTCTGAGGTAAACAACCCCGCAGCTGGCATGGTATACGCGCTAGTTTCTTGAAATGCCCATCGCCCGCGTTGTGATGTTGACGTGGAAGCTGATAGGAAAATTACTTTAGCGCCCTCCCAACGTGCAGCGAACAATCCAGTCAGTGCGTTCGTGATCCCCGGACCAGTGGTGGTAAAAACTACGACGGGACGACCGCTTGCAAAGTAAGCTTCGGTGGCTGCAAAAGCTGCTCCTGCTTCATGACGAAAGTGAAGTACCTTGATTGAACTGTGTTGCAGTGCGTGCCATATAGGAGCGATCGCACCCCCCGAAACACCAAATGCATACTGCACTCCCATATCCTCCAGCATCTTGACTACAGTTTCAGCTACCGAGACGGGTGTAGATTGCTGCTTACTAAAGCAAGATGAGTTATCCAACGAGGGATTGGAATGAACATCTGCAATAGGCGAAGATGTCAAAGCTGACCTTGATGGCGAAAGTATAGAAGAGCCAAATGAACAGTTTTGGTACAAAACTGGACTTGGTGTGCATGACATAAGAGAGCCTTGTTCGATGTTTTCAGTCGTGCTCGTGTTGATTGGAAGATCTGTAGCACTCATATTTGGTAAAGTGATTGCACATAGGTTGACAATCTGCCGAACGTGTATAGTAGGAGTATGGGGAATCTGTAAGAAAGGCTATTAGAGAACCGTTGCGTCTGCAAAAGGAGACCGTTGTATACCCACTACAAATCTCAATGACATCGCATACATTATTGACTTAATTGATGTTACTACCAAAAAATTCCAAAGATTGATAAATCTGAACAAGCAGTAGATAACAAAGGTGCATAGCCTTAATCGACAACATTGCACCTCTCATTTTGCGGTGGCTTGTTTTTCCTAAACACGTATATATTACCTGTAAAGAGAGGTTTTGTCAACAACTGTATGATTTATATTCATAATAGGATGCAAAGTAAATAGAACTTAGGTATTGACGTAAATTCGGTTATGTTGATTAGACTTACCGGACAACCTGAACGGAAATTAAGTTTGGTGGTATTTCCTTCTTTATTCTTCATGGGTGTAAGCAAAATCTATTTATGCAGTTTGAGCTTGGTGATGGAAACAGTTTTGTTGCCAGCAAATCGCTTACAAACTGGATGTTTCACAAGTATGCTACCGTGCTGCTCAGTGCAAGCTCTTTGAAGCACGAGCGCATATTTGCCAACTACTTCAGCCCTAATTTTTTTAGAACGAAAGTACTTTTTCAGCGTCTAAAGTTTTTCAGGACGAAAGCATTGACTAAATATCGTTTATTACTTGCTATGGATGTTAACACCCAGGCAATGTCAACAAATTGCTAAATTTTCAGCCAATACTCTAATAATGAATTGCTCCGACCAATACAATGGCTTTGTTATAGTCCCTAACAGTTGGGTTGTTGAACGAACTTTTGGTTGGTTCAATTTGTATTGTCGATTCAGCAAGAATTATGAGGTAGTATCCGAAACTGCAGAGTCATTTATTCATATTGCAATGATTCGATTGACACTCAAAAAATCTGCACAATCATAATCACTCGCTCAACACTTTCCGTCATCCGCCAAAAGAGAGATATTCATTCTATTTTGGAATTTTGGTGCTAATACAGCTGTGGTCTCCTGAAAGAGATTTACTATTGCACCTAAATTCAGTAAAATGTAATTTGCATTCGGATCGCCCCAAATGCCCTTGTCGTTCTGGTTGCGTAATAGGATCTCCACAGTACCCTTTGGTTGCCGGCATTGCAACCAAAGGATGGCGGGTGAGACATCTGCACAAGCATCAATCAAACTCTCTCGAATTAGCCGTTGAACAGCGGGATCGCTCTGCGAACGCAAGAAATAATTTCCAGGCAAAGCGGAAGAATTAGACATGATGCACCCTTCCTTTATATGAAGACATACTAAATTTACAAGGGTATATAGCAGCGAGCCGTCAATGAACAACTCGCTCCAACACAATTTTTCAAAACTTTCAGAGATGCTCTATTTCATCTGCTTAAATGACAACGACTGCAATATGTTCATATTTTATATCTCAATAAACTGCTTTTTTGGGTAGGTTGGTATACAAACAATTGCATACATACATAAAAAACTAGCCTCCGTAACTTAGGAAGAAAAAATTTAGCTACGGAAACATCAACCAACAATTTTTAAACTATTTTTAATTTTACTTTACTTTTCCAATATTATTCTACTACATTTTTACAATTTTATAACCACCTAAATTTTTTTAATTTTGATATTTAACCTAGATTCTGTCGATATCTTTGGATTCCAAATCATTTTTCGCATTTTTACTTGAAATTCCCAGTCATTGTTACAAATATTTGACTTCTATGCACGATTTTTTGTATCTTGTTGATAAATTTCTTTATTATTGAAAAATCTTATGAAGTGCATAGAGCCTGATTATGGGAGAATACATTTGTGAGACTGCAAATGTAAGCAATGTATAATTTCAAGCCAAACGCTCAATTGTACTGCAGACGATATTCTTCATAGACGTATTAATGGACTGACATTTTTGTTACAAAGTTTTGCAAGTTCCTAAAGTTTTGTCCATTAAAGATCCATAATTTAAGGACAACCTTAACAGCAATAGGCAGAATGTGCTAAAAAAGTTGGTTTGTTTTTATACTCTCTACTTGGGGCTGTCGCATCACGTATTTTCCAACTAAAGGAAGCTGGTTCTGTTGCAGTTCTTCGAGAGTTGGATAGTCAATGTACCCTCGCTCGCCACTGGTGTAGAAAGTGGAGCGATCGTATTTGTTAAGTGGCGTATTCAAGGCAAAGCGCTTAGGCAAATCGGGATTTGCCAAAAATAAACGACCGTAGGCGACCAAATCGGCAAGCCCCTCTGCCAGAATTGCTTCTCCTGTCTCGCGGGTATAACCTCCGGCTGCAATCAAACTACCCTTAAAGATGGGGCGAAAATAACGTACACCAAGTCCTTGTCCTTCATCGTCAGTAGTTTCGTTACCCTTGATTCTGGGTTCAATGATATGGAGATAAGCTAGGTCAAAGCGGTTTAGGGCATCAACAACATAACCGAAAGTGTTTATTGGATTAGAATCATGCATATCTTTGTAAGTACTGCTGGGAGAGAGACGAACTCCAACTCTGTTTGGACCCCAGACACTCACCACTGCTTCAGTAACTTGTAATAAGAGACGGGCGCGGTTTTCAACTGAACCACCATACTTGTCTGTACGCTGATTGGAATTGTCTTGCAAGAACTGATCTAGGAGATAGCCATTAGCACTGTGGATTTCAACGCCATCAAACTCAGCGGTTAAGGCATTTTTTGCACCTTGACGGAACTGTTCAACAATCTCTGGGATTTCCTCCATTTTTAAAGCCCGTGGGGTAGGAAAAGGTTTCTCACCTTCGGGAGTGACGACCGTGCCCTCAGCTTTAATGGCACTTGGACCAATAGGTAGCTCTCGATCTGGTTGAAGTAGTGGATGTGATGCTCTGCCTGCATGCCATAACTGCAGGAATATATGTCCTCCTTTGGCATGAACTGCTTTCGTAACCTGTTTCCAACTATTTACCTGTTGCAGTGTGTGGATTCCAGGAACGTTAGGATAGCCAGCTCCTTGAGGTGATATCTGGGTTGCTTCTGTAATTATCAGTCCAGCTGAAGCTCGCTGACCGTAATACACAGTACTTATTTGTTCTATGATGTTACCTACTCCTGCGCGACAGCGGGTCATTGGTGCTAGGAGCATTCGGTTTGGTAGCTTAAGGGAACCGAGCTTGAAAGGTGATAAAAGCTTCAGGTTGCGGCTCATAATTTTTGTAACCTCACTAAAATTGTGTTGATACTTGTACTAATGTCAAGGACTCCTAGTTGAGCTGGAAGCCCATGCAGAAATAGATAAATGCATGAGCTTTCAAGGAGAAGACTTTTGGTAAACAATCAAAGCAGTTTGAACTGTAGCAGAAACAGCAGATGTTAAAAACAAATTCAATTAACCAACGACGGCGTAAAATCTGCTGCTCGGGCAATTTCTTGATAATTTCGGGAATCCAGCTTTGCTTAAAACTATAAGAGTGCTCATTCTCAAATAATTCTAAGGTTGTTTAGTTGTGTAGCATTTACTAAGGAAAAGGCTATTATGCTCTAAATCGCTAACAGGTGGCCAATTTTGTGCAATGAAATCTATATGTTTGGAATTAGAAATGTAACTTTCAACATAGCCACAATTAAGGCAGACGTAGTTGTCAAGTGGAGCATAAGATGGGCTTATGACACAACCTTTTAACAAAATAGAGTTATTATTGTGCATTCCTGCTTTAAAAGGCAATTTTGCTCCACTACGAACGTCAAGTGAACCACACTTGGGACATTGACCGTTTTTCATAAGATGACTGCTCCAGATAGTCAGTAATGAGTATTTCTAACACTAACCTACCGAAGTCCCGATGCTGTTAGTGCTTGTGCTGTCCTGGTTCCCGTATCTTTCTACCAAAAAAAAGATAAAAAATTACACCCCTATCGAAAAAAGGCGTGCAGAGTTGAAACATCTGTGGCAAAAACGTCGCAGATGGATAGCGAACTCCTAAGCTAAGTAAAATTAGCCAACAAAGCGCATCAACTCTTCATTAAATTTATCCTTTTCGTCGTAGAACAAACCGTGACCGCTGTTCTGAAAGAGAATCAGCTTGGAGTTTTTAATTCCCTTGTGATGAATTTCAGCGGTTATACTGCAAGGAGCAACTTTATCGTGAACGCCATGAAAAATGGCTGTTGGTACCGTAATTGTCTCTAAGTCTGGTCGCAGATCCGAATCACGCAGTGCAATGACAGACATTGCTGTAGCGTGGGGGGATGCTTCCATACCCATGCTTACAAACCAATCACTCAACTTAGGACTGATGGGTTTGTAAAAAGTGGCGTTTCCGAAGTCAGCATTCATTTGTGCTCGGTCAGTATAACAAGCATTAATGAAGTTATCATAGGGCGCATTGTCTAAACCTTGGAAGAAGTCAGGCTTCTTGGTCAGGCATGGCCCAGCAGCACCGAACAAGACTAGCTTAGCGACCCGAGCGCCTGCATAACGGGCCATATAACGGATAGCAATCGCCCCCCCCATAGAAAATCCAGCCAAAGTAACATCAGCTAAATCCAGTGTTTCAAGAACCTTTTTGATATCATCAGCAAAAACATCATAGTTGTAATTACCCCAAGGCTTGTCGGATTTTCCATACCCACGCAGATCGATCCCGATACAGCGGTAACCATGCTTTAGCAGTTGTGTAAACTGATACTCGAACATCTGGTGGTTAAGTGGCCAGCCGTGGATAAAGACTATTGGCGTTCCTGTGCCCCAATCATTAACGAAAACCTTAACTCCTGGTTCGACTTCTACGTATAGCATTTTACTTTCTCAAATACTTGTTTTATTAACCTATCGTTTCTATCCAGCTTGCCAGTATAACCAAATTTTGCCTAGTTAAAATCCGGAAGTTAAAGCAAAATTTAAAGCTTGGAGTTTTGTTAACTTCAGTTATTTAGAGTTTGTATCGACTCAGTGTCTGCAATTACTGCAGTTGGTTGTTTATCTTTATTAAGATATCAGCGTACTTTTTGTTGTAAGGCAGGGTTAATGCGCTCCCACACATCCAGTTTTTGCAAAAGTGAAAGTACTTTTACACTGTCTGCCATACAGGTTTGTTATGCGCTAATCGCTGCTATGTATACTTTTGATACAGAAAGCCGATTATACTTAACATTTCTTGAAAAACAGGCTTTTAGTAAAAGGTGAGCAAAATTTATAGCTCAAAAACTTAAGTTTGTTCTTAACTTCCTCAAATTACTTAGGTAAAAACTTCTTTAACTGAGAAACTAAACACAAGAAAGATTGCCAAGAATAACTTGCTTAATCCAGTTTTACACGCTTTTCACTGAGAGATAGTGTCGGTTTCTAGAAAATTTAGCAAAGACAAGGCTTTTTAGTCAGAGCTAGAAACTTACAAAAAATACTACCGAGAAATCAACCATGAAACAGCTAATTCTAGCAACAGGATGTGTTGCATTGTCTCTGATGATTCCCCTAAAAGCTTCAGCGGCAAGTATGTATAGCGAATTATACGTGTTTGGAGATAGTCTTTCAGATAGCGGTCGGTATTACAAAGCTACAAATGGAAAGGCACCACCATTGAATGCTTTTCCTAACAAACTCTACACGAACGATCAAATTTGGCCGCAATACTTAGCATCTAGATTGGAACTAAGCTACAATCCAGATACTAACTTCGCCATTGCTGGTGCTTACTCTGGACGTGGTAATGCTCGTTCTAGCGTGGCTGGTATTGATTTACCAGGGGTGATAGACCAGATTGATAACTTTATCACAGCAAATCCCGTTACCGATCCAAATGCTCTCTATACCATATATGGCAGTGTTAATGATTACTTCTATGGTGGTCAGACAAACACCAATGTGCCAGTCGCAAATACCATAGAGGGAGTCACAAAGCTTGTAAATGCTGGTGCTAAAAATATAGTGGTGTTTAATTCAGGCGCTTTACAAGTAACACCAGGTGCAAGCCTTGGTGAGTCTGTTCAAACACCTGAAGGT
This sequence comes from Scytonema sp. NUACC21, assembly GCF_054684315.1. Lineage (NCBI taxonomy): Bacteria > Bacillati > Cyanobacteriota > Cyanophyceae > Nostocales > Scytonemataceae > Scytonema > Scytonema sp. NUACC21. Next base: position 138,754 of record NZ_BAAFZH010000094.1, on the reverse strand, counting down.
TTAAAAGCTTTAGTAGAAGAGCATAATTCTCAATTGAGCAAAGCTTTGGAAGATTTGAAACAGACTCTAGACCCTAGTGTAAATATCATACCTTTTGACATTTATTCTGTATACCTCGACCAAGTCAATAATCCAGAGAAATACGGCTACACCAATGTAGACAGTTCTTGCGTAAATAATCCCCTTGCTCCCACAGATATACCAGAAGATTGTAGAAAAAAACCAGAGAATTATCTTTGGTGGGATACCGTCCACTTTAGCAGTCAGGGTTACAGTGTAGTGGCAGATGCAGTTTATTCAAGAGTGCATGCTACGAAAGTGCCTGAACCTTATGCAGGATTGGGTTTATTCTCTGTAGCTACTCTAAGTACAGTTTTGTTGCTGAAGAAAAAACAGAAAAAAGTGAACCTGGTTCAAGACATAGTTAAAGAGGTATGTGCATCTTGACAAACTGTATGTAGAGAAGAATAGTTAACTCTTTGGTTATTAACAATAAAAGGATGGAAAGATGACTAGTTTAATTCAGAACAACTCCCTAACACAATCTACAATTTTGGCAAAGGATGCTACGGTCGAAAAAGTTGCTAATGAGTTTGCAAAATTTGCTGAAGGTCCCATCTGGCACCCGGACGGATACTTACTAGTCAGTGACATTGTTGGTGATGTGATTTGGAAAGTTTTTCCCTCTGGTTCATTTGAAATTTATCGTAAACCCTCAGACTTTTCTAATGGGCGTACCTGGGATCTTGATGGTAATTTACTGACTGCTGAACATGCAAGCCGGACAGTAACACGCACTGCAGAAAACGCCTCAATAACAGTTGTAGCTAGCCATTTTGAGGGTAAGCGTTTTAACAGCCCGAATGATGTTATAGTTCGTGCTGATGGTAGTATGTATATCACCGATCCTCCTTTTGGACTTGCACCACCTTATGGTCCTTCTAAGCAGGAACCAGAACTTGACTTTAGTGGTGTGTTTCGTATTGATGGTGTAACAGGGGCTGTAAGCTTATTATCACGAGACTTTAAGTATCCAAACGGTATTACATTTTCTCCTGACGAGTTACGGTTGTACGTAAATGATTCAGCTACTGGAAATATCACGGTGTTTGATGTCCAACCAGATGGTGGTGTGACAAACCCACGCTTATTTGCCAATTTGTCTGTTCCAGGTTCACAGGCTGTCGTAGATGGTATGAAGACTGATATTGCTGGAAACGTGTATTGCACAGCGCCTGGTGGAGTGGCTGTTCTTAATGCTCAAGGGATACTCCTTAGCAAAATAGCGGTACCAGAACAACCAAGTGCGATCGCTTGGGGAGACTCGGACTATCAAACGCTTTACATCACGGCAGAGACAGGTGTTTATCGAATCCGTATGCAAATCAGGGGCACTGGCTCTGGTATACGCAAAGATGCGAAGCGTTAAACGAGGCAGTTGAAGTACTACTGTCGAATGCCATGCTACTAGCTGAAAAAGGACAAAAAGATCATGCTTGCTAGACCTATCGAACAAGTAATTTCAGATTCCCGAGTGAGTTCCAACACTATTGTGCTGGGTCGAATCGATGAGTCATTCTATCAAGCCGCAGCTGCTGTTGTCGTCAATATACTGAATCGGCTAGGTCATGCCATTAAGGTGATTGATGGCTCACACACTGAAGTGTACAATGCTGTGGGAGAGGGTAATGTGGATCTTTGTGTAGCTTTCTGGCTACCAGAAGGTCATGCCCAGGTTTGGAAAAGATTACAGGAGCATGTAGAAGAAGTATCTACGCTTTACAGTGGTGCTCGGTTTTTTTGGGCACTGCCCGAGTATGTACCTGTGGAAGTTGTAAGCTCTATTGAGGATCTTGCTAAACCAGAAGTAGCCGATAGAATGAACAAAACTTTGCGTGGTTTAAGTTTGGATACCACAATTACCACTGCTTCTATGAAGATGATTAAGGAATACGGACTGGATCGCCAAGGCTATGAGTTGATACCGGGCTCATTTGATGATTGGAAAGCTTCCCTTATTCAAGCAGAAGCCTCTCAACAGTGGAGTATCATTCCCTTGTGGCAACCATATTACTTCAACCAGCTCTATCGGCTGCGCCCTTTAGATGAGCCCAAAAATTTACTAGGTGGATTGAATCGAGTTGTACTTGCTGCCCATCGAGGCGTGCGTGAACAGTTACCGAAAAAAACGCTCGAATCGCTGGCACGTATGCGATTAGACATAGCGGCGATTACCGCTATGGATTACGCCATTAACATGGATGGCAAGACACCAGAGGAAGCGGCAGCAGACTGGATATCGAATCATGCAGCCCTAGTCAATACCTGGCTTGTAGATGTGATTTAAGCGATTGTGTTGCAAAAACTGCCGAGTTCAAAAAACAAAGTTTTTGCAACACAACAATACCATCCTAGTAACTGATGAGAAAACTTTAATGCAAGCGACAAGACCTACAAACTCAGGTTATGCGGATATTAATATATTCCTACAACTACCATCCAGAACCTATTGGCATTGCCCCCCTCATGACTGAACTAGCAGAGGGTTTAGTCAAGCGCGGTCATTCTGTCCGCGTTATTACTGCTATGCCTAACTACCCACAACGCCGTATTTATCCAGAATACAGAGGTAAACTATATAACACAGAATACAAAAACGGTGTGAAGATTCAGCGCAGTTATGTTTGGATTCGCCCCCAACCAAGACTAATGGAGCGAATATTTTTGGAGATGAGTTTTGCAAGCACTAGTTTTTTGCAAGCCCTTAACGGTCCTAAACCAGACATCATTCTTTTAACCGTACCGTCATTACCGATTTCTATCCCAGCGGCCCTCTTAGGATGGTTGTACTCTTGCCCTGTCATCTTAAATCTCCAAGACATTTTGCCGGAAGCCGCTGTTTGCACTGGTCTGCTCAAGAACAAATGGCTCATCCGTATCTTTACTACCCTAGAAAAATTTGCCTACCGTACAGCAACCAAAATCACCGTTATCGCTGATGGTTTCGTTGAAAATCTTCTCGGTAAGGGCGTTCCTGCAAACAAAATCGTGCTTTTATCCAACTGGGCAGATATCACTTTCATCCGCCCCTTACCGAAAGAAAACAACCGCTTTCGCATCACCCATCATCTTGCTGGTAAATTCGTGGTGCTATATTCCGGTAACATTGCCCTCACTCAAGGTTTAGAAACGGTTGTTAAAGCAGCTAAAACTTTGCAACATATACCAGACATTATCGTAGTCATAGTGGGAGATTCTTTTGGATTGCAGCAATTGCAGCAATATACGTTGCAGTCTAAAGTTTCTAACGTTCTACTGCTGCCTTTTGTAAAGCGCGAACATTTGCCAGAGATGTTAGCTGCTGCGGATGTGGGGTTGGTGGTGCAAAAGCGGAATGTCATTTCCTTTAATATGCCTTCAAAAATCCAAGTACTACTTGCCTGCGGTCGCGCTATTCTAGGGTCTGTACCACTCAAAGGTACGGCAGCTTTCACGTTGCAGAAAAGTGGGAGTGGAATTGTAGTTCCTCCAGAAGACCCTGATGCATTAGCGGCAGCGATTTTAGATTTATATAAACATCCAGATAAAGTAGAAACTTTAGGTCGGAAAAGTCGGCAGTACGCTGTTGAGCAATATGCTCTAGAGCAAGCATTAAATCAATATGAAACGCTATTCTACCAAGTCACAGCCGACCCAGTCTTTGTACCAACACGGTCAACTTAACAAAGATATCGCGTTCATCAACACCAAACAATTAAGCAATTATCAGGAGCTATAACTATGCTTTATAAAGTACATAGTCGTCGTCGCTTTCTTCAAAATACCGCCCTATTTTCTACTAGTACTTTAATTACCTTACTCTCCCATACTCATCATAGTAGAACTAGTGCTCAATCTGTAAAAGATGAACCCATAGATGCTTTGATTATCGGAAGTGGCTTTGGCGGAGCTGTTGCAGCTCTACGTTTGGGACAAGTTGGTATGAAGACATTAGTGATAGAGCGAGGTCGTCGGTGGTCAATTACACCTGAACAAAATACTTTTGCAACTTTACGTAAACCTGATGGTCGAGCTGCTTGGTTAAGTTCAAAAACTTTCGATGGAAATTCTATAGATGTGTATACAGGAGTTTTAGAGCTTAAGCAGGGAAATAGGATTTCTGTTTTGTCTGGTACTGGGGTTGGAGGTGGTTCACTCGTCTACAACGCTATTCTTTTTCAGCCCTCTCGTGAATTCTTCTATAGAAGTTTTCCTAGGACACTTGACATCTACGACGAGTTGGATAAAACTTATTATCCTCTTGTTAATTCAATTATGAAACCAACACCAATCCCAGAAGATATTTTGAATACTGATTACTATTTATCAACTCGAGTATTTATGAATCAGGCGAAGCAAGCTGGATTCAAACATCGTTTATTAGATCTATCTATAGATTGGAATGTAGTTCGTGAAGAAATAAAAGGAACTAAAGTCCCTTCTATCATTAACGGTGAACATTGGTTTGGCTGCAATAGTGGTGCAAAAAACAGCCTAGATCGCAATTACTTGGCTCAAGCAGAAAAAACTGGATCTGTAGAAATTCTCCCTTTACATATGGTAACAGAAATTGCTGAGATACCCGGTGAATCGAGATATCGCGTTTTTTGCAATCAAATTGATGAATCTGGGCAAGTTGTTGAAATCAAATCTTTCACATGTCGCTTTCTATTTTTAGCGGCTGGCTCACTTGGTACTTCTGAACTTTTAGTTAAAGCTAAAGCAAAAGGGACATTACCCAAGTTAAACGAATACATCGGGCAATTTTGGGGAACTAATGGAGATACTTTAGGTATACTTTCAAATTTATCACAAACCAATCCAACTCAAGGAGGGTCAGCAGGTGCTGCTATTTTAAACTGGGATAATAAAACCCCAATTACCCTAATAAATTTCCCAAATGTAACCGCTTCCGAAAAAACAATACAATGTCTTGGTTTAGCTATAAGCCCAGCAGAAGGAAACTTCACCTACAATATGGCTACAGACTCAGTCAATTTAAACTGGCCTGCAGATTCTAAAAGAAATAAAGAACTTGAGAAAGCCACAGCGCAAACTTATAAAAATCTAGAGCCGAAAAACCCTGTCTCAATGCCTAACAATAAACCTGCATCAGAATTTAGTATTGGTACTACTGCACATCCTCTTGGTGGAGCAGTTCTAGGCAAAGCATGTGATGAGTATGGGCGAGTACGTGGTTATCAAGGACTTTACGTTGTTGATGGTGCACTCATTCCTGGCTCTACAGGTTGCGTAAATCCTGCGCTCACTATTGCGGCTCTAGCAGAACGTTGTATGGATAAGATTGTGAGAGAAATTTGACAGCCCTTTCCAGCACACTCACTTTCGCAAGTTTCGTCAAATTATTCTGGCTTGTTATTGGGACAAATAACCAAGAACCGCTAAATGCTGAGCCCCGTTAAGTTACCCTTAAGATAATATAGTCCAATCTTTGACGATTCGGTATTAACTGGTAATAAATTGATGCTCCCACAGTTTGATGAAGTAAAGCCGTGGGGGCATTGCATAATATGGGAATGAACTGTCTTTACTGTACATCTAACTATAACCGCAAAAGTGGTTATCAACGAGTTACTCCCTTCCTAGTAGAGGATTACCTATAACGTAGGAGAGAGTAATACATAACGTTTCCAGGAAGAGAAGATTGGATAAATTGAGGAGAAGGCGAAAATTTGAGCTATGCGAATGCCTATGGTACGCTTCGCGATCGCCAACTAGGCTGGGGTTTGTGGCAAAAACTGTACTAAAACATCAGCAAAAATATCTGCGTCTAAAGATTACTGGCAATAAAATATTTGTATCAGGTAAAAACGAGAAATGTTAGGGTGGTTTCAAGAAAAAAATCTTATCAAGCAGCGCAGTAAGCAACGTACAGACTCAACTTAAGTGTTAGCAGCAATACGTCAAGTCAATCGGTTAGAATTGGTAGGAGAAGCATTAAGAGCAGCCCTAAACGGAATTGCGAAGGTGGTTCCATTATGGCTGAAAGAAATTATTAACCCAAGTTGCTAGTTACTCTTTGCGATCGCTTCGCGTTAACTCCTCAGGTCACGATTCATAATAAAATCTCCTCCAAGTAGAAAAACGGAGGAGAATATGTTAAACGAAATAATTACTTAACTATATGCTATTTTGTCTGATGGGGTGACAAAGTAACAATTTGGTTAGAGCAGTAAAGAGTCAGAACTAGAACTGCCCGTTTCCACCCATTGCTTGATGAGCTTGTATAAAACAGAACGTATTGTAACTTGTTTCTGAGTGCAAAGTAATTTGAACTGAAGCTTTAAAGATTTTGGGACGTATGCTTTAACATCCTCAGAGTCTTGATTAGATAGATAGATCGAAGATTCAGTAACAGGCTCGTTTGCTCGTATCCATTGCGCGATCAAATCCTTCAACACCTCACTCATGTCCAATTCTTGCTGTACACACAAAACCTTGAAGTCAAGCTTTAAAGTTTTTGGTATAGCTCCCTTAATAATTACAGTTCCCTCATTATCTTTCTTAGCCACAAACTGATAAATTATGCTTTGATGTTTTGTTAGGTAATTTGCCTTGCTTCTTTTCACAATTGGTGGGCAGTGCCCACCCTACAGTTTAACCAATTGGTATGCTGCCCCTTGTCACAGACCTATACGCCCTGACAATCCCGTGTAACTCATCCAAACGAAAACCGCTCTATTAAGCAATTCTACTTAGTTATCACCCAGGCTGAAAATTTTGACCATTGAAGAACCATAAAATAAGGCACAACTTAAACGGTGCTTTTCAAGCTATCAAGACGATCGCCGAAGGCGTAATGTAAGTTCTGAACTGATACTAGAGTATCACCAGTTTTTGCAACAAAACCATTTTCTCCACCATATTTTGCGTACTGCTGGATGAGTTTTGCGACCAAACCCGTCCAGCCCGTTTGATGACTCGCACCAATCCCGGCACCGTTATCGCCATGAAAATACTCATTAAAAAGAATTAAATCACGCCAATGAGGGTTGGTTTGGAATACTTCTGTGCCGCCATAAACAGGCCGACGAGCAGACGAATCTTGTAAGAAAATCCGAATCAGTCTTTGAGATAACTCAGCAGCAACTTCCCAGAGAGTCATCATTTGACCAGAACCAGTTGGACACTCCACTTTGAAATCGTCGCCTAAGTAATGATGGAACTTTTGGAGTGACTCGACGATCAGATAATTCATAGGTAACCAAATCGGTCCGCGCCAGTTAGAATTGCCACCAAATAGATTGGTGCTGGATTCGGCAGGTTCGTAATCCACCCTGTACTCCTGGTCGTCTATTGCCAGAATGTAGGGATGGGACGCATGGAATTTAGAAACAGCGCGGATACCATAGGGACTTAAAAATTCTGTCTCATCTAGCATTTTTTGCAGGATGCGGCGGAGTTTATCTCGATAGACTATCGCTAGCAGTCTTCTGGCACCAACACCTGGTGTTTCCATACAGGCGACATTTCGGCTCAAGTCAGGGCGATTGCGAATAAACCACTCCATCCGCCGTCTAAAACCTGGTAACATCTTTAAATCTTCCGGTTCCAAAGTGGTAACGCCAAACAATGGCGATAACCCTACTATTGAGCGCACCTTCATGGGGCAATGAGTACCATCAGGCAAATGCAGTGCATCATAGTAAAAACCATCAGTTTCATCCCATAAAGCTATCTCTCCCTCGCCAATGCCGTCTATGGCATCAGCAATGTAAAGAAAATGTTCAAAAAACTTGCTGGCAATATCTTCATAGGTAGAATTGCATTTTGCGAGTTCTAGTGCGATCGTTAGCATATTCAGACAGTACATTCCCATCCAGCTGGTACCATCTGCCTGATTAATATGCCCACCAGTGGGAAGTTCAGCACTTCTGTCAAAAACACCGATATTGTCCAATCCCAGGAAGCCGCCCTGAAAAACGTTGTTTCCTTCTACATCCTTTCGATTCACCCACCAGGTAAAATTTAGCAGCAACTTCTGAAACACGCGTTCCAGAAAATCTTTATCGGTGCGACCATACATTTTTCTCTCTATCTGATAAATACGCATGGCAGCCCAGGCGTGAACGGGCGGATTGACATCGCCAAAAGCCCACTCATATGCTGGAATTTGACCGTTAGGATGCATATACCACTCTCGCGTCAGTACATCCAATTGGTACTTAGCAAAATCTGGGTCAATCATTGCTAACGGGATCAGATGAAACGCCAAATCCCAAGCTGCAAACCAAGGGTATTCCCACTTGTCCGGCATCGAGAGAATGTCATCATTAAACAAATGAATCCACTCGTGATTTCTGCCACGCTTGCGCTGTGGGGGTGGCAGTGGACTAGCCGGATCGCCCTTAAGCCATTCTTCTACAACGTAGTAATAGAATTGCTTACTCCATAGCATACCAGCAAATGCCTGTCGTTGCACATTCCGCATATCCTCAGATAGCTCGAAGGGACAGATACGGTGATAAAATTCATCTGCTTCCGAGATCCGATTTTGAAAAATTGTCTCAAACTCAGCACCAAACGGTTCCACACCCTGTTCCGATCCCCCTTGATAAGTTGGGGTGTTGGTTAGGCGCAATTGCACTGTTTTGGTTTCACTTGCACCGATTGACAATTCATAATAAGCTGAAGCTTTTGTGCCGATGAGATCGGGATTAACAACTTCTTTTCGACCATGCACCACATAATCGTTAATTCCATCTTTGACGTAGGGAGAAGCATTGCTCACCCCAAATAATCTTTCATTGTTAGTTTCATTTTCTGTAAATAGCAATTGAGTTGCACCATCACAGTAAAGCCATCTCTCTCCTAGAGTTGGATGAGAGGCTTCGATGATGCTTAAATGAGTGTCAGATTTGAAAACTTTTAGAAAAGGCTTTTCTTGATTGGAAGCCCAAGACCAGGTATTGCGAAACCAAATGGTTGGCAAAAGATACAGGGTTTTTGCTTCCGATCCCCTGTTGATAACACTGATTTTAATCAGAATGTCTTCAGGTGAATTCTTTGCATACTCTACGATAACATCAAAGTAGCGATCGTCGCTAAACACACCCGTATCTAGCAGTTCAAACTCTGGACTATTGCGATCTCTGCGTCGATTTTCTTCAACTAATTGAGCATAGGGAAAAGCAGCTTGAGGATATTTGTAAAGATATTTCATGTAGGAATGGGTGGGGGTATTGTCTAGATAAAAGTAGTATTCCTTGACATCTTCCCCATGATTGCCTTCGGTTCCCGTTAAACCAAACATTCTCTCTTTGAGAATGGCATCCTCACCATTCCATAGGGCAATGGCAAAACAAAGTCGTTGATGGTTATCGGAAATGCCAGCAATGCCATCCTCTCCCCATCGATAAGCGCGGGAACGGGCTTGGTCATGGGTGAAGTAGTTCCAGGCTTCCCCAGTCGCACTATAATCTTCTCGCACCGTTCCCCACTGCCGTTCAGCACGTATGGAGCCAGTGGAATCAACTGAATAAAATTCTTAAGTCTCGTACTGATATTAAGAGTAGGCACTCTTTTTACAGTATTTCTAACTGGGGATTAGTGGTCAAGGAACCTGAGTCACGGGGCAAATGTTCCAAGCAGCAATGCACTTCTAATTGAGCGAACTTACACCGTGGAGTTGGGTTTGTCCAAACTTGTCTAATTGTAGGTAACTTTGTCCAGACTTTTAGAAGCGGTTGGAAAGGTCAAATTAATATCACTCCTTCCCAATTTGTGATTGTTAAACGTCCTCCGGTATCTCGTCGCCAACTACACCTCATGGTTCCGACTAAGGGTGGAGTGAGACGCAAATATGGCGGTACTGTAACCCGTCACAATTTCCGTAAGGGCGATTGCGTTGAAGCCACCCAAGGAAGCAAAACCTATCGCGGATGGGTGAGTGGCGACACTGAAAAACAAGTTTCTGTCAGTGATAGCGCCTGGCGTAGGTTAGGGCAATTCACAGCAAAGAAAGTCCGATTGATACAGCGAAGCACGGGGTTAATCGTGCTATCAACCCGGAAATTGTTAAACCTCCTCCCGCCCTTAGGAGTCGGTTTAACCCGCTATCCCTCCCTACCTTGCTTCGCTGAAGGTAGGGTATCTCGCGGAAAACCAGATGAAGTTATCTTTTTTTAAAACTGGAATTGCTTTTCTGCTCTTTATTATGACTTGGTATAGTCATATGCTAGAGTACGCGATTCATAAGATTGGCGATCGCGATCTGCTGCTGTGCTGTAGCGAAGCTATCGTTCGGCACGGCTTGTGAATTCTACGGGAACACCTAAAGCATCTCCCACACATATACCTATGAGCCCTGATAAGACTTTTGCAATTATGCAAATAAAATAGGTGGGCATTGCCCACCCTACAACAATATTTGTATTCATATTTTGTATTTTTCTAAAGGACAACCCCACAATTTTTACCTTTTGTAGGATGGACATTTTGCCCATCCTAGTATGAGTTTACTCATCATGAGCAAAGCGGCGGAAGAGGAAGTCAAGGGCGTAGTTTCGCAGTTGGTAGTATTTTGGATCTTCCATAATCCGGGCACGATCGCGAGGACGGGGGAAAGGAATGTTGAGAATTTCACCGATGTTGGCAGCAGGTCCGTTGGTCATCATCACCAAACGGTCTGCCAAGAACAGCGCTTCATCAATATCGTGAGTAATCATCAATACCGTGCATCGCCGTTCGTTCCAAATTTTCAACAACTCTTCCTGTAATTCTTCTTTTGTGATAGCATCTAACGCTCCAAACGGTTCATCCAAGATGAGAACTTGAGGACGAATCGCCAAAGCTCTAGCGATCGCAACCCGCTGTTTCATCCCCCCAGAGATTTGTGTTGGCTTTTTATCTGCTGCTTCTGTAAGTCCCACCAGTGCTAGGTGATCGCGGGCGATTGCTGACTTCTCTGCCTTTGTCTTATTGGGGAAAACAGCGTTCAGAGCCAGGTAAATGTTTTCAAAAGTAGTCAACCAAGGCAACAAAGCATAGTTTTGGAAAACCATCATGCGGTCTGGTCCTGGCTTTGTAATCGGCTTAGAGTTAAGCAGTACCGAGCCACTGCTAGGCTGAGTAAAACCCGCAACCATGTTCAACAGAGTTGATTTCCCGCAACCAGAGTGACCGATGACGCAGATAAACTCACCTTGGTTTACAGTCAGGTTAACGCCGTCCAATACTACGAAAGGACCTTTTGGTGTGGGATAGACTTTAGAAACGTCTTCCATTACCAAGAAAGGAGCGGGGCGGGTGGGGATAGTGAGAGGTTGTCTGGATGTTTTGGTGGTTTCGCCGGAAATAAATCTACGCTCGTACATTGTTTTATAATTTTGATTTTAGATTGTTGACAATTCTTAGGCGGCTGCGGTTGTGAGGCTTGAGTTGATAGCAACTTCTGCTACTGAAACATTGCGTTTAATTTCCAAACTGTTGAGATAGGAGATTGGGTCATCAGCATTAAACGCAGAGCCATCAAACAGTTCGATAGGACCGCGATGGTATTTGATATCCAGCAGACCTAGTTCTCGCGCTGCTGTGCTGAACACGCTAACTCGACAAACGCGTTCGAGAATTTCCATCCAGTTGCGGGGGAAGGGAATATCACCCCATCGTGCCATCTGGGTCATTATCCATAAATGTTCGGTACGGCTGGGACGATTGACGCCATCTCCAAAGAAGAGATGATGGGCGTACTCTCGCATTGGTTGTTCGAGGTTGCAAACATTGGAGTTTGGATCGCCAAGCTGGATGTATTCCTCATTAGTGCTGACATATTCCCGACTGGCCAAAATCTGACGTACTTCTGGGAAGTTTTTCTCATTAGCACAGAATTGGCAAGCTTCCAATAAAGCTTTGACTAGAGCAATGTGGGTGTTGGGATACTTACTTGCCCAATCTTCGCGGACTCCTAAAACTTTGCCTGGGTGTCCTTGCCAGATTTCTAAATCTGTGGCGATGGTAAAGCCAATACCTTCTATTGCCGCCCGCAGATTCCAAGGTTCGCCCACGCAGTAGCCGTCTATACTTCCTGCTTGCAGGTCAGCGACCATCTGAGCCGGAGGAATAGTTTTGAGGGAAACATCGCGGTCGGGGTCAATGCCACCGGCTGCTAACCAGTAACGCAGGAGCAGATTGTGCATTGAGGAAGGATGAACCATCCCCAAGGTATGTTGTTTATCTGCTGACTCTTGCAACAATTTTCTAAAATCTGCGAGGGTGTAGACCCCTTTATCATAAAAATGTTTATCTAGGGTAATAGCATTGCCATTGCGGGTGAGGGTGAGAGCGCTGACAACTGGTACTGGGCGATCGCCATGTCCCCCGACAGTTAACCAAACGGGCATCCCAGCAGGCATTTGCGCTGCATCTAAATATCCACCAGTTATGCCGTCGGTAATTCCGCGCCAGCTTGATTCGCGCACGAGGTTAACTTCATCTAAACCGTACTTGGTAAAGAAGCCCTTTTCTTTGGCAACAGCAAGAGGAGCGCAGGCAGTTAGGGGGAGGAAACCAATATCTAAGTTAACTTTTTCTAAACCGTGACGGGCGATCGCAGCTGTTTTCCTTGCTCTGAGTTTCTTAATCCGTTTTTGTTGATTGAGGAAATAAATCATTTCACTCCGCAAACTGTAGTAGCTCGGATGTTCTACCACTTCCATCCGCTTGCGGGGTCGGGGGATATCTACCTCCAAAATTTGTCCGATTTTGGATTCCGGACCATTAGTCAGCATCACAATCCGGTCTGACAGCAACACGGCTTCATCAACATCGTGAGTCACCATAACGGCAGTGACTTCGTTTTCCTGACAAATCTGCATCAACTGCTCTTGCAAATTACCTCGTGTCAGGGCATCTAATGCACCAAAGGGTTCATCTAGCAAGAGTAATTTGGGACGAATTGCCAGGGCACGAGCGATCGCAACGCGCTGTTTTTGTCCCCCTGATAACATTGCTGGAGCTTTGTCAGCATGAGGGCGCAACCCAACTAAATCGATATGTTGCTCTACGATTGCTCTACGTTCACCCGCAGGTACATCCTTCATGACCGAATCTACAGCAAGGGCAATATTCTCGCGTACTGACCGCCAAGGCAGGAGAGAATAATTCTGAAACACGACCATCCTGTCGGGACCGGGTCTGGTGATTCTTTGTCCTTCTAAAGTTACGATACCGTCAGTTGGTAAATCCAGACCCGCAACCATATTCAACAAAGTGGACTTACCACAACCAGAGTGACCGATCAGACATACAAATTCCCCTTTTTTAATCTGAAGGTCTATCCCTTTCAGAGCAATATATTTACCACCATCTGATAAAGAAAAAACCTTCTCAATTTGGTCAACACCTACAAAAACGCTCATTATCTTTTGTCCTTTGTCATTTATCTTTTGTCATTTGTCCTTTGCCATTAGTCACTTGTCCGTTACATAGAACAAATGACTAATGACTGATGACGAGTAACTATTTTTGTTCTTCTGGCAGAATTTTTGACTGTAACAAGAGCATCAACTTGTCAAGTATCAAGCCAACAACACCGATATAAACCAGAGCTAAGATAATTTCACTGACATTATTATTTTGATAGGCATCCCAGATGAAAAATCCAATTCCGACGATACCGGACATGATAATTTCTGCAGCAATAATCGCCAACCAAGCCAATCCAATCGCAATCCTTAACCCTGTAAAAATGTAAGGTAGAGCAGCAGGAATAAGGATGTTCAAGAAATATTCCTTGCGAGAAAGTTGCAGAACTTTAGCTACGTTATTGTAATCTTGAGGAATTTGCTTAACCCCAACTGCTGTATTAATTAAGATGGGCCAAATTGACGTAATAAAGATAACGAAAAGGGCAGCAGGTTCGTTTTGTCGTAAGGCAGCAAGAGAAATTGGTACCCAAGCCAGAGGCGGTACAGTACGGAATAATTGGATCATCGGATCTAAAGCTTTGGACAGAGCTTTATTCGTACCGATCGCGATACCCAAGCTAATACCAAGAACTGCTGCTAATGAGTAACCAATTGCTACCCGTTGTAAACTAGCCAAAATTTGCCAAAATAAACCCTTGTCTATACCGCCTCTATCATAAAAAGGATACAAAATCAATATCCACGTATCTTGAACAACCTGGATTGGACCTGGTAGGGTTGCGCCAGGAGTCCAAGCAAATAACTGCCATAGGACAAGGAAGATAGCGATCGCTGCAAGTGGCGGTACAAGATCGGGAAATTGCTTTTGCAAACGGGCTAACCAGACATTTTGAAAACCGTTTGATGAGCGTCTTTGTAGTGTTACCATTGTTAACCCCTTCTCAAATTTGTCGTTAGTTGTTATCTTTAGGTAGTCAGTTGTTAGTTGTTAGTTGTTTTCCAACTAACTAATCACTAAACATTAACTTTTTTAATCTTGAGGCTCTGTAAGTAAGCCTTAGGATTCTCTGGGTCAAACTTAATGCCATCAAAAAATTCTTCAACACCACGAGATGTACTGGTGGGAATCTCTGCAGCAGCAACGCCCAATTCTTTAGCGGCTTCTTTCCACAAATCCTCACGGTTCACTTTATCTATAAGTGCTTTGGCATTTGTTAAAGTATCTGCTGGTAAGAAACCCCAGCGCACGCTTTCTGTTAAGAACCAGAGGTCATGGCTCTTGTAGGGATAAGAAACACTCCCTTTTTCATCTTTCCAGTACAAACTTGCCATTTTTCTGTCGTCAATGGTGCGACCATCACCCATGTCGTACTTACCCATAAAAGGATCGCTCAGAACTGCCACAGGAACGTTAAAATAATTGCGTCTTGCAAGGATTTCCGTGAGTTCTTTTCTGTTATCGAAGTTATCGCACCATTGCTGTGCTTCCATCAAACCTTTCAAAATGGCTTTGGTTGCTTTTGGATGCTTATCAACCCAATCAGCCCTCATTGCCAAGTATTCTTCAGGATGGTTTTTCCAGATTTCTGCAGTTAATGCAGCCATGAAGCCAATCTTATCTTTGACAATTCGGTAAGGCCAGGGGTCACCAGTACTGAAGGCATCCATCGTTCCCGTCTTCATGTTTGCAACTGTTTGAGCTGCCGGTACTGTTAGCAATTGAATATCTCTGTCTGGATCGACACCCGATGCTGCCAACCAGTAGCGAATCCAAAAATCTTGATTGACGCCTGGGAAAGTTTGTGCTGCTTTGAATGTAGCGTTTGCTGATTTCAGTTGAGCGAAAAATGATTCTTTCCCAGCAATTTGTACCCCAATTCCCTTACCTATATGCTTGCTGGCGAGAGCAATACCATTACCCTGGGTATTTAACTGGGCTAAAACATACATGGGAATTTTTCTGTTGCCCTTGGTAATGCGTCCTTCGGAAATTAAATAGGGCATGGGCATCTGCCATTGACCACCATCAATTCCTCCTCCTGCCGCCCCAATTTCGACGTTATCTCTAGCGGAACCCCAGTTAGCTTGTTTGGATAGATCGACATTGGTCATGCCATACTTTGCAAAGAAACCTTTCTCCTTTGCAATAATTAGAGGAGCGGCTTCAACAATTGGAATATATCCTAGTTTGACAGTGGTTGTTTCTGGAGCATCTGCTGCACTGACATTGGTAGCAACAGCTTGCTGTGCTTGAACTCCGGTGTTGTCAAATTCGGGAGGATTTCCCAAACAACCTTTAAGAAAGATAGAGCCTGCAGCAGAAACTCCAGCAGTTAATAAAAATTTACGTCGCGAAAATTCAGTCATAACTTTGTCTTGTGTCAATTTCAGTTGTTTTTAGTTACGGTCATACAGCAATCGAACAAAGACGTTCTTTGCTTGAAAAGACATTATTTATTTGTTATTTGAAACTTATAGCAGCCTCAACACCTTTAATTAGGTATTTTTGACTAACTTGAATTATCTGTTGTACATAACAATATCACTTCTTGAGAAGAATTTGCTAATTTTGAATGTCAATCATTAAAAAAATCTTATATCTTAACCATAAGGAAAAGTTTACTTAAAAAGTCTTATAACCTGCACTCAGTCTATATATCGGAGGAATCTGATGGTATCTATTAATTAGAATTGATTGTATTGCATACTTATTTTACGCAACTACGTTAGTTTTCAAGCGTCGATAGAATTTTTACTATGGTATGTATTGAATATAATTAACATTCGTAGGTTGGGTTGAGGAACGAAACCCAACATTTCTATGGAATGCATTGGATATATTGACGCATCGCAGCTTGGCTTGAGGAACGAAACCCAACATTTCCACCGAATGTATTGGACGTAGCTTGGCTTGAGGAACGAAACCCAACATTGAATCCAATTGTTAGCTCATCAAGCAAGTCAGCGAAAATGCCAACGACATTAAACAACAAGACGCAACACTTAATCGAATTGTTTCTACTACCAGCCCTAAAGCCAACTTGTGTTTACACTGACTTACTTATAGTAACCATTAAGTTTAATCTATAAATATTCGTTCTAGAGAAAAATTGCTCAAGCCATCGCCCCAGCCAAGTATCTTGAACGTGAAAACAAAATTATTATATAGATAGCTATGGAAAAACATCCGCTCTTTGCCAATCGCGTGGCAGTACTGGCAACCATGCACCATAAAGAGACAGCCATTGCTCCAATTCTCGAACAAGAGCTAGGAATCAAAGTCACCGTACCCCAAAATTTTGACACTGACCGTTTTGGAACATTTACACGAGAAGTGCAAAGGGCAGGAACCCAAATTGAAGCAGCAAGACGAAAAGCAGAAACAGCAATGTCTGTGATGGGTGAGTCTTTAGGATTGGCGAGTGAAGGTACATTTGGCCCCCATCCCAGCAGCCCGTTCATAGCCTGCAATCGAGAAATTATCATTCTCGTGGACAAAACAAATCAAATAGAAATTATTGGTGAAGCATTTTCCACCGAAACCAACTACAGCCATCGTGCTATCAAAACGATTGCCGAGGCGCAAGAGTTTGCAAAGACAGTTGGCTTTCCCGAACACGCCCTTGTCGTTATGTCTCATCCTTCACCCAAACACCAAGATGAGATTATCAAAGGTATAACTACAACAGATGCACTGGTAGAAGCAGTGACACTTGCTTTAAAGCGTTCGGAAAATGGCGAAGTATTTATAGAAACAGATATGCGAGCGCTTTACAACCCTACCAGAATGAAAAATATTGCGATCGCAACTCATAGTTTGGTAAAAAAGCTCCTAAATGCTTGCCCCAACTGTTCTTTTCCTGGTTTTGACGTGATGGAAAGGAAAAAGGGGTTACCCTGTGCCTATTGCCACTCACCTACACGGTTCACTCTTGCAGCAATATACAAATGTAAGAAATGTGGATTTTCTCAAGAGGTTTTGTTTCCAGATGGGTTGCAAGAGGTAGATCCATCGCTATGTGATTATTGTAATCCTTAATTAGCCAACCCATCCTATATATTAGGCGGACAAGGATGCCCACCCTACAAAACCGTGGTGGTGTACTAGTTGAATTTACCCCCCTTATAAAGCTACGGTGGTATACACAAGTTGAATTTACCCCCCTTAATCCCCCCTTATAAAGGGGGGGAAACAAGAAATTGAATTCCCTCCCCTTTATGGGAACGGGGTTAGGGAGAGGTATTATCCAAGTGTTGCCTTCTTTTTTCAAGTTGGTAATAACTTCTCATCCATGATTTATGTGACACTAAAAGAAGTGTCTATTGCTTTAAAATCCCCTCCGGAAAATAAAAAATAAATCTGTAATTATAAAGCTTTCATTTATATAAAAAATACCGACATTTCCTTATAGCCTTTTCCTTCATTAGCAAGACTTTTTCGGGTAATTTTAGAAAGTTTGTGGAACATTATTGTTTCTTTTTCGACTTTGAATGTAAAAGTAATACCTAAAAAACTTGGTAGGTTTTATGAAACGGTTACTGAAGTCTTTTGTGACAATTTCTGCATTGTCTTCCATCGTAATTGCCCCTATGTTTCTAACTGCTGGTCAAGCTTCTGCGGGAGAAACACAAAAAGGTACCGATGCTAGCTATGTTGGTGCTGGTGTTTCTGCTGGTTTTACAAATGGCGGTCAAAATGGCGATGCTGCTACACTTGGCGGTAATCTCACAGGTCGCGTGAAATTAGGTAATACTCCTTTCTCTGCTCGTGCTAATCTCAACTTTAGTGATGAGACGACTGCTATCGTCCCCCATGTTTCCGCAGATTTGGGAATTGCAAAGGGTACTAATGCTTATGTCGGTGTTGGTTACCAATTTGTAGAAGCGAATGGCAAACCAACCCCAAGTGGTAACGATGATGCACTTGCAGTTATTGCTGGAGTTGAATCTGAAGTTGGCAAAAACTTCTTGATCTACAGCAATGCTAGCGTAGGAATTGAGGCTTACGAAAATAGCCCTGCCTCTTCTGTCAGCGTCAATGGTGGTGTAGGCTATCGCTTTAGGTAAACAGAAATGCTTAAAGGTAAAGAGCGAGGGTAAGTTAATAAACTTTTCTTACCCTGACTCCGATCTCCAAAAAATAGGAACATAAACATAGTATAAGTAATGTTGCTGGGTTTATTTATGTGTTGCGTCACTCGTAAACTCAGCTTTTTGCCGTGTTAAAATTACACTATTCCTCTAAATTCCGAGCGGATTTTGGGGAAATAGAAGCCGTAAGGGTGCTACCAGTTCCGCTTCGGCATATTAAGACGCATATTGGTAATCTTTTATTACTCCAATGGTTAAATCTGCTCCTTCCCTGACAACAAGCCGCAAGCCTTCCAAAGTAGAAGCTATTAAGGAACGCAGCAATTTTTTGCGTGAACCTGTGGCAACCGAGCTCCTTCAGGATACAACTCACTTTAGCGAAGACGCAATACAAATCCTGAAATTTCATGGCTCTTACCAACAGGATAACCGTGACAATCGCGTTAAGGGACAGGAAAAGGATTACCAGTTCATGCTGCGGACAAAAAATCCGGGTGGCTTTGTTCCACCACAGCTATATCTGACTTTAGATAAGCTGGCTGATGAATATGGCAATCACACCTTAAGAGCAACCACCCGTCAAGGGTTTCAGTTACACGGAATTTTAAAGAAAAATCTTAAGGCATCCATTGCCGCTATTATCACAAGCATGGGTTCTACCCTAGGGGCGTGTGGTGACTTAAACCGCAACGTGATGGCACCTCCAGCACCTTTTAAGAATAAGCCTGAGTATAAATACGCATGGGAATATGCCGATCGCGTTGCTCAGTTGCTGACACCCCAAACAGGGGCATACTATGAAATCTGGCTTGATGACGAAATGGCAATCAGTGCCGAAGAAAGCCCAGAAGTCAAGACAGCACGGCAAAAAAATGGGACGGGAACAATCTTCCACGATAAGGAAGAACCCATCTACGGCACATACTATATGCCGCGTAAGTTTAAGGTTAGCGTTACAGTTCCTGGCGATAATTCCATAGATTTGTACAGCCAAGACCTGACTTTGGTGGTCATCACTAACAGCGAAGGAGAATTAGCAGGATTCGACGTCTTTGCTGGTGGAGGTTTGGGACGAACCCACAATAAAGAAGAAACTTTTGCAAGGTTGGCAGATCCAATTTGCTATGTCGATAAGGAAGATGTTTACGACATAGTTAAGGCAATCGTTGCAACTCAAAGAGATTATGGCGATCGCACTGACCGCCGCCATGCTAGATTGAAGTACTTAATCCATGATTGGGGCGTGGATAAGTTCCGTTCAATGGTCGAGGAATACTTTGGCAAGCCACTGCAACCCTTTAAGCCTTTGCCAGAATTTAAGTATGATGATTTCTTGGGATGGAACGAGCAGGGTGACGGCAAACTGTTCTTGGGTATTTCCATCGACAACGGTCGGATTAAAGATGAAGGGAACTTCCAACTGAAAACCGCTTTGCGGGAAATTGTCGAGCAATTTAACTTACCCATCCACCTCACACCTCACCAAAACGCTCTCCTCGTTGATATCGAACCAGAGAACAAGCAAGTAATTCAGGATATTCTCGCTCGTTGTGGTGTCGTCTTTGACCCCGGTAAAATTGACCCCCTTGAGCGGTATGCAATGGCTTGTCCCGCTTTGCCAACCTGTGGTTTGGCAATCACAGAATCAGAACGGGCAATTCCGGGAATTTTGGAGCGGATACGCAGTCTGTTACATAAAGTAGGTTTACAAAATGAACACTTTGTGGTAAGGATGACAGGCTGTCCCAATGGTTGCGCCCGTCCTTACATGGCAGAACTGGGCTTTGTCGGTAGCGCCCCAGAATCTTACCAACTTTGGTTGGGAGGCTCGCCCAATCAAACCAGATTGGCTTTGCCTTATATGGAACGGCTGCACCATAACGACTTGGAAACCCAGCTAGAACCGATTTTTGTTTACTTCAAACAACAACGTAAAGCAGAAGAAAAGTTTGGGGATTTTTGCGATCGCGTAGGTTTTGATGCCATCCGAGAGTTTGCGGCTAAATATGAGTCGGAAACTGCTATTAAAACAGATGACATCACAGACGATAGCGATGGCTTGGTGGAAACGATGGCAGATTCTACCACCGCATCCATTACAGAGGACAGCGATCGTCAGATCGTAGCAATAGCCAATACAACCACCGCCACCAACAAAACACGCCGTCGCATTACCCTGAAAGAAGAGGTTTACACCAAACTTAAGGAAATCTCCGATCGCCAAGGAAAGCCCATGACCCATTTGGTTAATGACGCACTCCTGGAATACTTGAATAAACTTTCCTAAGAACAAAAAGCACTGGGCGATCGTCCATCAACCAGTGCCTTTTAATGCTGTAAAGCACTGGGGGTTGTTTGCCCTCTCAACGTACCTTATTAGACCGGGAAACGCTATAACGCCTATTTTGTAAGCATTAGCGGGCTTTTCAACCAATTTCTACTGAGGTAAAGACTGGTTTTCATTGTTTACCTTTTCAAAATGAAATCCTCCCTCTTCAAGTCCCTTGCACGCACCACCTGAACCTTGAACTACTTTCACAAGCTCAGATTCCTGAATCCTCTCGCCTTTGTTAAATTTGAGTCCATGTCCTGAAGTTTCATCCGCCGAAAGCTCAATCGAATTAAGATTTTTAAGTACAGTGTCGCGAGAGGGATTACCAGACTCTTTTATAGCCTTGATAAAAGCTTTAGTGGCATCATAACTAGCAGCTGTTTGCCAGCTAATCCCCCCTCCCCATTTTGTGCAAGCTTTCCGTGCAAATGATTGTGAGTGTGATTCCTCAAACCAAGGAACTGCTAAAACTAAGCCCTCAAGTGCCTTGTTACCTTTTTTTAAGGTATCAGCACTATACATAGAATCTCCCCCTAGCAAACGTAGCTTTCTAGGCAAGTCTGCTTGGTTTTGTTGAGCATTAGCAATGTCAATCACGGTAGAGATAAGCTCAAGATTGGGGAAAAAGACCCCCGCATCAGCCTTGTCTTGAAATATACTCAGCAATACTTCAGCAGTTGGATTCAGATTTGGATCTGACAAATCCCTGTAGCGAACAACTTCTCCTCCTTTATCTTTAAAGGATGTTTCAAAAGCTTTCTTTAAGCTTTCACTATAAATTTCATTTTTTGTATAGAAAACAACAGCTCTTTTGATATTATTAGCGATCGCGTATTCAGCTAATTTTTCACCAGTTTTAGCATCAGAAGGAACTGCTCTAAAAAAGACTTTGAAAGTGTCCGCATTTAATTCCGTACTAGTACTGCTAGGAGATATCATCGCTAAGTTCTTATCTTTATACTTAGTCAATGCAGCCTGACTGACAGGGCTACTATTATGTCCGATGACTCCTAAAACTCTTGAATCTTTAATCAATTCCTCTGCAACTCTTTGACCTTGCTTTCGGTCATTCTTATCATCAGCAATTATGATATTAAGCAACCGACCTTTATATCCGCCTTTATTATTAAACTCCGACTGTGCTTGTGCAACTCCTCTCAAAATTTCTGTAGCCCTTTCTCTTCTTGAATTTATAGGGACAGCAACTGCCAAAGTGAGAGGATTACCTCTTTCATATGCTAAAGCATTATTATAGTATATTTCTGGTTCTGGGTCATTTCGATCGCTTTGTTTTGCTTTCGTAAAGAGTTGCTTTGCCTTTAAGTAATCTCCTTTTTGAAAAACCTCCACACCCTGTTGTTGATAAAAATTACCATTTCCCAAATAAAACGTCTTTTTGCCATCACTGAATAGTTCTGGTTCTAATACATATGGAACAACCAAACTTATAATTTTTGTTGGTAATTGTTGCCATATAAGTACTCCCGTTATGGCGATCGCAAATATTATTGTAGTTATTCGCCAAATACGGTAGCTTTTTACTACAAGTTCCAAGCTGGCGTTAAGAAACTGATAATCTTCATTGCTCAAATTCTTATCTGCTTGCCATGCTAAAGCTTCATGTAGTTTTCTGCCCCGTAATAGCCAAGTTTTGTTCTTGTCAGTTTTCCAACCTGTTAACTCTTTCCCATAAGGTCGTAGAGTTAATAACATTTCTTTGACCCAATTTCTGGAGAAAACTTCTTGATAAATACGATTATAAATAACTATGTTTCTATTTTTCTCTACAACCAATCCTGACAAAATTAATTCGCTTTGTTCCAAACTCCCATCAACTTGAATTTCTTGCTTTTGGCAAATTTCTAAATAAATTTTTAGTAATTTAAAAGTAGTATGTTTACTATTAATAATTCTATCGCGAATTGTTCTCAAATGTTGGGGATTATCTTCGTCTTCCCAATTTTCGATAATATTCAATTTCACATATTGTTCCACCCAGATCCGTAAAGCCTTGTTGTCTTGAGGAATCTTATCTGGACAATCAGCAATCTTTTTACATATTTTTTGAGTTAAGAAGGGTTGACCTCCAGTCCATTCAAGAACTTCTCTAATAAGATTCTCAGTCACATTAATATGACTAACTTTGCCTTGTAAACCTTTAGTTAGAGGTCTAGCCTCTTCAAATGAAAAGCCATTCAACTTAATTTCTTGACCAATATTAAAAGGTGTACGTCGCTTATCTTGAATTAATTGGGAAGGTGTAGCGACTCCCAGCAATGCAAAAGTAATTCTGTTATAATTTAAGTTATTTGCACGTTTGTTATAATAACCTCGAATAAAAGCAAAAAAATCATCTGTGGAAAAGCCCAAACTGAGAACAGAGTCGATTTCATCTATAAAAATTACAATATTTTGAGAAACCTTTGGCAATAAAATTTCTTCAAGAAAATTGCTTAATCGTTTTACAGGAGTTATTCGATTGTGCTCCTGCCACCAAGTTAACAATCGATTTGATGGTAAATTAAAGCTATCCGATAGCTCTTTGACAAAAGTATAATACCAATTTTCTTGAGTGCTTCCTTCAGTTCCAAGTCCATCTAGACTAATGAAAGCACAAGCAAAGTTTTCATTTTCTAGCTTTTTTCTAACTCGTACTTGTAAGCTGGACTTACCCATTTGCCGTGAGTTGAGTACATAACAAAATTTACCAGCTTTCAGTCCCTCATAAAGATTTTTGTCAGCTTGTCTTTCTATATAACTAGGCGCATCTGATTTTAAAGTTCCTCCAACTTGATAGTATTCCAGTTCTTGCTCCATTATTGATGTTCTCCTAGCAATTATTATCTTTAATACTAAAGCCCTTAGTCTTGAAGATACATACGGAAATACTGACGGTACAATTCGCAACGAGGTTTGGCAAAATGTCCGTGTAGCGTCACTAGTCCCAAACGTTGCAGAGATTTTACCTGCATTGGATTTAACTGAACCTGGTTTTCTTCGTCTGACTTGACAACTTTACTAAAGGCTGTTTTCAATTCTGAATTCTTTTCCAAATTTTTCCACAGTTCGCGCAAATGGTCGCTAAATATTCCTGATGCTGTAGGTGCAGCCTGTAATATTTCTTCAAGGGTTTTTTGTTGAAGCTTAATACTATCAAGAGCTATTCTGACCAAAAGAGGATGCCCTCCTACCACAGCCATTAGTTGTTCAACCCTATCTAACGTCCAATCCAGCCGATGACGTTTAACTAAACGCTGCACTTGGATAGGTGTAAATTCAGGTAAATCAATAACAACCCCAACATTAGCAAGAGGTGAACTATTAATATCTAGGGAGGCATAAACTTCGGTTGAATGAACAATTATCAGACGGAGTTTTTCCCAAACTATGCTATTTGAATCACCTCTTTTTGCTAAATCGTTCCAATTGCGGAGAAGTTTACAAAAGTCAGGAGCAATTTTTGGATGTTCAAAAACCAAATCAACGTTATCTAAGGCGAGTACTATGGGACTATTAATGTTTGGCAATAGGTATTTTTGAAAGTAGTACCTGCTGTTGTAGTTGCAACTCGCTTGATTGTCCCAATACTCATTTAACTTATTAGGTAAGCCTAGCTCATTACCGACAACAACACAAAATGACCGTAAAAATCTTTTTAAATCTGTTGTTACTGTACCATCTACTAAATTCTGACAGCTTAAAGTCAAGGTTTGATAGTTACAGCCTCTGGCATAGCGAAGAACCTTATTCATAAGTGATGTTTTGCCCATCTTCTCAGGCGCTTTAATCCGAATCAAGGCACCTTGCTGTTTAATTGCTTTGTAACAAAGTTGTTCGATAGGAGGACGTTCAATATAGAAATCAGTGGCTGCTTTGTCTGCTTTTTTACGGATAATGGGGATTAGGTTTTCTGAAAGACCTTGCAACTGAGTTTCCACACACCCAAACTCATAAGCCTCCTCAATTGAGCGATTTGCCCCTAATGCTTTGTAAAAACCAACAGCAAAAGCAATTGCTGCTCGATCTTCAATTTCTTTCCTCATGCCAATGATAAAGGGTATATGCTTGACAATAGCCTTTGCTTGAGCATCTGAATAACAGGCATTTAAAATTACGCAACGCACACTATCAGCTACTAATTCAAACAAAGCAGCAAGAGCTTTAGGTTCTACAGGATGGGCTTGACCGAATTCATTTTCAAAGCACAGCTCGCCATGACTTGTACCATGCCCGGAAAAATGTACAATCTGGGGAGTAAAATTTAGTATCGCTTGGCTGATATCTCCAGGACGTGCAGAGAAGCTATACTCAAGCAGAAATCTATCCCGCAGGTTAGCTTGTTGAATTTTTTCTTTGATATCTCGCAACTCCTGTGTTACGCGGAGGCAACTAGTGTCGTTTGGTTCGGCTGTCAAAAACAGAATTCTAATATTGTCATTCTTCATTTAGAATTACTCCATACGCTAGATGACTGACAGCGTTTTCCAAAAAATATTTAGTACCGATCGCACTTAATTATCAGGTCACTAACAGCAAAATTCTGCAAATGAATCTAAGTAAAAATATTTACTAGCTAAGTAGATACACGGAGATACAAAAGTATTTCTCCTTAATCTAACGACTTTCCGGATACAAATCAAATCGTTTCTGCATTTACCCAAGCTTACTATCGCATCATGGCTCAACTGCAACGCATCGCGATCGCACTCTCCCAACTCCAAGAAAATCGAATTTTGCTCACACCCCAACAACAACATTACTTGGGGCGTGTTTTGCGTTTGCGTCAGGGCGATCGCTTTATTGCAATGGATGGTATGGGACAATGGTGGCTGGCGCAGTTAGAAGGAGAAAACGCGCAGGTTTTAGAGCGGATAGAGGTACAAACCGAGTTACCCGCATCCATAACACTAATGCTCGCCTTACCTAAAGGAAATGCATTTGATGATGTGGTACGCAGTTGTACTGAGTTAGGAGTCGCTGTTATTGCTCCGGTAGTGAGCGAGCGTACCTTACTCAAGCCCAGCCCTCAAAAACTCGAACGATGGCAGCGAATTGCACAAGAAGCCGCAGAACAATCTGAGCGTTCCTTTGTTCCAACTCTTTTACAACCTGTTTCTTTTACTACAGGTTTGTCATCAATTGTGGATCGCTCTGTTAACAATCAGCAATATATTTGTGTTGCCCGTGGTGATTCTCCCCATTTACGAGATTGTTTGCAAAACAAGGAACAATTAACACATGACACCGGACAAAAAACAATTGTCGTTGCTGTAGGACCAGAGGGGGGATGGACAGAAAAAGAAGTGGAGTGTGCAGTTAATGCAGGGTTTCAACCAGTTTCCCTCGGACGCCGCATTCTAAGAGCAGTGACAGCGCCGATTGTAGCCTTGTCTATTTTGGCGGCTGAGTTAGAATCGAGTGACTTCCGCTCACGCAAAGACGCAAAGGGGCAAAGCAATTTTTAGCGTGTTTGTGGGCAACGTATTACTAGAGAAGTCATAAATATTTGATATTGAGCCATGCTTGAGCAAGTTGCTGCCGCCCTAGAGCACAAAGATTACCCCACCGCTGCTAAATTTCTCAAACAGCTACTGAAAGAATCGCCAGACAATCCTTGGGTGCAATTTTATCTGGGACGGCTATATGAAGGCACCGGAAAGCATCAGGAAGCAGAAAAAATTTATCGGCGTTTGTTACGCGATACGACGAATTCTAAGTTATTAACGCAGGCACGCCAAGGTTTGCAGCGCTTGGAAGATATTGTAAAACAGGAAAGACAGCAGGCGATCGCTCAAGCAACAGCAGACCCCGGCAATACTGAACTTGGCGTTTTGATTTTAGAACCTCTGAGCAATGAGTTCAAAACTCAAGCAGCACAAAAATTTGCTCAGATTATGCATCTCGATCCCTACAATGCAAGATTATTGTTACCAAGCCGTGGTTGGCGATTATACCGTGCTGGGGCAGTAGGAGAACTCAAATATTACGGTGAACAGTTACGCAACGCTGCAATTCCTTGTTTTTGGACAACTCTCGCTGAAATTAAAAAAATTCAAGTTTTTCAAGTCAGTCATTTCCTAGAATCTACTTCAGGTGCAACTGCTGTTTGCAGAAATGATGCAAATCAACTTGGTTCTCTCAACTTTGACTGGTCAGAAGTGAAAGGGCGCGTGCAGGGTTTGCTACCTATATTTGAACAAGTTGTAGATCGGGATGCACGGCGCAAGCTAGAACGTAAAATACAAACACAGGACTACTTTCAATTTTGCGATTTACACTTACCAAGCAGAGGCTGCATTCTGCGACTGTATGATAACGGCTATCAATTTCAGCAAGGAACAGAAATTGCGGATAACGCCAGTCAAAATACAATCAGAATCAATTGGAATAGCTTGCTCAGTTGGATGGATCGGAAACTTCCACAAGTTGGGGTTTCCTCTGACTTTGCACATTTTGTAGAAACAGCTTTAGATCGGACAGACCTACTGAGTCAAATTCAATCTCACATGCAGTTATTTCGCAGAGAACCCAGTTATTGGGACCAAGCTTTTCATTTATATAGTAGTCTGGTTTTCGTGCAAAACCTTAAAAATTGAAGATGGCAGATGGCATTCCTTCTGCCGTCTGCCCTCGTAGTTCTGCCTTTTCTTAAACGGTTGGTTCCTGGTATTTGACTCCTCGTTTTTTATGGCGGTACTCAGCAACAACAGGATAAACTACGCCGCGTAACCGATTTATTGCACCGACAGGACGATGTACTGCTAGACCATTCCAAGGGGAGAGGCGAAGATTTTCCCCAAAGTCATCTTCTAGGGGAGAACGAACGTTTTGATGCTCAACTGTCAGACGCCCAACTGTAAAGAAGGGTGCTTTCTCTTCATCCCAAGCAGTCGTGGTATCATCAATGGACATTTCCGGGCTAGTTTGAAATTGAATTTGAAAGTCCCAACAGTATTTAGCATCGGGCTTTGCTAGAGATTGAATTATATCCTCTCGGTAGTAATTGTCCGCTGTACCTGAAGCTTTGGCACGCTGAAGATCGCTTTCTGGTCTGGGCTGAAATGGAAGTTCTTGATGAGGTGGTTGACTGGAAATCGGAGTAAAACCATATTTAATCACAGCCGGATATTCCACAGGAACTCGACCTGGTTGAGATGGGTCAAAATCAGATTTGAGCCCCATAGAATAGGCTGAAGCACTCCAATAGCGTTGTGTGAGCAAACTCTTGGGAACCCGTTTGAAACCGTATTTGAGAAATGAGCGTTCCTGGGGATGCAACAGTAGCCATAAAACCGGGGACAGCTTCAGGAATGGAGACAGTCCCGATTGATAAACCGCCGAAAAAAAGCTGTAGAACCCTTTAATGGTTTTAACAAAAAAGATTTCGGTATTGTGTACGATAATGTCGTGGGTTTTTAATTCGTGACTTTGCGGTAGTCGTTCTCCTTCCACCCCATAACCGCCAGTCATTTTCACGCCGACGGGGTCTTGTATCAGATTTTTTTAGAGCCTTGGTATTATTCATAATATAAAAATTATATTAATTTTTACAATAGCAAAGGTAGACCCTATTCAATGTAGTGTTTTCTTTTCTACCACAACACCATGCCAGAGATTGAAACTTGCTCTTGTGGTGCGGGCTTCTAGAGAGCCAATTGTAAAGAACGGTAATACATCGTTAGAGAGCGATACCTATAGCAATGGCGCTTCGCGATCGCGTTTTAGAGTCTGCACTCAAAGCATCTCGGCAATCTTCTCGTTAAGAAACCGTGTATTTGCTCAGATAATACGATCTACGATTAAAGATAGAGAGATGATAACCTATGGTTCAAACAGTTGGGATTACCAAAGCGATTACTAACCTGAACGAGGCGCACGCAAAGTTCAATTTAAGCCAGACTGGTGAAAGCGAATTTTTCACAGAATGGTTTGAGGATTTACCAGAACTGACTGATAGTGAAAAAGCATTTTTGGATCGGCTGAAGAGACGCTACCTCTACTATGCAGGAGATGGTTCAATAACAGAAGGAACTGTAAATATTATTATGCGATCGCCACTGCTAGAATTAATGGATTTGTGCGATTGAAAAGCGTGCAACCCAACAATTCTCGCGATCGCCAATGCATTGCGTAGGTTGGGTTGAGGAACGAAACCCAACTTAAGATAATTTTTGTTTGTTGCGAGCTTGCTTTTCGATTACAGTAGTCATCCCGATCGCACTTTTGCTAAGAGTCAAACAATTGTTGCTTGGATTGATGACAAACCTTAAGAACGTGATAAAGAAGCGATTACGGAGTACAGCCGTATCGCGCTTTGTGTAAAGTTAAGAATATTTGATTTCTAAGTATTGCGCTCCTCCTAAAACAAATGTCGCAGGCAATAATGGTAGTAGCTCTACCAAATCATCTATGAAACAAAACTGGTTGCAAGAAACTTATATCAAAGCCTATAGATTTGCAGCACTTGCACACTTGGGTCAAAAAGTACCGGGTACAGAAATCTCATACATTCAACACCTAAGTTTTGTGAGTATGGAAATCATTGCTGCTTTGAATGTAGAAACAGAACGGGACGGGAATTTAGCCGTGCAATGTGCCCTTTTGCACGATATTATTGAAGATACAAATGTGACTTTTGAGCAAATAGAGTCTAAATTTGGCTTAAGAGTAGCGAATGGTGTCCTTGCACTTACAAAAAATTCAAGCTTAGAAAAATCTCTGCAAATGTTGGATAGTTTGCAGAGGATAAAAGAGCAACCCCCAGAAATTTGGATGGTCAAGTTAGCAGATAGAATTAGCAATCTACTACCACCACCACACCATTGGACTCAAGAGAAAATTATTCGATATCGAGAGGAAGCTATTGTCATTCATGAAGCTTTAAAAGATGCAAGCCCTTTTTTAGGTTCACGACTAGCTGATAAAATTGAAAACTACAAAGCGTTTATTTGTTAGGTGGTTACACGACCGATTGTTGCAGCGTTTAATATTTAGAATCTTTGCACGGATGCAGCTTTATGACCGCAAATTTACAAGCAGGAGATCGCTTTATAGATGCCGAACTGCCGAATCACAAAAATGAACTGGTAAAGCTACACCTGAAGTCAAACAAGTCCGCATTCCCCAGCAAGAATGGTTGAATGGTGGGCCACCATTGGGAGCTAATGGAAGAACTGTGGTGCAAGGAACTGTACGTTGGTTCGATCTCAAAACGGGGAATGGTGCAATTGCCAGAAATGACGGTGGTGAGGATGTCTTCTTCAACTTCACTGCTATTCCAGGAGAAGGTTACCGCACTTTGAGCGCTGGTACGCCTGTCAAATTTGAGTTAGTTCAAAGCAAGTTTGGTTGGGTAGCTCGTAATGTGCGATCGATGTAGAGTATGGCTTGACTGAGAAAAGGAAATCCCATTCATGGTGCGGTGCGATAAGGCAGTAAGCGCCGTAATCGCTCGCTTATCGTGTTGATAGAGTTGCAACAGGCACGCAAATCATAAGTTGGTATAGTTGCGGCGGCGCAGCCAAAGACAAGCTCCAGCAAGAGCACCAACGATCGCTGTGGTAGCGCCTTGTTCTGGAACTAATCTTGGAATAACTTGAAACGAGCCGATGACTGTAGCTCGACTGTTTATAGGAGCAGTCGGGTCAGAGTTAAATGTATTATTCTCAACGAAAGTCAGTATGCCTGTAGCATCTGAAAATCTTCCTTCTCCACCCGTAATAGTGATATTTCCAGAAATGTTGCCGACAGATGCTTGAAAATCAAGTACACCAGAGCCACTAATAGTTCCAAATAGGCGATCTAGACCGTTTCCAAAAAATACCGCTTCGCCAATTGGCAATCCTTTCAAACCAAATGTTGCTGCGTCTGGGCTAAATCTAATTGCACCAGTATTGGGGTCAAGCTCGCCATAGTTAGTGTTTATCAGTTGAGTAAGACCGTATGGTGCATCAACACTTATACCTATATTAGTAACCTTGGAAATGTTTCCTTCAATAGGTACTAAAGTCGTTTTATATTCTTGAACGGTTTCAAATGGGAATTCTGGAAGTGCAAAAGCTTTTGCATCAAGCATAAAACCTGAAAGTGTCACAACTACTGGAGCCAACCATAGAGCAGAGATACGTTTGAGCATACCCGAAAAAACCCTTGTCTATAATGAAAATCATTGTGAATAGTTTACTAGAAATATTAAAGATTGTAAAAATGATGTTTTTGATTAAGTGCCTTTAAGGGAAATACGCAACTGAAATAAGAAAACTCACTTTCACACTATGGCAACCGCTCCACTATGGCGGGCGATCGCATAAATATCCCTCCACAGTTTTTATATATTTATCTGGGAAAGGCATGAGGCATACTGGGAGTGCAGAAGGGAAGAATAAGTCTTGAAGGTAACAATTACTACCCTCTGTTCCGTCTGCTCTCTAGTCTTTTATACCGTTCTCATGACTAACTTAGCCGGAAAATCCGTTTACTTAAATCACAATCTGTCTATCTTATCACTCTTGTATGAGATTTTTACTTAAATTGCATCCAGACATTTGAGCAACTGTTTTTCCCGAAAAACCTCAGGAGCGTTCCCGATCTTCTACTTACTGCCACCAACTGCTTCCATACAATTTGGCGCGTGAAGCGCTCAAACCCTTACCTGAACTTACATTCTACTCTTTGATTTCATGTATCAATTTCTACATTTTTCTGAGCGATTTTGAGATTTTTTTCATCTTTTGTACTATACAATTTGAAAAATTTAGTAATTTTGTACTGATTTCACTGCCATTGTTGCTTCCTTTTTCTGTATGCAAGCAACGCCAAATCGCCTGAATGCTCAATGATATCAAGCTCACAAACCATTGCTAGATCGGGGAAACCCCTATTTGTCTATCTCTTACATACTTACTGCCATTTTGCTGCTTCCATTCTTATACTTACTGCCATCAACTGTTTCCGTGATTGTCACAATTGCCTAAGAAGGCTCAACCTCATCATCAGCATTTCAATCTTTTTTACTGCCATCAACTGCTTCCACTTTACTGCCATCGCCTGGGTAAAGTGACATACGTCCCCGGAACTTACTCTTTGTTTCCATTAATTCGCCTCCACAAAATTAGTGGAGACATAAACAAAAGTGTTATAGCAAGATTGAGTTCTGTTTCCATTAATTCGCCTCCACAAAATTAGTGGAGACTTCAATTTTCTCCCACCAATTTAATATCTGAAGCCCAGTTTCCATTAATTCGCCTCCACAAAATTAGCGGAGACTGACCGCTTCCGAGTTCCCTCTGGTCAAAGAGAGTTTCCATTAATTCGCCTCCACAAAATTAGCGGAGACAGGAGTCAGTCTGGCTCTGTATGTATCTTGTTCTTGTTTCCATTAATTCGCCTCCACAAAATTAGCGGAGACTCCTAAGGTCTAGAAGCCTTGAAATTCAGGTATCCTAAGATTCGATTCCGCGAACCTATAGTAAAAGTACTGTTTCAGCATCTGCTTGTCAAGTTGCCCGTTCAACAAAATTGCCTCAAAACTTTATCTGGTAAGGTTTTCAGACTTTTCGCGGATGCCCTTTTCGCTCAAAATGCCTCAAAACCAATATAGGTAAGGTTTCCAGGCTTTCAAAAGCACTGTTGTTCAAAAACAGCTAGGGGCTGGAAACTGTAAGCTAATTCTTGCCCATCTTTACCCATAGCTACTCATTTTTGGGGAAGTCTGAAATAAGTTGGTCAACAAACTCTCTGAGCCGTTCTTGCCAGTCGGGGACGGCTTTAAGCTTTTCCTTCTGTCCCTCGTACCCTTTAAAAGCGATTACTTCCTTATCCAAAGGACGCTTTAGTCGTTTCTTAGCTCCTAGTTGGTTCCCTTTCTGAAAAGGCATTGACAATCCTTGTGTGTGTAAGTTAACTTACATACAAAGCATAGCATAAGGTCGAATCAATGCTTTTAGGATTCAAAACCGAACTCAAGCTTAACAATTACCACAGGACGCAACTAGCCAAACATTGTGGGGTAGCACGCCACGCTTGGAACTGGGGACTGGCTTTAACTAAGCAGATTTTGGAGCACAACGCTCGCCATCCTGATTCCAAGATGAAATTTCCCACTGCCATTGACTTGCATAAATGGTTAGTGGCACTAGTGAAATCAGAACATGAATGGTACTACGAATGCTCTAAATCTACTCCGCAACAAGCGTTAATGGCTCTGCGTGAATCCTGGAAGCGTTGTTTCAACAAAACGGCTGGTGTACCGCGTTTTAAGAAAAAAGGTAAGCGAGATTCTTTCACGCTCGAAGGTTCTGTAAAAATCCAAGGTAACAACAAGATTCAAGTACCTGTAATTGGGATTCTTAAGACTTATGAGCGACTTCCTCAAGTATTAATAAAGTCCTGTACAATCTCTCGTCAAGCTGATAGATGGTTTATCAGTTTCAGATTTGATGTAGAACAACAAAACTTAAGCAATACAAGCATTGTAGGAGTTGACCTTGGTGTCAAAAACCTGGCTACATTATCGACTGGCGAGGTGATAGCAGGTGCGAAGTCTTACAAAAAGTACGAAGCAAAACTGTCCAGAATGCAATGGTTGAATCGTCATAAAATCATCGGTTCAGCTAACTGGAAGAAAGCGCAAATGCAGATAGCTAGACTGCATAGAAAGATTGCCAACATCAGAAAAGATACGTTACACAAACTCACAACACTACTAGCCAAGAACCACGGCACAGTAGTGATTGAAGACCTCAGCGTATCTGGAATGATGGCGAATCATAAACTGGCTAAAGCTATTGCTGATATGGGATTTTACGAATTTCGTAGGCAGTTGACTTATAAATGTGAACTGTATGGTTCTAAGCTCGTTGTAGTTGACCGTTGGTTTCCTTCCAGTAAGACCTGTTCTCACTGTGGAACCAAAAAAGAAGCACTCACCTTGGATGAGCGAGTGTTTGAGTGCGACCATTGCGGTTTCGCCATTGACCGCGATTTGAATGCAGCACTCAATCTTAGTT
This sequence comes from Scytonema sp. NUACC21, assembly GCF_054684315.1. Lineage (NCBI taxonomy): Bacteria > Bacillati > Cyanobacteriota > Cyanophyceae > Nostocales > Scytonemataceae > Scytonema > Scytonema sp. NUACC21. Next base: position 104,897 of record NZ_BAAFZH010000094.1, on the reverse strand, counting down.
TGTACGCATCCGGCAGTTAGTCGGTGAGAGCCTGTGGACTGGTGAGTCCAGTCCTGAAGGCGGGTTTCCCGCCGTAGGGAACTGGCGAACCCGTAAGGGTTGAAGCCGACTTCTCCAGAATGAAGCAGGAATTAAACGCCAAAGTCCAAAGATGTATATCTGTGGGTAGCTTTGGGTAAGTTTTATATAACGGTTCGCGCAACTACTCTTATTTTGAGCAGTTTATGACTCTTCTATTATCGCTTGTGGAATTTTTCTTAGCTAGTACTTTTACTCCAAGTAAATATATTTAGCTTCTTCAGAAATTACCTAAATCATTAAGCTCCATAGACTTACTTTCATTATTTGGTAAAGTTTTCGTCATTCGCACCAAATCTATTGCATAGGCATAAGGTCACTATGTTAACTTAAATCAGCTTCTAGATTAAAGCTTGTAAGCAACCTCCGAATTTAATTCGGAGGCTTCAGCTAGACTCAGTTCTAACTTGTTGCCCAGCTTACCAGACTCCGTACCGTAAGGTACTACGTTATCAGCAAGCGTTGAAGTTCTCACTCCGGGATGTGTGATGCCAGTCCCGTGAACGCCAGTCGCCTCAAGTCGGGAAACCCGCCCACGGCGCTGGCTCCTCTGAAACCGAGCGATTAACCAGATGTAAGGGTTCTAAAGTCAGTGTCGCTTGGAAAGTACCGACTGATAACATTGTCGAGGCTCACATCACCCCAGAAATGGGAGGCTCATTTGAGCAAACATTATGCGTACAGGGTGAACGATATCAGCTCGTAATTGTCCGAGCGAGAGTGCATTACAAAAGTACACGGTATCAAGTAACCCCAAGGCGGTAATGAACACCAAGATATTTGGACTGCGCTTAAAAGCGCTTGTGTCGTGTTTCCTTCTTGGGCTAAAGCCACAAGGTTTCCACACTCCCAGAGGTTTTTAGATGAACTTTTACTACCGCAAACTGTATGCCCTACTGTCCTCTCCGGAGATTTTAGGGCAAGACAGTGCTATCAGCCAACAGTTGCAGAAGCTACATAGTTGGTGGCAACAAGAAGGGCATTTGTCAGAAGAAATTGCCAAATCCTCTGACGGAATGAACCTAACACTTAGTTCTCAAGCTAGCAGGAATCACAACGAGGTGGAAGTACGCCATCCTATTAGTGGTCAGTCTCAAAAGATATCACCCCCCACAAGCTTAGATATCGGTAACATTGCTCAAGAATGGGATGTGAAAAAAGTCTTTTTGTGGTTCTGGCGCTTTTATCCAGAATTACTGGCAAGACAACAATCCCAAGCACTGCTACAACCTGCCAATAAAATTATTCCAGATTGCCCGTTCCACAGCTACAAAAGCACGGTTTCGGCAATTGTCGGTGCTATGTTCCCTCAAGATTGGGAAGAAGGACAAGAGCACGAGCACCCTTATTTGCTTCTGTTCACCTTTTCGCCAGTACAGGAGTTTATCAAGTCTTCCCGCAAGTTCTTGGATTTTTGGGCGGCTTCGTATCTGTTGCACTATCTCAGTGCTAAACTCTGCTGGCACATTGCTCAAAAATATGGTCCTGATGCGGTCATTACTCCCTCTCTTTGGAGTCAGGAAATTATCGATGCGTTGATTGTCCAAGAATATGAAGATTTTGCTGTTTACTTTCCAGACAAGTTAGATCCAGTTGCTCGCTTTAAAGAAAAGACATCCACCAGTCTGAGTACAGCAGGGTTTCCCAATATCATTACTGTTCTGATACCTGAAAAAGCGGCAAAAAATTTGGGTCAGGAGTTGGCACAAGTACTGAAAGCAGAATGGGCAAAAATTGGGGTACAGGTGCGGGAAGATATTAAGAAACGGGTTATTGAATTACTCCAAAACTCGCCTGACAAGCTGAAAAAGTTGATTGAAGATGCTTTTCCTAAGAATACTGACCTTAATCCCTACTTTGAAGAATTAAATTATTTGTTACAGGGTGGCTGCTGGGAATGGAATAAACTCTGGGACGCTCAGTTAAACCATACTTGGGAATGTTACTGGACGGGTGTACCTTTAGGCAATCCAGAAAAAGCTTTAACCATTGAGGTGAACAACGCTGGCTTTACAGACTGGCAAGACGCTCAAAACAATGTATCTCAAAGCCGCGACCAAATTCCTTCGGAGCCAGAAAAATTTGCTTACTCCCTGTTTAATGTGGGGAGTTGGTGGGGTAGCCTGCAAAACCGCTTGGGTAGGTCAATTCAAGCAGTCAAAAATACCCGCACCTGGCTGATTCCACCTGCACCAGGGGAACGTTCGACGATTTCCGGTCAATTGAGCGCTGTCCATCCCCGACTGCATTACCAGGGAAAGTTAAAGGAAGGGGGCGGTTTGCCTGCTAGTTCGATGCGTTTGTTTTGGCTGGTTATGGCTGAAGCATACCCCGGACTTTTTAATGGTTCTGAGCGACTCAATGCTCTTGAACTGACGAAACGCATGGCTTGGGTTTATGGAGGTGTTGCTCAATCGCTTGGTCTTGAAGTAGACCCTGAAGACCCAGAGTTTGACTATGAGCTTTGGATTCGCTTTCCCAATTTAAGTTCTATTGCTGCTGCACGATTTGCTTGCGATCGCCACGACTTGGTTAAGAAATACTGGGAGACGTTAAACGATTTGGTTCACAATGCCGAACATACGTTTGATGGCGAACAACTCAAAGCTTTTCGTAAAAAAACACGGCGTCCTTTTCACGTTCCCAAAACCAATGGGGTAATACCGCACTATAACGGTGTGATGTTTTCCAGTAGGTGGCTAGCGGATGACATGAGCTTGCAAAGTTCAGATGCGATCGCAACTTTGTCAGGCTTAGTAGAAAAGGCTCACAAACATATAGGTTTTGGTGATGGTTCTCCGGCTGACTGGTGGGCAATTATTCTTGCTGATGGCGATGGTATGGGGAAATATGTTTCCGGGCAGAACTTAGACACATATTGCAGCTATATTGTCAAGGATTTTGTTGACGAAAGTATTCCAGGATTGGATGATTTGCTCAACAAGACCAGAAAGCGCATGGGACCAGCAACCCACGTAGGGCTTAACCGGGCTTTGTTGGATTTTTCCAATCGTCTCGTACCGCACCTTACCGAGGAACGTTTTTGCGGCAAAGTCATCTACAGCGGTGGTGATGACGTGATGGCTGTGCTACCACTAGAAGATTTGCCACAGTACCTGCTTTCGTTACGAGCCGCTTGGTGTGGTGGAGAAGACCCAAAAGGGGAATTTTACACTGAAGGGGGGTACTGGTATCGAAAATCAGATAAGTCTCGTCCCTACTTCACAATGGGTGCGGGCGCAACGATAAGCATGGGGATTGTTATTGCCCATAAAAGCGTACCACTCCCAACAGTCTTAGAGAAGTTGTGGGACGCGGAAAAGGAAGAGGCAAAAAAGTTAGATGGAAAAGATGGGTTGTGTTTCCGAATCGTTTATGGTTCGGGCAATACTTTGGAAGCAGTGATGAAAGGACATTTACTGGATGGGTGGTGGGAATTTATCAAACTCTACGAGCAACAAGATATCAGCCCGCTTTTGTATCGGTTAGCTGAGGAGTTACCCCGCCATGCTTGCGTGACGCCAAATTATCACCTGTTTAAGAAAGCAGCTAAAGTTGTGTTGAATTCACGAGACCAAAAACTAAAGAACCTGCAACCGTTATTAGATTGGCTTGAAGCTTGGGAAAGTTGGGCTTGGAACACAAAACAACTTGCTGGGGATAATGCCAAGGGAACCCAAGAGCAAGATTTGGCTAATTTGCTGCGGTTTAGTGCTTTTTGGGTAGATAAGAGGATTCAACGCCATAAATGGAAGGAACTGAAGCAGGCGGAGGTTCGGTCATGAAGTGGTATGCGATCGCTCCTATAGATGTGTTGTTATTCCGCGAGGCAAAACCCTTTAGTCCTGGTGAGGGTGCTTGGGCAAAGGGACAGTTTCCTCCCATGCCAATTACTGTTTTTCAAGCATTGCGTTCTACCTGTGAAAGCTACCAAAATGATAAAACCAACCAAAGGCGCGATTTAGAATTTCTTGGTTCTTTCTTGCTAGACGCAGACAATTGTCTTTGGTTGCCCACACCCAAGGACTTGCTGTGTGTGGGGTTAAGAACAGATAAATCCAATGCTAACGACAAGGACGAAGTCTCTGCAACCTGGCATCGAATTGACCGTCTGATGTCAGTTGAAGATGTCACCTCAGCAGGTTGGGAGTACCTGTATTTTAACGACTCCCAACTCAAACCAATGGTGCCGCCATTGTTGGGTGAGAACGAATCCATCGCCGGACGACCGCAACCTTGGATAAAAGCCACTGCTTTGATGCGGTATCTCCAAGGGAAAAATGATTTTCAGCCAACGGACTTTCACGAAGACCCTTGGAAAGTTCAAGTTTTGCCCCACATTCAGATGGAATCTGGTAAACGTCAGGTCAAGGATAAAGACGGATATTTTACGGAAGTGGCAATGCGCTTGAAAACAGGATGGCGCTTGGTAGCAGCTATCAACGGACAGGCGATCGCTGAAACTGTGGTGCGCTTGGGTGGCGAAGGTCATCGCGTGCTGGTATCACCGATAAGTTTACCTGAGTGGCAAGAACTGGAAGGTTATACCTCTGCAAAACAAAGTGGTGATTTTGCATACTTGCTAACACCGGGACTGGCGCAAGTTGGAAGCGAACCGATGTATGGTGTTTATCCCAGTATTTGGCAAGAATCTCTGAAAGGATGCGTAAGCGATCGCGCTCTTTTGTGGGGTGGTGTCTCGACCATCGAACGTAAAAACCAGCAAGGAAGAGAATTTGCGCTACTTCCCCAACGGGCATTTGTCCCACCGGGAACAGTGTATTTATTTAACAACATCTCAACTGTATCTTGCGATAATTTATTGCCGCACGGAGACAGTAATTCGTTGAAAACATTTAAACAATTAAATTACGGAAAATTACTGTGGGGAACAAGATGAAAACTTATTTGACATATCTATATTTGCTCTCTCCGTTACATACTGGAGGTGCCAGTCAAGAAGGTAATTTAGTTGGTCTTGCACGAGAAGTTCATACAGATTTGCCTTATTTGCCTTCTAGCACGATTCGCGGTCGCTTGCGTGCTGCTACTCCTGAAAAAGACCGTACAAGATTATGGGGTAACACTATTGAAGATGTAACTTCAGGCACCGATGAAAATTTGAAACAAGGTACTTTATGGGTAGGGGATGCTGCTATTCTCTGGTTTCCAGTTCCCTCTTTGAGTCATGGTGTCGTGTGGGTAACTTCACCATTTTTACTGCAACGCTGGGCACGTTGTCTGGATAAAAAACCTACCAAAATACCAGAGGTGCTGAGTTTTAGTGGGGGAAATAGCAAACATCTCTATTTGAAAGATGCAATCTTCAAAAAAGATAAGCTGAAGCTTTGGTCAAAAGAAGAATGGTCGCAGTTTCTTCCTAATGGTAGTGAAGAAATAAAAATCATGACTCAATTCCTGGTTTTATCAAATCAAAATTGCCAGGTTTTAATTGAGTCAAGTCTGTGGAGACAGGTAAAAGTCAGGCTAGATGAAACAAAAACGGTAAAGGGCGGATTTCGTTATGAAGAAGCTGTTCCACCAGAAACTCTAATGTATTTTCCCTGGAGTAGTACAGTCTCTGCAAATGGTCAAAGCACAACAGCTATCAACGATTTTAAATCTGTCATTTCTGGTTACTCTATGTTGCAATTAGGGGGACAAGAAAGCTTGGGCAGAGGATTTGTGCGGCAATGGTTATCAGAATAAACAGGAGTCAGAATCATGCTTGAGGAAATATTTGACCCACGCACTATTAGTAAATCAGTCTATCGAGCTTTACACAATTTACGACAATCTCACACAAACAATCGCAATCGCTTAAAGGAACAATACAATCAGTCAGTTGAACTCTACACTTATCTGGCTACTTGGGGTATGTTACGGCTAAAAGCAGAGGAACAAGCGCTCAACCAAGATGGTAAAAAAGACGTAGTTATTAAATATTTTGAGACGCTGCAAGACCTTTCTGGAGTAAACAACTTAGTTGGTGAAAGAGGGCTGAATACTTTAAGTAGCGATGATATGAAACCAGAAGATTACTTAGGGCTGACTGGTTTGGGTTTGCAGGTTGCTCGTGAATTTGCTTTTTGGGCTGGTGCTGTCTATGCCGATGTCAAAGCTGAAGCAGAAAACGCATAAATTCTCATGAAATAAAAATAAAAAATCGTGTATGACAAATAATCATCCAGTCTCCAGAAATAGTGGCAAAAAGCAACAGCCAACACGACCCCAGCCTTCTGTTTGGCTCAGTTCTCATCAACCCCAACCAAATAAAACAGCAAGCTTTGTTGAATACCTGCGGTGGATGCGATCGCCGAACACTGAAGCAAAAGATGGCACTAGGGTCGAGTTGTTACAGAACGCTGAGGAAAATGCCGACTACCGGGAGCGTCTGAAATTACTTGTCCAACGTACTAGAGACCTTGCAGGAGAAGGAAACACTTTTCGCGTTACTTGTCCTTGGCGAATTCGAGTAGGAGGGATACGGGGACCAGAGAGCATTTTATTACCTGCCTTTGATAATTTGGGAATGCCTTACATTCCTTCCAGTACGTTACGGGGTGTTGCTCGTGCTCAAGCAATTCAGGAAATTGCCACAAAAGACAACGTAAGTTGGGAAGAGGCAGAGAAAAAAATTGCTCCCTATTTTGGTAGCCTCGATGCTGCTAAAGAACATCGCACTGGTAAGGTAATATTTTTTGATGCTTATCCCCTACCTACAGCTACAGAAAAAGCAGGTGGTTTGTCTGTTGATATGGCAAATAAAATTTGGGGATGGAAGGAAGATGAGCTGGAATACAATCCTAACCCTAACGCCTTCCTTTCGCTAGAAAATCCTACTTTTGTCATTGGTTTGCGCCCAATGCCTGGGTGCGATGAAGAAACGTTTAAACAAGTCAGCAAATGGCTAAGTAAAGGACTAACCAAAAACGGTGCTGGTTCTCAAATTAATAGTGGCTACGGCAATTTTATCCTGAGCAACAGTACCAAACCCATCAAAATATCTAGAGAATTTTTCCGAGTTGAATTTACTTTAGAAGGTCAACTCATTCATGGCAACCAAAAATCTACTAGTCATTCATGGAAATGGAATTATAACAAGACAACACGACAGTGGGAATGGCAACATCGCGGTCAACCCAAGGCGGAAGTACGCCCTATAGCTTTCAAATCTATGTTGCGCTATTGGTTTCGTACCTTTGCTTTAGGTGTGATACCTCCTGCACAAATTAAACAACTGAATGAGTGGGAATCTAATATTTTTGGAGGCATTAATCCGAGAAGACTTGGATGGATAAGTTGCAATATACTTAATGGGGAAGTCGTGAAATTAGAACCTTATTCCACCGAGCAAGGTAAAAACGAGCCTTGTGGAAAACAAGTAGGAATTTTGGTATTGTCTCATACTTCTCAAACTCCAGAAAATAAAAAAGAAGCAATTACTAAATTGCTCAAAAATCTAACTTGGATAATGTTTCATTTAGGAGGTGTTGGACAAGGTGCTAGACGCCCCTGCTATTCACGGCAAAACCGAGACAAAGCTCCTTGGTGGCGTGGTTCCACTCTAACTCCAGATCCCGAGGGTGAAAATGAATTTTGGAATCTTCCAGATGACCTGCAACAGTTTCAGCGTTTATTTCGACAGCATATAGCAGAGTTTTATCAAGCTTTGAATGAATTGTTTCAAACTTCAATCAATCCTTATAATCCTACGATTCACTCTATAGTTAATGCAGATAAAGAAAAATGGATTGACGCAGTTGATGCTAATTGCAAGATTGTAGTTTGTCAGGGTAAAAAAAATCAAGAAAAAGTTTATCCTTTGGGAATTTTGCACAGTTCTGAACTTAAGGACAATGGCGATTATGATAAGAGTTTGTGTGGTGGAATTAATCCCCCTCAACCATCGCCAGTTTGGATTAAGGATATAGATTACGAAGGGATAACATACCAAGTGGTTACTGTTTTTGGGGTAACTCAAGGTTCCCAAAATCCTCGCAATCTTTATCTCAAGCAATTACAAAAAACTGGTAAAAAATCCTATTTTCAAATTTTTCCTTTTACTGAATCATAAACCCTCCAATTGTAAAGTAAATATGGCAATTCTAATTGCAAATCTTGGCACTTCTGACCTAGCGATTCAATTACCAATCCAAGGCAGGCACTACTATTTACCTATTGACTTTATACCCAACGAGGCAAATATTAATAAAAAACTAGCTAAATTGCCTCCTAACTTAAAAGAAATTTGGCATAACCAGCGCGGTTATATTGAGCAGACGCTTTACGAAGAATTAGGATTACCCATTGGTGTTAAACAACCGACTCGAAAATTTACACAAGTCTTACTTGATAGATACAGACAAAATTCAAGTGATTGGCACCCACGGTTAAAGCCTGTGAGGCTTTGGGGAGCAATTCAAAAATCTATTAGCCTTGGTGTAAATAAGGCTTATTTATTTGTTACCAATCAGGAAAGCCTTGAAATGCCTGATGGACATGACAAAGATACAATTTATTTGTATTCTATTTTAGAAAAGTGGTTGAAAGAAGAAAAACTAAATTTTCAGTTGGAAAAAAAAGTAATTCCTGCTGATGTAATTGGTAACGAATTAGAACCGATGCTGCGATACTATTACAAAGCGATCGCTGAAATAACTCATGCTGAGAAATTTAATCAAGCACAACTTAATGACGATTTGGCATTAATCAGCATTAAAGGCGGAACGGGAGCAATGCAAACAGCTTTGCAAATCCAAGCAATTGATTCTAGTTTTAGTAAAATTGTTTTTATCGATCCAGATTTGTCACTTGAAAAAATTTTATACGGTCAGCCTTCTGAGTGCCAGTTAACTTTATACTGGCGTCATCTACGTAGCCAAAGATATCGGACTGTTCAACAACTGTTAAACCGCTGTGATTTTGATGGTGCAATCCAACTCCTTCGAGATTGGCAAACAATGCTAGCATCTTTGCCGGAAGGTGTTGTAGATAGGCAAAGTATTTTAAGTAGCAATCATGTTGTTGAGCAAGTTATTAAGATACTTACTCTCGCTGTATATTATTTAAATCTAGATAGTTTAGGGGCTAAAAACCTGATTAAGTCCAGTAAAGCACTAAATGAGTTTGAAAATTTTCTGACTAACTATGATAAATTACTAAATTTATACACCCAGTGTCGGATCTATTGGCAACTTAACCAAATTGCAAATTTTTTAGCTCGCCTAGGTTCGTTTTCTGAAGAAAGTTTACATTATTTAATAACTCATTTAGGAGGATTAAAATATTTTGATAAATTGAATTACCCTGATAATTGGTATTTAGATAAAAGTAAAGTAGAGCCTACTTTATGGCGCTATTTTGAGCGATCGGAAGGTCAAAAGTGTAATGCTAAACAAAAGTATCGATTGCCAGGAAGGTTTAGTAAATGGAACTTTGTTAGTGCTCTCATACAATATAGAGATAAGATAAAAGAAAAAGATGCTTGGGAAAAAATTACTAATTCTTTAGATAAACTTGATTATTGGATTGAACAAAGAAATTACCTGATTCATAGCGCTACAGGTATCTCACAAGAGAGCATGTATAAAGCTTTGGAGCGAGATAAAAATAATTCCGGCGTTCGAGATTATGTAGCTAAGGCTTGTGAACCAGACCAGATTCTTGCAGAAATTACCAATATCAGTAATCAAATGTTTCAAATTTTGAACAAGCCTGTTAACAAGTATATTGGTCTTAACGATACTCCCTACTACATATATTCTGATGTAACGAAACTAGTTGTGCAAAAATTGATGGAGGACGAGTAAGAGATCTAACCATCTCAATAGACTTCTCCAAAAATGAGATAAGGGCGAACCACCGTATGCCTACGAGCGTCAGCACACTACGTGTTGGCGCAGCCTGTCCGCAGGACATACGCCCTTACAAGGGATTTAGGCGAACGCATAATTAGGGACTTCCAAATAAAAAAATACTCAAAAATTTCTTGTGGTACCCAGAGCAGCGCCGTGCGGTTCCCAGAGTTGAGGCGACTGCGGGGCGTCTCGCCTGTTGTAGGTGGAGGGTGAGGACGCCCACCCCACAATGTTGGTTAACTCATATCTTGCACCACCGTTTCCCAATCGAAAATAATAGGCTGAAAAGCTTATTGTTACGTAGGGTGGGCACCGCCCACCACCCCTTTATTGAGAAGGTGCAAGATGTCAGTTAATTTATTTGTTGGAAATCCCTTAATTTCTGGAGATGTCTAATACATCAAGAAAATCCCCGGTAATTCGTCTAATTGCCGGGGAGCCTTGATAACAAGGTCGTTAACCTTAAAGCAGTTGTTTCCATTAATTCGGCTTCTAATGAAGCCAGCCAGTTCAAAGAGTCATTTCAGGTGATTTTCTCTTTAAAATTGACTGTAGATTAGCCTAACTGAGTCAGTATTCCTTTAAACAGGTCTAGTTGATATTGACAATTTCGTTAATTTGTGGATGGAGGTTCTACAGCTTTATTGGGAATTCGTAAGACACAGCAAGTACCGAAGATGTTCGGGAATCTCTTCAAAATGTTCTAGTAAGAAATCCATTAATGCTAGATGGCGCAAATCATTATTAGTGGGGTATCGTCTGTAACGACCTCGTTTAAACCAACCTCTTACTGTAGAATCCGAACGGGAGCAAATAAGGGCGATTTGTTCGTAGCTGACAGCCCATTTCGCATAAAATTGTGCTGGTGTCATCCCGAATTCCCAGTGACCGTATAGTGAAATTAGGTGTAGTTCTTTAGCATTTAAAGGACGGGGATTAGACATTATCAAACCTCTTGTTTCGTTCCCATGCCCTGTGTGAAATGTATTTGTTAAAAAACCGGGGTTTTTAACGAAAATAAACCCTTTAAAACGAGTTCACTGCTAAAAACCCAGTTTTGAATACTAGGACAAGATTTAATGCGAATCCAAACCAGTTACCAAAATGGTTCGCTTCTCCAAATATTGCCAATAGAATCTTTTAGCCATAGAAGCAGAAGAACCCCAGGTGCCGCTATCTTTGTGTTTGTACCTATGAGTTCTTAAACTTCTGTAAATGGGTCCTGATTCTGCTAAAATTTGGAAAGCTTTGTCGTATTGCTTGCGGTCTTTATTAGATAGAGCGTCAAGCTGTTTTTGAGCTTTTGCCGTAAGTGTAAGATGGAACACAACAAGCACAAAGGTAAAAGATAAAACCAAAGACGCAACAAATCTTTTAACTTTTGGCTAGTAAAATGGGAGGGGAACGCACTTTCTCAAAAGCGCTCATTAGAGTATTCTTAATTAAGTGGAAACTTTACTAAAAATTGAAAATTAAACGATAAACGCTGCGTCATCCACTACAAACTTAGGTTGTGTGCCTAGCACCACTACCTTACAACGACAGTGCGCGGATAAGGGATAAAACCGAATTTGGTCTTCCCGTTTATTCAGGAGTTTGAGTAGGCGTTTGGAGAGGTTTTCGTACTGTTTTTCATCCAAAACGCATTCAAAAACTGACTGTTGTACGCGCAATCCGTAAGCTTGGAGTAATCGGGCAATTTTTTGGCGGCGGCGATCGCTTATAATGTCATAGCAAATCAGGTAAAACATTACCGTTTCACCATTTCTAACAGTCTCTTTTCTCGGACGCCCGTGTTCGTAAAGTTGGACTGTGCAAGCTTGAGTTTTACCAACAATGGACGATAAAAGTCAATATCACCCAACAAGCAAGCAATATATTCTTGCACTTGCCATTCCAAACACTGGCGGTAGCTAACTTCTCCAACCAGGGGATGCACGACTAAAGTTTTGAGCTTTTCTTCCCAATGGTGGAGAAAAATCTTCAACAAATTACAGTCAAACTGCGTGTTTCTCTGCTTGCCTGGTAGCGTATAATTATCCAAAGTCATAGTACGCTTCTTCAGCAAATTGACCACTAAATCATCTACCAATGGTGCGCGAAACTCAGCCATCAAATCACAAGCGAGAGGCGAGTGATGGTAAGCTTCTTGGTGAAGACTTGCCCAATTTGGATGCAGCCCCGAAGATTTGAGAAGAGTATGAATATGCTGGTGGAGTAAGGTATAACCCAAATTTAACAAGATGTTAACGACATCAGAAGGTGTGCGGCTGTATCTCTGTTTAAATTTAAATTTCTGAGGAAGGAAGGAACTCAATGCAGGGTAATAAAAGCTAGCTGCACTGGTTTCATATTCCCGCAGTTCTTCAAGAGAATTTGCCATTGGTAAATCCTCGATTAACAGGGCTAGAAAATTTTGTGCTGTCTGTATCCTTGACAAGCACACGTGATGGGTGAAATGTTGCAAAAGTAGCAGTTGGTTGTGTAATTGCGCTCCCATGCAGCTTTGGGCAGTGTTTATGATAAATTCAGTATCTTGGGAACGTTTAACTTGTTTGGCTAAATATTTTGGTTGATGTGGTGAATCATTTTCTAAACGTCCTAAATACTCTCCATGTTGACTGAGAAATAGAACTGAAATATGATGATATAGTAAAAGTTTGATTGTTTTGGATGATAGGTGATTTTGTCCAAACAAGATGATTTGACTTACATGAGGAATGGGAAGTGAAATGGATAGTTGTTGTTGATGGAAGACTTTTACGTGATTGTCTTGTATCTTCAACAACGTCCCAGCTTCTGTAATATAAATTGTAGACATCTGATTTACCTACATCAATGATGGAAATCGATTGGGCAATGTTTGAACTTAAGTTTTTTCTTTTGCCTTAATTCCATCTTCGCAAGGGCGTATATGAGTATGTATATGAGTATTGAAGCGTCGTATATGACTTTGGATATGACTTTGATTTTTTTCTCATATATAGTTGGGGCAATGCTCCTACCGTCATCAATTTCAAGACGGTTGTAAGCAAGTCAGTGCAGTATGTAAGCAAAACGATTCATTCAAATCCTTACTTGATAAGACTTTCAAAATATTATTTTTTAAAATTTATAAAAATAAAAAACCCGGCTTATCTATTGATTGGAGCCAGGTTTTATTTACTTCATTAATTCAACTTCCGAAGAAGTTTAAAGCTATCAAAAACTGTTTTAGTCTGAGATCTAACGCTTAGAGTTTCCATTAATTCAACTTCCGAAGATTACCCATTACCCATTACCCATTACTTATAACCAGATTAGCAAACACAGTTAATCTCGTTAATCCCTATAAATGGAATTTTTTATTAAATTTTTCTCAGTAATTTAATTTTAATTTTGACAAGTAAATAAATATTAATTAAAGCTAAAAATTAAACTTTTGTGACTAAAACTAAAGGTAAATTAAATTCTTAACTACTACTTTTTACATATACCAAATGGCAGAAAGCGCGATTGTAAAGATATTGATTATCAAAGCTATTTGATTGTAATATTCTACTTATCCTAGCTCCCAAGGAACTTGCCTGCCTAAAGATCGTTAGTTAGGTTGCAAAACCAAAGGTCGTGATGAGTGAGATAAAACCAGGTTTCAATAATCGCAGATAGGGTGGGTAAAACTTGCTATTCACCGAAAAAATGATGCTTTTATGTAGTTATTGCCCGGTTTGGCATAGGAAAAGCAGCAAGCGGTTATGTTAAGAAATACAAATTGAGCATGGGAGTAAATAGGTAATTTTCAAAGCATACATAACTGGGATCGTTAATTTCTTTATTGGGCTCATCTTTAAAGATTTGATTTATATATCTAAAGTTGGATAGTACATAACTTAAAAATAAGGATAATAAACAAATATAGATGAGTATGAACACTTAGTTTATGTTAACTTAAGCGATGGATTATATCGCTTTTTGAATTTCTGTAAATCTCTAAGATTTATCAGTTTTAATCTGCGTTTTTTTCAAAATTAATGAAATTTAGAGGTTTTTAAAATGCAACTGGTACAGAAAATAGTACAAAAAATTCGCTGTCCAAACTGTGGCAGCGAAGGAGAAAGGCACTATATCTCTCACAATCAACAAACTCAGACCCAGTGCCCAATGTGTGACTACTTATTAATCAGTTGTATGCGTACCGGCAGAGTTATTGAAGCCTATGCCCCCGGTATTCATGAACGGCGTTAATTAAGCCCTACTTTTTACTCGATCGCAACTGTCCGCAAGCAGCATCCGCTTCCAAGCCACGGGAGTAACGAACACTCACAGCAATTCGTTGCTGCTTGAGGACTTTTACAAACCCTTGAATGCGATTTTCATTGGGGCGTTTGTAATCCGCTTCTTGAATGGGATTGTAAGGAATTAAATTGACATGGCTTTGGAATCCCCGCAGGTGATGTGCTAGTTCCATTGCGTGTTCTGGCAAGTCATTCACTCCAGCAAGGAGGATGTATTCAAAGGTGACACGCCGCCCGGTGATTTTTACATATTCCCGACATTCTGCCAGCAAATCATCTATGGTGTAAGAGTGAGCGCTGGGAATAAGTTGTTCCCTTAGTTTTTGGTTGGGGGCGTGAAGGCTCACGGCAAGAGTCACTTGCAACTTGTGCAGGGCAAACTGGTGGATGCGCGAGCGAATGCCAACCGTTGAGACTGTTAGGTTACGCTGTCCAATGCCCACATCTTGATTCAGGGATTTGACGGCTCCTATAACATTATCGGTATTGAGCAGGGGTTCGCCCATGCCCATAAATACTACATGGCTGACCCTTTGCTGGAAATCTTCCTGAACTGTCAGAATCTGGTCTACAATTTCGTGACGTGCCAAATTGCGCTTGTAGCCTCCTTTACCAGTAGCGCAGAAATCACAAGCCATTGGGCAACCTACTTGACTGGAAACACAAACAGTCAAGCGGTTTTCTGTAGGGATACCTACACATTCTATAATTTGACCATCTGCGAGTTTTAAAAGATACTTTACTGTGCCATCGGGGGCAACAGAGCGGTAGTGTATTGTTGAACGTCCGATGGGAGTTTCTGCAACTTCCCCACGCCATTGCTTGGGAAAGACGGAAATGTCAGATAGCGATCGCGCCCCTTTATGATAGAGCCAATCGTGGAGTTGCTTTCCCCTATATGCTGGTTGTCCCTGCTGCTGCACCCAAGCAGTTAATTCCTCCAGACTTGCTCCGACAAGAGGGGGAATCGGGATAGAGGGTTGTTGTGGAGTAGTATCTGTGGCGGAGGAAACTACAGAGACAGACTGAGCAGACATAATAATTACGAATACGCCTTTAAAACTCTATGGTAGGCGATCGCTGCTGATATTGTTTGAGAGGACTATATTCGGTTTTCCCAATTCCTGGAGCGTGGGAACATCACTAGTACAAGTCGGTGTAAAGGCGGCTCACAAATGTAAATCGCTCCAAAGTTTACAGTGTAAGCCTTTTAATTTCATCCTTTATCCTTCATACTGAGCGCCTTTCTGTACTAGAGTAAGCGCCATCTTCCCACAAACTCATTTGGCAAAAGAACTGTTAAGATTTTTTGGGAATTATAATCTTTTTATAAAGATACTATTTTTATAAAGATTTAGTGAAAATAGTACTCAAATTCGGGAGCGTTAATTTCCGTAGGCTTCTCATTTACTAACTCAGTTAAATTAGTTTATAAAATTACAAGGTTAGTCAAGGCAACAGTTAATAAAAGTAACGGTTGAGCAAAGGACTAAGCGACCATACATCTTGATAGAGAAGTGCAATTGGTTTATTAACATGACCGAGGTTGAACTCGACAGTTAACAGGAAAAATCTCCGTATAACCTGTCTATTAAGTTGACCCTTCTAATTAAACAGTCATCAGGGAAGAAAAAATGAATCAACCTTTAGTTCTTCAAGAAGCCGCAATTCTCATAGTTAAAGAAAATAACTCCGCTAACCTTAGCGAAAATTTCCTCAAACAAGTTACGTTCTCTCAAAACAGTGGCGGTTGGCTTATCTCGACATCAAGACCAACCGTTTTTCTCAATTAACTTTCTCTAAACCTGATGAAGAAAATTCATGAACCTAATTAGGAAAATTGAATAATTCTTGAAATATTTTTCTACCTTTGTACTAGGGAGAATCAATTCTTCTAAAAATAAATGCGGTTCTAACTAATTCTTCAGTACCAACAACAACCCGATTACCAGAAATAGCAACTTTGTGTCCATACCTTGCAAATCTCTGATAATCACGGGGTTCGAGCTTGAGTGACTCTGACCAGCTGCCTGTCCTGCTGTCACGCACAAATACGTAAGCTCCTGTGTTATCCCAAGTAAACCGCAAGATTGCCATAATAGCTCTTCTATCAATACCAACAACAATGGTATTGCCATCAATTGCGACGTTGCCGCCAAAGGCATAAGTAAAAAAAGGCGAGTTTGCTTTACTATCAGGAAAAAGCTGACCCTCTTCAAGCCAAACTGCAGTTTTGTGAAACAGGTTAAAGGTAAGAATGGCGACTTCTACAACAAGTATGGCTATTGCTGCTATGAGGTAAAAATGTTCGTTCAACATGAGTGTGAATAATCTCTGAGAACCTCATAGACTGCATTGTATGCGATCGCCCTTTCAGGTGAGCGCATATCGGAGGGAAAAGCACTGCCGCTAGGGCGATATAGCGCTTACCAGTCTGGTGAGTTTGTGATAAGATTTAGTCGCGAACCTAACAAGAGATAATATTACAAGTTTATATTTGTACGGGCAATTATCAAATCCTACAAATCTTGTAGATAGTAGTTTGATTTGACCGGAAAATGCTTTTACTGAAGAACCATGTAAATTGCCACAAATACAATGATAAACCGTACCTTTCTTTTACCTGGTTTCCTTTCCATCGGAATACTATTAACCGTTATAACCGCCTACTTTAGCTTAAATTATTCCGGATTTTGTTTTGCCAAAATGCGTTATCTAAGCGATAAAGAGAAGTTCCAATCCGTTTTCGATTTTCAAAATAATCGAAACAAAATCTTTGCAACAATTCCCGGAAAGAAAGAACAATTCTATGACTACATTAAGTATAAAAACTTTGATGAATATATTAAAGAAAATCCAGACTGCTGCTCTATAAATTCTGGTGGGGCTTACGATCTTCCACGACCTCACTATTTAGATCGTATATTTGGATTTGATTCTGGCGATGCCATAGTTATTAACTTCAAAGCGCGTTATTTAGATGAAAACGGCAAGCAAAGATTAAAAGAATATCAAGTAGCACACGTTGTCCAAAACTGTGGAAAAGTCAAGTGGTAATTTTAGCTACTAACAAAATAGAATTCAAGAGTCAAGAACCAAAATTCAATTAGAGAATTCTGTGTGACTGGCAGATGAGAAAATAGGTTTAAGTTATCCATTAAATTTAGATTTAAGTGTTCTTCGATTAGTAGTGTGTTTAAATCACACACTAATTAATTATAAATTCTGCATTCTTCTTGAAAGAACTCAAAAACATCGGAGAGAAATAATGACACAGTTAAACAGAAATGATATTACAAATTTGTACTTGTACGGGCAATTATCAACTCCTAGCAATCTTATAGATGCTAATTTAATTCGACCTAAAGATGCTATTAGTGACGTTCCTGTAGATGTAAATGATTTTATGAAGACAGGTGCTGGTAGATTCGCTGTCGGAAGCCAATTCGAGCTTGTACAGAGATTTTTCGCACTGCCACAGCATGTTCCACCTGGAACCTATACAAAACTTCAAGTTAAGGATTTTTTCGGACTTGCCTTTGTAGAGCGTTCCATTGCTTGGGATATGCAACAATTCAATTATGATGATGGAGTTAATGATTATCTAGATCGAGTTTGGGTATATAACTCGATGGCATTTCAGATTTCCGATGATGCAGTATTTATTGTTGAAGAGAATGGAGAAAAACGGATAGAAAATTTTGCCGTTTATCCTCGGAAGAATGTTCCAGAAAATTTTGACTTTGAAACAGGCAATCCTCTTACAATTGTTGCTAATGCTGCTGTATTACCGAGGGTAGATCCTTCGGGTATTGGTCGAAAAGTAAATATTCAATTTAGTGATTCTAGTTCAGTTCCTAGAACTATATACACTAAAGAGTCTTTTTTCAATGATTTCCACAGAAGCCAATCTTGGTACGTTAACACAGTAGTAGCAACAAACAGATTAATATCAAGCCGTGGTGAATTTGTTAATGGACTATTCAATGACGGTGTTACAAAATTTCTTGATGGGAATAAACCGATTATCTATGGAACAGTAGAAGATGATTTGTACTTTTCTGCTGCTTATGTATCTAAATTTAGTTATCCAACTCTATATAATTATAAAAAGAATGGTCTTGTTATGATTGGTGGAGGAGGATCGGACACCATTGTCGGACACGTCAATAACGATAAACTACTTGGTGGACAAGGAAAAGATATCCTTAGAGGTAATGGTGGTGCAGATACTCTAGAAGGAGGTTTAGGTAACGATACTCTTGATGGAGGAGATGGAAATCGAGATGTTGCTGTTTTCTCCGATAAATTTGAAAACTATAAATATTCCATCTCTGACAGTGGGATTTTCGGTCTTGGAGGAAAAATCATAACCTTTGCTCATAATAGAGGAACTCAGGCTGATGGTACAGATACACTGCAAAATATCGAGTTCGCCCGATTCAGCGATCGCACTGTTCCCCTACCGTTAAAAGATGGACCAAAAAACACCACAAAGTCAGACATTTACGATAATAACGGGCAGTTATTTGCATCCGCTTCGTTAACCTTGCCAACTTTTATGTTTGATGGTGACGCCGACTATACGTTAAACCTATCTTCAGCACAAGGTACGCAGTATAATTTCGCTTACATCATTGACGTATCAGGCAGTATGTCTGGTAATCCGCTTCAGCAAGCTAAAAATGCCTACATCAGTTTAACTAATTCATTAATTAGTAGTGGTATTGCAGATACCAGTCGTTTTGCGGTTATTGCTTTTAGCGACAGTGCTTCTTTAAACGGTCCAATAAGTCCAACACAAGCAATTTCAACAATTCAAGGATTAGGTGCAGGTGGTGGTACTGCCTTTAGTAACGCTCTGGATCGAGCTTATCAGTTTTTCTCAGGATTGCCCGAAGGCGGAACGAATGTTGTTTACTTTCTTTCCGATGGAGAAGCTGGCGATAGCTTTAGCTCCAATGCTTTGGCGCTTCAATCCATAGCTGATGTTCGAGCTTATGGCATTGGTGAGTATGTAAATCTCAGTCAGTTAAATATAGTCGATTCTGACGATGCGGTATTGCTATCTAATCCTTCCGATTTGTCATCTGAATTTAATAACTCAGGTTTTTCTGCCGACGATATTGCGAAAATTGACATTCTTGTAGATGGTATTGTAGTCGAAACTATCCAATCAGACCAATTAGTAGATAGCGCATTGGGTTTGAGCTTTAGTGGTTCTATAGAAAATTTAAGCGTAGCCCTTGATGCTCAAAATAAAGTCACGGCTGAAGTCTTTTTTACCAAAGGTACTCCATCTGCTAAGGTAGATTTTATAGTGGGAAGCGGCAACGAAACATATATTGCAAGTCTTGATGGAGGAAATCCTGCTGCCTTGGCTGTAAATTCTTTGGTAGCAAATACTTTCTTGGCTGATGTGAGTATTAATAGTTCTGCACAAAACTCTACCATTGCATCTGTTAATACCGATCCTTTTAGTAAGATCGCTGAAGGCACTTCTGGCAATGACCTGATTATCTTAGGAGCAATCGATTTAGGAGCAAATGCTGGTGCAGGTAACGATAAAGTAGTTGGTAATAATATAGATAACATCCTCAATGGAGGTGTTGGTAACGATTCTCTATTTGGTCATGATGGAGACGATCAAATAATTACTGGCGATGGCAGCGATTTAGTTGATGGTGGTGAGGGTGTTGATACTGTGATCTATGAAAATAGATTGTCAGTAGATAGTCATATTCAAAAAACAGGGAAAGTAATTACTATAGACAACAAAGACACCCTGCTCAACGTAGAATTTATTCAATTTTCTGATACGAGAATCAGTACCGAAAACCTAGTAGCTGTGCCTATTTTAAAAGGGTATGATGTTACTTTTGTTGAAGGTGATTCAGAGAATACGATTGCTCAGTTTAAGTTAGCTCTTTCATTTCCAGCACCAGTTGACATACAGTTTTCCTACAAAACTGTAGATGGAACAGCCCTAGCTGGCTCGGATTACATCGCCACATTGGGACAAGCTACCATTGCTGCTGGTAAGAGTATTGCGACGATTGAAGTTGAGTTAATTGGAGATACTGAATACGAGCCAGACAAAATATTTGCTTTGAGTCTGTCTGAGCTATCTGGAGCTACCTTTGAAAACAATGAGGTAGAGTACACTCTGATTGGCAACATAGAGAACGAAGATCTACTCAATACCCCACCTTCAACTATTGGTATAGATAATACTACAGTTACGGAAAATGCTCCCAATGCTAATATAGACATTTTTGCAGCTTTTGAAGACGCTGAAGAAAGCGATACCGCTCTTACCTATTCAATTGAAGGTAATACAAATAATGGGCTATTTGATAGTGTCACTATTGATGGAGTTACTGGAACTTTAACTCTAGACTACGCTGCCAACAGCCAAGGTATTGCCGACCTTACTATTCGCGCTACTGACAGCGAAGGTGAATTCGTTGATACCACTTTTTCTGTCTCAGTGATTACTGCTAGTAATAGCAAGGATATTCTTCTTGGTAGCAATGGCAATGATTATCTTGATGGAGGTAATGGTGAAGATGAAATATTTGGGTTAGGAGGGAGTGATACTCTCATCGGAGGCAGTGATAATGATTTATTGCAAAGCGGTGAAGGTAATGACATTCTTGATGGTGGCAGTGGTAATGACTTCCTTGATGGCGATGCAGGTAACGATACCCTGATTGGCGGTACTGGTGATGATACCTATATCCTTGATTCGCTCAATGATACTATTGTTGAGAACGCTTTGGAAGGCACTGATACAGTCGAAGCTAGCATTGATTTCTCGATAGCTGGATTGACCAATGTAGAAAATCTGATACTGACGAGTAATGCTGTCAATGGTACTGGTAACTCTCTCAACAACTTAATTGAGGGAAATGCATTTGACAACGTGTTAGATGGTGGTGCGGGTAACGATATTCTCAATGGCAATGAAGGAAACGATACCCTCAATGGTGGAGAAGGCAGTAACACCTTAATTGGTGGTGCGGGCAATGATTCCCTGTATGGTGGTGTAGACGATGACACATTAAATGGCGGTACTGGTGATGACAGAATGTTTGGTGGCAGTGGTAATGACACTTACATTGTTGATTCGCCTAATGACACCATTGTTGAAAATGTTGATGTTTTTGGTTTTGATACGGTCGAGGCTTCTGTTGACTTTTCAATAACTGGATTTGCCAACGTAGAATATTTGATACTGACGGGTAGTGCTGTTAGTGGTACTGGTAACTCCCAGCGCAATGGCATCTTAGGAAATGCACTGAATAACGTTCTGGATGGGGGAGAAGGCAATGACACCCTTATTGGAGATCTTGGCAATGATACCCTAATTGGTGGTGCTGGTAACGATTCCCTCAATGGCGGTACTGGTAATGACACCCTAATTAGCGGTGTAGGTAACGATTACCTGTATGGCGGTACAGACGATGACATATTGGATGGCGGTACTGGTAATGACAGAATGGAAGGTGGTACTGGTAATGACACTTACACCGTTGATTCGACTAACGATACCATCGTTGAGAATGTGTTGGAGGGTACTGATACAGTCGAGGCAGCTATTGACTTTTCAATAGCTGGGCTTACCAACGTAGAACATTTGACACTAACTGGTAATGCCATTAATGGTACTGGCAACTTCTTAAGCAATCGCATCATAGGCAACGTCTTAGATAACATCTTAACTGGTGGTAACGGCTACGATATTCTTGATGGAGGAGAAGGCAACGATACTCTGATTGGCGGTATTGGTGATGACACTTACATTGTTGATTCGCTTGGCGACACTATCGTTGAGAATGCGTCGGAGGGTTTTGACAAAATTCAGGCTTCTATTGACTACTCAATAGCTGGGCTTGCTAATGTAGAACATTTGACACTAACTGGTAATGCTGTTAGTGGTACTGGTAACTCCCTGAATAATCGGATTGTCGGAACCGCCTTTGACAACATTTTGACTGGTGATGCTGGCGATGACACTTTAGACGGCGGTACGGGCAATGATACCCTGGTTGGTGGGACAGGCGATGATATCTACGTTGTTGATTCGTCCAACGATACTATTGTTGAGAATGCGTCGTCAGGTACTGATAAGGTCGAAGCTGCCGTTGACTTTTCGATATTCTTGCTTACCAACGTAGAACATTTGACACTAACTGGTAATGCCATTAATGGTACTGGCAACTCTCTTAACAACCGACTCAGAGGAAACGCACTTAATAACATTTTGAATGGGGGAGAAGGCAACGATACTCTGTATGGTGGCGATCTGGGGAACGATACCCTCATTGGTGGTCACGGCAACGATATTCTGTATGGCGGCGATCCTGGGCTTGGGAATGATACCCTCATTGGTGGTAATGGTGACGATACTTATGACATTTACAGCATAGTAGACACAATCATCGAAGAGTTAAACGCCGGGACAGATAACGTTTGGTCATTTGTTAGCTGGACACTCGGAGAAAATCTAGAGAATTTAACGTTGTTTGGTTTCAACTCCATTAACGGCACAGGCAATCAGCTTGACAACACAATCACAGGTAATGCTGCTAACAATATATTGTCTGGTGGTACTGGTTATGACACCCTCAATGGAGATGCTGGAGAGGACACCCTTGTGGGAGGGGAAGACAGCGATACTCTAAATGGCGGTGATGGAAATGATACATTGGATGGCGGTGCTGACAACGATTATCTCTATGGCAATGCTGGAGATGACATACTCAACGGTGGGAGTGGCAACGATTATCTCTATGGTGACGCCGGCAATGATACCTTAATTGGTGAGAGTGGCAACGATCTTCTCAGTGGTGGCGCGGGTAACGATGTTCTCTCTGGTGGCGATGGAGATGATAGTTACTATGTTGACAGTGCTAGTGACAGCATTTTTGAAGCAGCGAATGCTGACACAGACACTGTCAATTCCTCAGTCAGTTGGACTCTGGGAGATAACTTGGAGAAATTGATCCTGACAGGAAATAACACCGTTAACGGTATCGGCAATGCCCTTAATAACACGATAACAGCCAACAATGTCAGTAACAACCTTTTCGGTCATGACGGTAATGACAACCTGACTGGAGGTGTTGGTAATGACTTGCTTGATGGCGGTACCGGAGAGGACACTTTGGTTGGTGGCTCGGGTAATGACACTCTCATTGGCAATTTCGGCAATGACTTATTCACAGGTAATGCTGGCGCTGATATCTTCGTTCTCAACAATTCAAACCAAGGAGTTGATAGCATTATCGACTTCTCGTCTATTGATGATACACTCCATGTTTCTGCTGCTGGTTTCGGTGGTGGCTTGACTGCTGGTGCTGCCATTACCGCAAGTCAAATCCTTATCGGTAGCGGTGCAGTAACAGCGACTAGCTCTAGTCAGCGATTTATTTATAACACTTCCACTGGCGCTCTCTTCTTTGATGGTGATGGCAACCAGACTGCATTTGTCACGTTACAGATAGCGACGTTATCCAATAAACCAACGATTGGCGCTAGTGACATTTTTGTCACCACTTGATGTAAAGCATCGAATGCGCTCGCCCGTCTCGGGGGGAAGGACACTCAGCTAAAACACGTTTAGTTTGCAAGAACAATTTTTTAAAGCTCTTTTGGGATGGGCGTCCCACCCGTCCTTAGAGTGCAATTTAAATGTGGAACAGCTTACCACTAGAGCGTCGATCCAGTAATCCTAAAAACCCGGTTTTTTTAAGTTTAAACAACGAAATCTCGGTCTTGTTAGGCGAAGAAACCGGGTTTTTTCGCCCTCATTGTCATTAATGGATCGGTGCTCTAGCGCGATCGCATCTTCAACTCCCGTCGCCTTGAAATTTACTCGCTCAATCAGTTTTCCAAAGCTCCCTATACTTCAGACCTGCTTCTTGATTGAGATGAGAGTCACTTAATGAAACAGGCACTTTTGCTGTCCTCTCAAAAGAAGTTTTTCAGTGTAAATTCTTCAGCTATAGCAGTCCTAAATGATACGTGAGAATGAATAAAGGCTAGAATGCTTATAAACTAAGGTTTTTATCTCAGTATTTTCTCATGAATGATTCTGGATGTATAGGCGATCGTTTGCTGGGTATTCTCATATCTATTGGTTTTTCTTAACAGCAGAGGAAACAGGTAATTGCAAATCCTGGTCGTAGACAAACTGATTCCGAATATTTATCTCCCGTTTGGGCAACGTATCGTTGGGGTTGAGTGAATCTTGAGGAGAAACCCTTAAGGTATAGACACCAACAGGAACTCCATCAAGGCGATAAAGACCAAATTCATCCGTTACACCAGACATAACTCGTGCGCCAGCACCATTGATAAGTTCGACTCGCACTTTTCCTATTGGTTGATTGGCAAGATCGGTAATACGTCCGGCTACACCAAATTCCGGTCTGACTGGAAAATCTAAACTCGTGACTGCAGAGGTAGCCACCTCGGCAACAGCAGAGGTTTTCATCACAGAAAGTTCTACTGGCAGTTCTTCTGGTTCAAGTTGAACAACATAAGTCCCTTCCGGCAGATTGCCCACAAAGAAGTTACCTTTAGAATCGGTTTTTGCCACACCAACTTCTTTATTACGCTTATCGTAGACTCGAACAATAGAATCACCTAAGTCAAAGCCTTGGTTTTCTCCTTCTATGACAAGTCGCCCAGCGATACCCCCGCGTTCCTTACCGATGCCAATAGAGTCAGCAGGGGCAATTCTTCCTCCTAGAAAAGACAAATCTGATACTAGGGATACCGTCAGGCGATCGTCACCAAATCCGCCGTAGCCTTTACTTCTAGAGGGAATACCTTGATAATCAACTCTTGCAAGGAGACCTGGAAGTACTCGCATACTAGCACCAACAAGCGGTCCTACTTCGCCATCACTGTAGGCTAGCCCTAAATTCCAACTGAGTTTGCTGAGGCTACTGGGTTGATGACCGATACTAACAGAGTAGCGAGGAGCCAAATCGCCTCCAAACTCAGTCCCGAAGGACATTCGATAATTATTGCTGAAGTCATAGCTCAAATCGGAAATATACGCATCGCCATAACTACTAAAAGACAACCTTGTTAAACGATTTGGTTGATAGAAGGCATTCAATAAATACCGCCCATCAATATCAGGTCTGCCGTTTAAAGATACATTAGACAAAGGTCGTGCATAAAAAGTAGGCAAAATGTAATCCGTCGAATCGTTACTGCCATCTTTACGGCTACGGGCAATAAACCCCAAGCTTAAATAATTACCGAAACGGTATTTAGCTTCCAGACTGTGGTTATAGCGCTCTGTAGTATTCTTATTTGTATATCCTTCTGGAAAGGACTGAGAATTGGCAGTAATGTCCAAACGATTTAGCTGGACATCTAAATCTGCGGAATAACCGATTTGTCCCTGAGAACTACCAACACTTGCAGATAAAATAACTGGATTTGCTAAACGCCAAATCAACCCTGCTTGAGTTTGAAGTGAATCAGGGACGGCTTGAACTGAACCTTCAAAAGTTAAATTATTTGAAAGCCCTTGTCGTAACTGATAAAACCCAACAAGTTCGTTATCATTGGAGGAAGTGGAATCGCCGAAGATATTTTGAGCTAAATTTCCGCTTATCCCCAAGCCAGCTAGCTGTACATTGCCTCCTGCTGGCAGTAATAAATCAGAAGCATTAATTCTAGCAGAACGAATTTCAAGAGGCACACGTAAATTATTGCGGTCAAAAATGACAATTTCAACTTCGCTGCTTTGAGAAACAGGTAAATTGACATCAAGAAATTCGTATTGTCCATTAAATCCTACTTGCTGTTGAGCAACAACAATTCCTCCTACTCTCAGTTGTACAAAACTTGCTGCAGGAGCTTGACCGCGAAATGTTTGTAAAGGTCTAGAACGTCTTGGCAAAATCTCATTTGCGCTATAACTCGAGTCAAATGTTTCAGGAGACAAATTGCTATAGCCTAGTTGAAATCCAGTCAGATCTAATCCATTAAGTAGGGGATGTAAACCAATTTGTTGCCGACCTAATTGATAGCGAAATTGACCACTACGTTTGTATATATAATACTCATTAATATCAGGATTATCCTCAAAGTTATTCTCCATACGCAAACGATAGGCAAATCCTAAAAATCTACCTCCTAGAGTGCTGGCGCTGCGGAAAGTTGTATCTCCATCACTGTGATAAATATTGAGGTCTTGCCGAAAATTTGAAATGAGGTTGCTAGGAGGTAGAAAGTCTGGTTTGAGGTCAGTTGCCGAGGCTTGATATTGCCTATTAGTTCCCCGCCAAGGTAATGTAGTTAGCAAAGTTAAGTCAGCAGTGTTTAACTCCAAACTGATTTTTAATTCTTTTTCCAGCTCGGTATTAGTAATGTAAGTAACACCGTTAATTTGCTTTAGGGAATCTGGTTGTAGCGTTACGACTCCCAATGGAGTCTTTAATTGTAAGGTGCTTTCGGCTGTTTCAACAGTGAATCCGGCAATTTCAGCAAATCTTTCTAAAGGAATTAGAAGAGTTTTGTCCTCTTGAAGGATATCCAAAGTACCAATTTCGCGACCATCAACAACCACCCCTACCAAAAAAGCTTCACCTGGTCGTCTTGCTAACTCAATACCACCGCTAATGGCACCATTTTCTGTGTTAGAACTATCAGCAGCATTACTTGTGCTTTCTTCTGAAGAAGACACTTGAGGAGTAGATGTTGGCTCGGATGCTGAACTAGCGATTTGCTGAGAATTTTGGGTATCGGTTTTAGCGGTATCACCAGGAGAATTTTTGAGGGAGACAGGTAGAGAAAGATTTATCAGTTCTTGTACGGCTGCTAAAATCGTCTCAAGGGTGTTTTTCTGAGATACCTGGTTTAAGGCGTTCGTCAGCTTCTGATTATCGGATTGCTGTCCGGAATTGCTGTTGGTGGTGTTTGCAGGACTAGGCGTGTTAAGGGGTGTAGAAACACTGGCTTGGTCTTCAAGTGTTGAACTTTCGGCTGCAGGTAAATTGTTTTTGTTTGAAGTGGGTGCGATCGCGACTGGTGAAAACCCTACTGCTGGCTTCTGTTTCCGAAGGTTTGCCTGCAAGTTAAGAATTGCAGATTTTTTCTTTTGGGAGGTGCAATTTACTGTTGTTTCTTCAGACTTAGCCGATATTTTCCTAATTAAATTATCAATCCGCTCTGATGTTTGAGGCTGCAATGATGTACAAACTAGGGGTTGTGCTGTTGCTGCTCTAGTCACACCACTGTCTTGAATTGAGGGTTTTGTTAGCTTAGTTATAGCCGGAATTTTTTCTGCGGATGGTTGTTCAGCCACCCTCTCAGGCGGTAAGGTAATGACTATTGGCGGAGGTATAGGTGGTAGAGCTAGGTAAAGCATAAGCACAAAAGTTCTAATATTCAGCACATATATAGGTAGTGAACTGCAGTTAATAAAAATTCATAACCTATGAAATTTTTCGGCAGCAAATTAACTCAGGAGTTTAGCCCAATCAACTCCTCCTGAAAAATAAAGATTTTTGCAACTGTAAAAGTTATTTTTTAGTAGTAGTTACAGGCTTAGCTGTAGGTTGGCCACTAGCGGATGAAGTTGGAATCGTAAAGGGAATACCTTGATCGATGGGAACTCCACTCAATTCACCGTTAATATCTAACACGTAATTACCAGGAGGTAATTTTTCGTTTATGGGCAACAATAATCGACGACGAGTACCAGCCAATACAGCAGGCAAGTCTATCTCCGCCGCGCTTAATACACTCTCTGGAAGTTTTGATGACGCGCTTCCTACATTAGTTATAGCTTTTGTTGCTGAGGCTCCAGGATATTTTGCAGCAGCCCAAATCGCATACTGACCCTTTACGCGTACATGGGCATTTCCCGAACTAGAAATATCAAATACAGCCGTTGCTTTATTAGGTTTAGTGTCTACAGTCAGAGAATTTAGCTTTCCAACTCTTTTTATTTCTCCTGAATAGCCATAGATAATCACACCCAAACGACCAACAGTCATCACAAACGGCGAGTCTTTATCTCCAGGTGGAACTTCTTCTAAATAAAGCACAGCGCGGTGTTCGCCAGGAGTCGGTTTAACTTTAGGACGAATTGCAAAGCGTACAGTCTGAGAACTACGGGGAGGAATCGTAAATCTAGAGGGGGTAAAGATAATCCATTGATCCAACGATTGCTCTGTAGATTGTGCTAATTCCAGTTGATTGTCTTCGTTAGTTTTCCAAGTCCGTATGTAAGCTTTTATTTCTACTGGTTGTGAAGACAGGTTTGTCACATTCAGTGATTGAGAGCGAGTTTTGTTATTGATTTCTACTTCAAAGCGGGGTGGACTGACGCCTACTTCCATCGCGGTGGTCATTGGCATCCCCAAGACTAATGCCCCAATTAAGCTTATTGCTATATTTCTCGTGGTTTTAAACATTGGTCTTTTTACTTCCTCACACAGCTAATAGAAAAAATATCAAAGCTTTATTGGCTTCAAATTAACTAATTGCATACTTTTACATACACGCGTCGTCTCGATCTTTCAGGCATACCGATAACATCCCGGTATAAGTATCTGCACTGGTCAAGTTTTCAAGATTAAGGAATACAAAGTTAACTTTTCCTTGCACTATCGCTGTATTAGTCATTGCATCTTGGGATATCAATTCAACAGTATCATCTTGAAATTGAACGTTAGCAAAAGGATTACCTTGAACTACTTGCCGAGGTATGACTTGATAATTTGCCTTAAGAGGTAACTGCAACTTGTTTAAAGGTACTCGCATTTTCCAGAGGAATTGGCGGGTAATACTTGGATTAAACTGAGGGAGTTCTAATAAACTTTGCAAATTATTGGCTGTTCCAGTTTGTTGACTATTAGGGAAAAATTCTGGAGACTTTAAGGTGAAAAATACTACTGTGTCGGGAGATATTTTATCGATTTCAGTAGGATCTTTAGGTTGTGGCATGTGTTGTGCCAAAGCTTGAAGCTGTGATATGCTAATTGTTAGTACAATTAAAGCAAAATATCTTATCATATTGCTTTGCCAGCTCGTTATTACTAAACTGACCTTTTGCAGATTGTGTTTGCCAAAATTTGACTGTCTAATGATATAGATTCTATTTTTGAGAGAAGGGATTGGAGACTTGTAGCTAGTAGCGCTAAAGCCTGCTTAAAAGTCCAATCCCGTAATTTCTGTCTACATTGTAAGGATTTAAAATCCTTTTTTTCCACAGTTCTTGCCTACTTACTGATATCTTTTACCTTGGAGTGGGAGAGAAAGGTGAGCGTTCCCCACTCCAGAAAATAATAAGCTTTTTAGCCTATGATTTTCTCAATATGACTGTGGTGTAAGATATTAGTTAATGCTAACAGGCATTGCACTTAGTCCAGAAATTATAACCTCTAAACATTGGTTAAAAAGTTGGTAGTGCTTCCACTGTTATAGTACCCCCCTTATACAGACCTGCTGTAAAAGTAGTGAAGTCAAATGTCAGGTTAGCACCTCCGATCAAAGGTCTGGATAAAGTAGGAACTGCTGGAGTGGCAGGCAGAACTGGAGTGGCGGCTGAGATCATTACTGTTCTAGTACCCCCGTCAAGAGTGAGCTTGGGTTGAGTCAGTTTAAGATTGATAGTAGGTACTTTACTAGCGTTAGACCAAACGGCGAATAATTCGCTAACTGTTTTTGGAACTGCCTTAGGATCGGGAAGACCAAGAGATGCAGGTGCCTCTGAGTTAATTTTTGTACTACCATCTGTTGTCTCTGTAATAGGATTGTAATCCTTGTCTGCAGCACCAAAATCTGCATTAGTAATTTGCAAACTAATATTCTTGAAAGTACGTAAGTAGAGTACTGGAGATACTGTAACTTCAACGCTTACATCTTGCTGAACTGCTTGAGCGGGCACCGCAAAAAGGGAACTGCTCAAAGCAGCAGTAGCAGCTAGAATTGCAACAATTTTGTTTTTCATAATCGAATTTGCTCCTCGCTGTAATTTTTGTCAATTTTGGAAGTTTGATTAACTCTCGTTTCCTTACGCATCCAAATAAATTGGATTTAAATAATGGCTGATTGATAGAAATTCCCTGGTAAGCCCGAGAGTAAACTGAATCATGAAATTAGAAGATTTTTTACAAGATGCCTACACCCCACCTCCTGGTTTAAAAACTAAAATTCTGTCATTACGTCTCGTTCAGGCATTTAAGAACAGTTTGCTCGGGTTAGCCATGTCCCTTTTCTTTTTCTCGAAAGCTGTGTCTTTGCTGTTCTATAACCCCTAATATTTCTCTATCATTGAAGCGATAAAATACAGCAGGTATCGCCAAAATGCACGAGACAATGTAGAAAATTTTTTGATGATTCTAGAAAAATGCTAGTAACACTACTAAAAGCACTATTGAATTTAGGATTCTCTTTCTTTAAAGGATTGTTATCTGGATAGAAAAACCCTAAAAAAATTGCCATAGTAGTTCACTCACTCCTGGTAAAATGCATCTTTGTAGATCGTCATTATTATTTATAAACTTGTAGGTTCAGACAATTTGTCGATCGCTACATACTCAGTTCAAGAATCGACTCAGAGTTCTTTGTCTTTTTCTTGATTTCTGTTTTTCAGGTTACCCAGGGAGTGACAAAAACATATCATGATTCAAACAAGAATTTTGATGGGGTTTTTGGCTGTTGTTAAAACACTCTCCAAGCAACTTTACAAGAAGACTTTAACCTCTGAAACTCATAGAACACTTCAGTAAGAATATGGAATTCTGCGGAGCCCAGTGCCGAAATAATTAAGTAATGGCACTTAAGTGATGAATGATTAAGTTTTACTATGAGAAGTAGGGAACATTAGATTTCTTCCATGATGCCAGTTAGTGGTTAGTCGTTACTTGTTAGTAGTGGAAAAAGACTTAATATTTATTCATATTGTTGAGTTTTATTTTCACCAAAATCCTGAATTTCTAGCCACTATCTACTAATAACCCTTCTACTTTTATGTTTCAAATTACTCGTCGCCGTCTAGCCCTCTGGTACACTGCTGTCACAGCTTTACTGCTGCTGCTGTTTGCAAGTGGAGTGTATTTGTACGTCCGCAATACCTTAATTGAGCGGATGGACGATACCCTAAATCACGTAGTGGAAGTTGTAGAGCGATCGCTCGTCATTGAACCGCTCAACTCAGACTCAGGTCAACTCCGCGTTAACATAGAAGCCAGTTTTCGGAACAACGCCGACACTGTAGAAGACGATCGCATTGACCTAGAGTGGTTTAGTCCTACAGGTGAACTGCTGTGGTCTACTTTATCCCAACCCCTAAATATTCCACTACACCCAAATATGACGGGTGAGACTGTCAAAGTTATTAGAAATGAAGACAAGGGGACAAGGGGACAAGGGGACAAGGAAGACTTGGGGGACAAGGTAGCAATTGCTCCCCCCTCTCCCCCCTCTCCCCCACTCCCCCTCCCCCACTCTAAAGACTTATCATTAAGGCAGATGGGGAGATGGGGAGATGGGGAGATGGGGGGCGGGTTTTCCGGTTTTTGCACAGATCGTTTAATAATAACTAATTAACCGAACTTAATATCAAAGATTATGGGTCAATACGGTTGTGTTGGTTTTGGTTGCTCAACTCAACCTACGTGGATGGTGTTGGGTTTTGTTGGTGGATGGTGTTGGGTTTCGTTCCTCAAACGCCACATCGCTCAACGGGGGAAACCCCCGCACGCGAGTGGCTCCCCAACCTACGGTACTGTATTGGATTATGGGTGGGAACTGTAGTTCACATTTCTCTTCAAGCGGGAAGTATCGTAGGGTTGTTTATTTATTTGAACCATATTGGTTAGTAACTGTACTAAACTGAGATCCAACGGTGCTTGAGCGATCGCTTTTGCATAGGATGCACTTAAATAGGATTGGTATTCTGGTTGATTAGCAACATAGGTTTTTGCAAAAGCAACACTGAATACCTTTAGGTAACGCTTGGCTAAGGCTGGTTCTGGACTTTTCAACTCTGGTGGAAGAAGGGGTAAACCACTCTTAGACACTGCTTCGTTTAGCACGGAAAAGTGGGTGCCCCTTTCGACTAAGACTAAATATTTATGCAGATTTGTCAACTGCATGAAGGGGACAACTTGTTCTGGTACTGCTGGTGTAAAAATGTCTTTTTTACCTGCAATTAGCATCACGGGGACTTGAATTTGGCGCAAACCCGTTGAACCCACGACACCACTAATGACGGGATTAATGGCAATGACTGCTTTAACCCTATTGTCCTGTAAATTGTAGGTTGAAGATGGTAGTTCCGTGGCTTGGCACTGAACCAATAATGACAAATTGAGAAATATATTGCTAGGTTTAAGTTGAGTGCAATCTGCACGTAACTGTTCAAGATG
The DNA here is from genome assembly GCF_054684315.1 of Scytonema sp. NUACC21. Taxonomy (NCBI): domain Bacteria; kingdom Bacillati; phylum Cyanobacteriota; class Cyanophyceae; order Nostocales; family Scytonemataceae; genus Scytonema; species Scytonema sp. NUACC21. Next base: position 72,275 of record NZ_BAAFZH010000094.1, on the reverse strand, counting down.
GAGTGTTGCACCAGCCATAGCAAGAGCTGTATAACCACCCATAGACTGACCAATCACCCCTACCTGATTGAGATTTAGCCGACCTTGCCAACCTCGAACAAAAAGAGACCGAAGTTGAAGTTCATCCAGTAAGTACTTGACATCTAAAGGGCGATTGATGAATTCGGATGGTTGCGGTGGTTTTTCAAAGCCGGCAAAGAATTTCTGAAATCGCTGGGCGTTATCTGCATGCTCAAGCACAGCTACCGCAAAGCCATGCGATGCAAGGTGTTGAGCCAAATACGTAAAGGTATTGCGGTCTGAAGCCATACCATGAGAAATGACAATCACGGGTGCTGATTGCTTAGTTTTTTCTTGGCTTGAAGTTTCGGGCAGGTATAGGTCAGCAGGGAAAACGCGCTTCCGGCTACGGTCATGGAGGGATAGCGTTTGCTTTTGCCAGGTAAATGGTCCCAAAAGCGACAAATCTGGCGTTGAAGAAAAATCCACTTCCCTTGCAAAGCTCACCTCGGCATTTGACTGTTGTACAATTGCCTGGATGATAGCTTCTCTTTGCTTTAACAATTGTGCCATCTCTGCGGTCATTCGGAGACTGCGGTTGATATCAATGCGGATACTATGACTGGGAAAGTGACGTAACAGATTTAGTATTGTCAAGCCTTGCCTATCGCCAGCTGCTAAAATGCAAGCGGCTCTAAGTGCATAAAAGCCATTTTGACCGGATGGTGATTGCAAAATCTGTCCTAAAAGTTCTAAGGACTTTACTCCAACAGGCGAGTAAGTAAACTGAGCAACATTGGTAGGACTGACCTCTACGCGTCTGAGTAAAATATCTCGCAGTACAGCCCGTTTTTCCGGATTGACACGCTTAATGTAAAAGGCAAATTCATTCGTTATTTTGCCTTCCCTGGCGTATAACTCCAAATGCTCAATTGGAAGAGAAAACTGCAAGGCACCACTTACGAAAGAAATCTTTTCTGCACTAAAGGCTGGAACCTCTGCCACCGCTGTAGCAACCAGGCAAGACCCCAAGCAAGCCAGTACTATATTCATCTTCATTGATTGTCTACTCACTATGTAGAATTTCTGGCGCAATCAAGAAGCACGCTGAGCAAACGACGATTAACTTTAGACTCCGCTCACGGTCATTCAGGTTTCTGTTTAGAAAGAATGGCAACAATGTCTTTATGCCCACTTTTTTTAGCAAGCTCTAAGGGAGTGTATCCATCCTTACCTTTGATGTTTAACTTTGCACCTGCATTTACCAACAGCCTAACTCCTTCAATATTGTTTTGCCAAACGGCATCGTGTAAGGCAGTGTAGCCGTTATAAGGACCCTGAGCATCTATATCAATATCATGCTCAATTAAAATTTTCATCACCTCCGGATGTTTGAGATAGGCAGCAGCGTGGAGTGCAGTCGCTTTCATACTTGAGTCTAGCGCATGAATATCAGCACCAGAGTTAAGAAGTAGTTTCACCATTTCAGTTTGACCGTTAGCAGCACTGACGATTAAAAAGCTATTTCCACTGCTGTCTGTTTGATTAACATCTGCACCCTTTTCAATTAATTTTTTCACCAATTCAAGGTCGTTATTTTTTACGGCAGTAAATAGACTCGTACTCATATCTGTTGGATTTAGGATTGACTCATTGCAATTTTGTGAATTCTGCATTCTTTCATGAAGCGGACAGAAAAAAGACGTTTATTCCTTCAGTTACTCCTCAATTAAAGTTTCTATATTAAGAATATTAAAGAGTGTGGGTTTGCGATCGCAAGGGTTAATTTTTCTTTTGTATGTTTGTATTCTTTCAGTATGCTAAGTATCTTTTCTATAAGCGTCATAAAGTCATGGACGTTAGTGCATAAATTAGGTCGTCATTAGTCATTAGTTATTTGTAAGTATTCTAGCTATTTTTACATTGCCTAACTTAGTCAAATTCAAACGTAGGGTGGGCAGTGCCCACCACAATCCAATTGTCCTAACTTAGTCAAATGCAAGGGTAGCCACAACCCACCAAAATCCAACTTGTACGGCAGCACACCAGACACGTTCAGAAGCAGTTGCCGGACAATTGTAGCTGAACACCGGGAAGTAACACCGTTTGGTTAAAAACTCTTCATCTTACCATTGCCTCGTATCAATAGTTAAAGCAGTTAGAACGCTAGCCCAATATTGAATAATCAGGTAAAAAAACTGTTTCTTCGGCTAAAAAGAGCGATATTGCGTTGGAAAAACTCAAATAAACCGGGCTTTTGCGATTATTGAACCAACACTCACTCAATCTCGTAGCTTGAGGTGCCAAAACATTGCAGCAATTTTAGTTATTGTCTAAATATCTTTTCAGGGAGCGAACCATCTCCCGAATAACATCGCTCTTCGTTCGCTGCACCTTTTTACAATACTCCTCCAATATTCTTTTCTCCTCCTGGGAGAATTGAATCGTCAAATTAGCAGCATTTTTCCTTGGCATGGTCATTGTTTTTCAAGGACTTCTCAATTATAATAATAATCAAATAAAGTCATGAGTGTTTCAGTCAGTTAGACTGCACGGCTATCAGTGGTAGGTAGTATTTGCTTGGGATTAAGTAACATCAGTCCGGCAAACTAAATTGGAGAAATCATGAAACCGCAGACAGCAAAACGCAATCGTGGGCTTATACTTACTCTCCAAGGCTGGCAAAAGCTGCAGAATGCCAGACTAGAGTTGGAATTTCAGGAGAATTCCGGTTCTAAGATGACGCTTGAAGAACTAAGCGAACGGGCTGGAATCACTCCTGTCACCCTCAGGAAAGTACTAACTCGCGAAACAGGGGTTGATAAACACACGCTTGTTCGTTTGTTTATAACGTTAAATTTGGAATTGGAGAAAGGTGACTGTACAAAGCCAGATTCAGGTTTAGTGAAGCAGGAAAGCTTGAAGGTTTCCAAGCGGGTTGACTTGGGAGAGGCAGTTGATACATCGATTTTCTACGGACGCACAGCAGAATTGGCTTTGCTAGAGCAATGGCTGATTAAGGATCGTTGTCGAGTCGTTGCTGTGTTGGGAATGGGGGGTATAGGTAAAACCTCTCTGGCTACCAAGCTAGTACAGGCAATTCAGGAACGATTTGAGTACGTGATTTGGCGCTCGCTCTCCAATGCCCCACCCATCTTCGGTCTGTTGGCTAACTTAATTCAATTTTTCTCCGACACTGAGGTTTTAGAAGCTGATTTGCCAGACAACGTACACGAAAGAATCTCGCTACTGGTTAGTTATTTGCAACAACAGCGCTGTCTTATTATACTCGATAACGTTGAAACCATTCTGCAAAGTGGCGCTATTGCCGGAACTTATCGAGAAGGATATGAGGAATATGGTGAATTGATCAAACGGGTAGGAGAAGTTGCTCACATAAGCGGCTTGCTGCTGACTTCTCGGGAAAAACCCAAAGACGTAGCGTCACTTGAAGGACAAGTACTGCCCGTGCGATCGTTACAATTATGTGGTCTGGAAGCGGTAGACGGGCAAAAAATATTTGAACGAAAAGGGTTTTCTGGCTCGGAGTCAGAATTGAAAAGACTGGTTGAACGCTATACGGGTAATGCCCTAGCCTTGAAGATAGTAGCGACGACGATACTAGATGTCTTTGATGGTAATGTTACCGAGTTTCTCAAAGAAGACGCCGCTGTTTTTGGTGACATTCGCCACCTTCTAAACCAGCAGTTTTCGCGCTTATCAGATTTAGAAAAGGATATAATGTACTGGCTGGCAATCGAGCGCGAGCCAGTTCCGCTATCAGAGTTACGAGAAGATATCGTATCACCGATACCATCACAAAAATTACTGGAAGCTCTGGAGTCTTTGGTACGGAGATGCCTGGTTGAGAAAAGCACAGCACTCTTTACACAACAACCTGTCGTTATGGAGTATGTTACCAATAGATTGATAGATCGAGTTTGTGAAGAGATTGAAACTCAGAAGCTTGATTTGTTCAGGTGTCATGCTCTGATAAAGGCTACGGCGAAGGACTATATTAGAGATATTCAAATTCGACTTATTCTTAAACCAGTGATAGATGGGCTGCTCACGGTTTTTAGAAGTAAAACAGTCATTGAAAAGCACCTAATTCAAATTTTAGCAACGCTGCGACAGACATCTCCGCTACAACAAAGTTACACGGCGGGAAATCTCCTGAATCTGCTTTGTCATCTGGAAACTGATTTAACTGGCTATGATTTTTCTCATCTGAGTGTTTGGCAAGCAGACCTGCGAAATGTAAAATTGCACGATACGAATTTTGCTTACGCCAATCTAGCTAAGTCTGTTTTTGTTGAAAACCTTGTCGGTATTCATTCGGTGGCCTTTAGCCCAGATGGAAAACTCTTGGCTTTGGGGGATAATAATGGTGAAACTTACCTGTACCAGGTTGTGAATGGGAAAAAACTTTTTACCTTTAAGGGGCACATTGGTTGCGTTTGGTCAGTCACCTTCAGTCCTGATGGTCATCTTCTTGCCAGTGGCGGTGATGACCAAACTGTGAAACTGTGGGATGTCAGTACTGGTGAATGCCTCAAAACTTTGCAAGGTCATAGTAGTGTAATTCGGTCAGCTGCCTTCAGTTCGGATAGTAATATGCTGGCGAGTGCCAGTGAAGACCAAACTATGAGGTTATGGGATGTGAACACAGGTCATTGCCTCAAAACTTTCGAGGAAAGTGGTAATAGGATGTTATCAGTCGCCTTTAGTCCAAATGGTCATTTATTGTCGATTGGCAGTGATGACCAAACGGTAAGCCTGTGGAATGTCAGCACTGGTCGATGCCTGAAAATTTTACGCGGACACACGGGTTGGGTATGGTCAGTCGCCTTCAGCCCAGATGGTCAAACCCTGGCTAGTGGTTCTCATGACCAAACGGTAAGGCTGTGGGATGTGACCACTGGTCGATGCCTTCAAACGTTACAGGGTCATACTAACTGGGTACATTCAGTTGCCTTCAGTTCGGATGCTCAGATCCTAGCAAGTGGTAGTGAGGATCAAACGGTAAAGCTGTGGGATATCAGCACTGGTGAATGCCTCAAGACTCTACAGGGATATGGAAATAGGGTGTGGTCAGTTGCCTTTTGTTCAAATAGTCACATACTGGCTAGTGCCAATGATAACCAAACTGTAAGTCTGTGGGATATCAAAACTGGTAGTTGCTTCAAGACCTTGCAGGGTTATAGCAATCGGATATGGTCAGTTACCTTCAGCCCGAAAGGTAGGATTCTTGCTAGTTGCAGTGAGGATCAAACAGTGAAGTTGTGGGATACCAGTACTGGTCAATGTCTCAAAATTTTGCGGGGACACAGTAATAGGGTTGTATCAGTTGCCTTTAGCCCGAATGGTACGGTTCTTGCTAGTTGCGGCGAGGATCAAACAGTGAGGCTGTGGGATACTAGCACTGGTCAATGTCTCAAAATTCTGCGGGGACATAGTAATAGGGTTTCATCAGTCACCTTTAGTCCAAAAGGTATGATTATTGCTAGTTGTAGCGATGACGAAACGGTAAAACTATGGGATGTCAGTACTGGTCAATGCCTTCAGGTTCTACAGGGTCACAAGGGTTGGGTATGGTCAGCCGCCTTCAGCCCAGACGGTCAAACCCTGGCTAGTGGTTGTCATGACCAGAAGGTTAGGCTGTGGGATGTTAGCACTGGTCAATGCCTTCAGACTTTACAGGGTCATACTGGCTGGGTATGGTCAGTCAGCTTTAGTGTAGATGGTCGCACGCTTGCTAGTGGCAGTGGTGACCAAACAGTGAAGCTGTGGGACGTCAGCACTGGTTTGTGTCTAAGAACTCTGGGAGGGCATACCAATTGTATATACTCAACTGTCTTCAGCCCCGACGGTCGCACACTAGCAAGTGCTAGTGGTGACCAAACAGTGAAGTTGTGGGATGTGAGTACAAGCAGTTGCGTAAAAACTTTGTCTGAACATTCCAAATGGATCTGGTCGGTCACCTTTAGTCCCGATGGTCAAACTCTAGCTAGTGGCAGTGAAGATGAGACGATTAAACTTTGGGACATAAAGACGGGTGAATGCCTGAAAACTTTGAGGTGCAAAAGGCCTTACGAGGGCATGAACATCACAGGCATAGTCGGTTTAACAGATGCGACTATTGCTTCTCTGAAAGATTTAGGAGCGCTTGAGTATAAAAAAGACAAGTAATACAGCTACAAAAGCGTACATTTTTGAAGCAAGTACTTCCAAGCTACAACCAGATTGGCAAAAAAATGTCATTGCTCGTAAAGTGAAGGAAGTTCCAGGATACTTTGCTTCGCAAGCAGTGACTCTTGCAACAAACCTTTACCACCGATCTCCAGGTAGCTGCTGGAAGAAGAAACAGTTAACCGAATTCGTTTCTCTCCAGCTTACTTGCCTCAGCAATAAATCAACTTAACGGTTCCACCGCATCCCACTCAAGGAGCAAGTGTTTCGGTCCACGAAGAACAACATTTGGCTCGTACTGCACTACAAAATCCTGCTGAAATCGCAAGGAGGGCAACCGTTGGGCTAACACCTCAAGAGCAACTTGACTTTCAAGCCGCACCAAAGGCGCACCAAGACACAAGTGAATGCCCCATCCAAAGCCCAAATGCTTTTGTAGATTTGGTCGATGAATATTAAAGCAATCTGGATTAGGAAAGTGGGTCTCGTCACGATTGGCTGACGCAAACATAAGTTGGAGCCGCGCTCCCGCAGGCAGTGTCACCCCTCCAAGTTCAACCGCCTCCGTGGTTGTCCGGAACATACCTTGCGCCGGAGAATCAATCCGCAAGGTTTCTTCAACCACATTGACTGCCAAATGCAAGTTCTCTTGGAGCAAACGCCACTGGTTTGGATGACGTAACAGCACCAGCAAGGCGTTAGCAATTAATTTGGTGGTACTCTCATGACCAGAAAAGAGAAACCCCATTAGCAGGGTTGCTATCTCTGAAGTTGACAGCAGATACTCATCTTCTTGGAGCGCGTTAAGCAGCTTGGTGGTTATGTCGTCCTGCGGTGTCCGCCGACGCTCCTCGAGCATCGCGGAAGTATAGTTTTGGAAGGCTATACAGCCGTGAGCACATTTGACTTGTTGCTCCAGAGGTTGGTTCTCCCACATTAGCATTGCCCAATCGTCTGACCACTGCTTAAACAGCTGTATGTCTGTACGCGGTACACCCAAAAGAGCAGTCATCACTATCATGGGCAAGGGGTAGGCAAATTGGGCAATCAGGTCAGCACGACCATCATCAACAAAACTATCTACCAGTTCATGTGCAATCGCCTGAATGCGTGGTTTCATCGCTGCAATCGACTGTTGCAAGAAAACTTTACCGACAATACTTCGCAGGCGTGTGTGGATAGGCGGGTCATGGTTGACCAAGGGCAAGTCTAGGTTAAAACCTCGCATTATCTCCTGCACCTCGGGAGGCAGGTCGGATGGTATCTGGACAGAATTCTTTGAGGAGAAACGAATAGGGTCTTTCATGACAGTGCAAATATCGTCGTATCGGGTGACAATCCACGCATTTAGCAACGGGCTGTAGAACACGGGTGTTTCTTGACGGGCACGGGCATAAAAGGGATAGGGATCATCAATCTGTGGAGATGTAAATGGGTTGTAGTCGTTTCTGCTAAAAGGACATTGCTTCAAAAATACATTTAAGGACATACTACCTCTTATTAATTTTTAGAAAGAATAAGACTACTATCAAAAGACGATTTACCGATCGACTCAGGTTTGCTTATGGGAGTGGTACCTAAAGTAACGTTACCCCAGCGCATCACGTTTGCACAGGCAGCTCCTGCTGTACCAAAGCCATAGACGAGAACCAGGTTGTTTTCACGAATCTTGCCTAGTTGTGCAGCGTGGTATAGATTGGCTACGGTAAGTACCGGACCAATATTCGCGTAGTGGGGGTAAAGGTTGAGTGTGCGCTCTGGGTCAATGCCCAACACGCGCGTAGCAAAGGAGGCAAACCAAGCAGTTGCTGTATTGAACAGGAAAAAGTCTATTTGTTCGAGGCTGACACCTGCAACAGCGACAGCGCCAAGGCAACATCTACGCAGAAGCTCTACTGCCGTTGTGCGTGTTACCTTGTTACCATCCTTGCATGACTTCATGCGAATCTGGGGATTGCCCTGTGCGTCGTTCCTCAGTTGAGGAGCAACCAAATTACATAAGGCACCTCCATGAACTGTCTTTGTGCCGAGTATTCCTTGGTTCGATTCTAATGAACTGACAACAATTGCACCGGCACCGTCACTTAGAAACCACGACATAGTATCGTCCTCATCAAAAAAGCGAGAGTATGTGCATGAGATAACAATTAATACATTGCGATATTCTCCTGCTCGCACCATAGCACAAGCAGTCTGTAGTGCCACCGGAGTACTTCCGCACGTTGCATCGAGATTCCATGCAGCACCTTGCAAGCCCAGTTTCCGGGCAAGAAAAGCCGCATTGCCAAATCCAATTTGTTCAGGCCAAACTGAGGAAACGAGCATGAGATCGATATCTTCCGGAGAAAGCTGTGCCGCATCCAGGGCATCCCTTGCTGCACGCTCTTCCAGGATTAGCGAAGACTCGCCTGGACCGAGCACCCGTCGTTCAACAGTGCCGCGAAAGGGGTCTGACAAATAGGGCATCATCTCTAAGTCAAACTCATTGATAGGGGTGGAGTCATTTAGTGAAAACAGCCTTGCTAAGGTTTTTTGCTCGGACTGAGCAACCAAGTTTGGGTATTTCTTGCAGTAGTAATCGTTTGTACGCCTAATACTTGGCAAACTCAATGCCAGCGAGCGAATACCTACTGAGTGATGCACCATGAAAACGATCCTCCGAGTAATTTGTAGCACCTTGCTTTATCAAACTTTCAATACGACTCCCAATCGGTACAGGCTGTGTCGGGGCGATGACAACGTCAACCACAAACGGCTCGGTCGCTGCTATCGCTTTTTCCAACGCAGCCCGAACATTGGACTCCTTCTCAACACGGATGCCGTTTGCTCCCATACCGCAGGCAATCTTGACGAAATCTGCCTGCGGAATCTCTGCATCCACCCCCTTGAGCCCCAGCAGCGCCATCCCCTGGTCACACATATTGTAGCGTCCATCATTGAGCACAATCCAAACGGCGGGGATTTGATATTTCACAGCCGTGCTTACCTCGCTATTCATGAGCATGGCACCGTCACCAACAATAGCAACAGCTTTACCCTGGTATGCCAGTGCAGCACCTACAACACCTGTGACGAAATGACCTAGAGACCCGAACCCTGGGCTGACCCGGTAACGACCAGGTTTAGTAAATCGCAGCATATAATTTCCCCAAGCCAACGAGTTACCTGCTTCCGTCATCACCACTGCATCACTTCCCTCAACAATGACTCTTTGAATCACGTTCATAAGAACCTCGGGACGCACCGGACCACTTGTGCTGGGATTCATTACCATGCGGTAGGGTCTTGGCAAGGATTGGAGCTTGGATTGACTTCGACAGTTTGGGAAATGCTTCAACAGCGCTTTCACAAACATTTTTACATCAGACTGAATAGCAAAAGTCTCAACAGATGGGTATGCGGTTCCTGGCACTTCCGGGTCGATGTCAACATGCACAAAACCTCCCTTAGGAATCATTGCTGCGTTCCAAAATGAGGTGAGTTCACCAAGACGTGTTCCCAGTACCAGCGTCCGCAAAGGACAATACTCTTGCATATACCTCAAAACCGACTCATGCCCAGCAAACCCCGTGACGCCAACAAACTGAGGATGATCCTCCGGAAAAATACCTTTGCCACGCGGTGAACACATGACTGCGGCTCCCGTGCTCTCAGCCAGCTGGCAAATTTCTTCAGCTGCAGAGCGCGCACCAAAGCCAACCCAGATAGCAAATGGACCTTCCGACAGCAACCGCACACATTCTGAAATCGTTTCCTCACTTGCGGTTGTGGGAGCAACAGAAAGACTTACTCGTGGCAACAAGGTCTCGACTGAACTTGTTTGGATGCTGGTGGGAATACTCAAATGTCCTACAAAGCCACCAGGTCGGTTTAAGCCCAGAGCCAGCCGTCTTTTGACCTCTGGGAGTTCATCACTGCATTCGAGAGTAATTGCGTAATGAAACAGTGTTTCTGAGGTAAAAATTCCGGTGCTGGGCATCGTGTAAGTGCTCGTTTCTTGGCACGCCCACCGTCCGCGTTGTGATGTTGAAGTGGAAGCCGACAGGAAAATCACCTTAGCGCCTTCCCAGCGTGCGGCGAATAATCCAGTTAGTGCGTTCGTGATCCCCGGACCTGTTGTGGTAAAAACTACAACGGGACGACCACTTGCAAAGTACGCCTCGGTGGCTGCAAAAGCTGCTCCTGCTTCATGACGAAAGTGAAGAACTTTGATTGAACTGTGTTGCAGTGCGTGCCATATAGGAGCGATCGCACCTCCTGAAACACCAAAGGCGTATTGCACTCCCATATCCTCCAGCATTTTGACCACCGCCTCAGCTACTGAGACAGGTGCAACTTGCTGCTTTGTTTTAGGAGGCTCAATATCCAATTGTGGATCTGGTTGAATATGTGCTGGTGAGGCGATCGAAGAGGGCTCAGATGGTAAGAAGGTGCTATGTTTGGATTTCTTATCAACGTGTACGAGCTGAATTGGGTTGAATTGCCTATTAATATCGTTCCGTAACTTTTTAGCTGTATTTCGTTTTTTGGGAAAGGATTTAGAGTTCATAAGCCAAAGTAGATGCGTATAAGTTGATAATGGTCTCTACTTATGCACGGAGTATGGGATTTTAGGAGGAATCTTTCATTGTTAACTGATACAACGGCTTCCATCTGTATGAATTACGACTGATGTAGGGGTGAAATGCCTTGCGCCCTTACAGACGTACTCATTGAATAGGAAGTCGCTATAAATACATTGCAGCACAGTATATTTTTTAATACCATCCTGCACGATCGACTAAAAGTGCAGCTTCAAACGTAAAAAGAACTGACTTGTTTTACAGCAGTTTTCAAGTTGTATAGAATACCCCATGCCCAAAGGTTGCCCAAGTATCGGGGAGAGTACCCTATGCCCGGAGAAGTCCATGCAAGAGTTCTCCCGTTGAGCGAACTAGCCCAAAGGACACGCTTACGGGAACTGGGTAAAGTCTTGCGTGTATTCCATGCAATTGCAAAGTGCTGTAGATAAAGATAATCAAAAATTGCCGAGGGTCTTGGTTATGAAAATGGGTAACCTTACTTGTACGCGGTTCCTGATTGAAGTTTGATTGTGTAAGATGTCCAAACGGTTCTTTTGTTGCTACGTTGGCACAGAAGTAGAGCGCTAACATTGCAACAATAGAGCAGGTAAGACATCACCCCAAGGATAGTTCATACTTTTCTCTATTATCTGCCAGAAGGCTAAGTGAATCTCCTACGAGAGGAGCATACCAAGGCAATCTAGAACAATGTAACATTTTACACAATTACTATTGCTAGTAGGTTACTTTATGCAATCTAGTCAATTTAGTCGATTGATAGATGCTTGTTGCAATTTAGTTTGCTACTTTCACAAATCCCAGGCAACTCAAGATAAGTAACTTAAGGAAAAGTTAATTTTGTTATCGGCAATTATCTCATTTCCGTTGACCTGATTAACACTTGCAAATGGACTCAAAATTGCCAAAATGCTTGATAATCAAAGATTCCAATGGATGTGTACAAGAACTTGCTGAACCAAGAGGTTGTTTTATCCGCTCTTTTTGTATTACAAATGTATGCTCTTAAACTTCATAGTTATTAGAACTTAGGCATTTAAATAATGAAGTTAAGTTTTAGGCAACATTTCCTACCTAGAGTATACTTTAAATAAGTCTAAAGATAGAGGTTTATGAAAAAAAGTTTGTTTGCAAACCGAAAATTTGACAAAAATTGTATTAAATGCGACTAAAAAATAGCAATACAATTGTTTAGGTAGGCGTGAATAAAAGCAAATATGTGTTCTGGAATGTAAAAATGTCTAAAAGCCCGACAATAGGTACTTGACAAATTACGGTTTTCACCCATTAAGGTTTAGTTAAGTATTTTTGATGAAATTTGGTGATGTGTCCAGACGCTTCAAACAGCTAGTCTCTACTTTGCTGCACTTGGTCTTGGTCAGCTAACTTTATTTGTGACGACATAAGTATCACTGACCAACCTGTAGCTTGAGCAACCGCAATTTCCCCCTACAAGGTGCAACTTTGTTTAAGGTTATAGGGAGGAGTAGAACACAAATGGTATCGAGTTAAACTTAGCAAAGACAACTTCAGCCAGTATCTAAATTTGCCACTGGCTAAACATGGCTTCAGTTATACCTTCGCATAACTTACACCAAAAAAACGTTAACTTTTTTCCCTAAGTTTTCTATCTTAACTAGCTAAAACCTGAGTTGTAGATAGACAATGATACAGAACCAACCAAAGAGAAGCAATTGCTCTCTAGGCTATCTACTCAATTGTAGTGTTTGTTCCCCCAGCTTATGCACGGGGGCTTTCTCACTTTTTCTGTATTTTGTGTGTTTACATTGAGGACAAATACGCTCTTATTAGCTCGGTCTTTGCCAATATGAGTTTTACACTTACAGAAAGTCTAACTTTTTTAGTATCATAAAGTTAAGCTCAATATGAGTATAACATATTCAGAAAAAAAGTTAAAACTTTCTAAAGAACTTTGCCAGTCCGTGTTGATGTTTCCCTCAAGATTGGCAACAACTTACTCGCCCTGGTGGATCGTTGGTCTGACAAGTGGCTTTCTTCGGGGTCAAACCTGTCCCTGCCTGTCATTTATTCCGTCTCCAATGCTCATGAGTATTAAGTAGGACTTCTAGTGGTTCAAGCTAAATAGGGTGTTATCTCAGTACGACAACATTCTGCTAAGACTTTTGTAGAGGTTTTAAATGACCAAGCAAACCAACTACTACAACGATCTGTCCGCAGATTATTCCAAATCAGGGCTAGTTTCTCATGAACTAGCAGTAAGACTGCTTATAAACGGGGAGACATATATTTCTCTAATTGAAGAAATTTTACCAAAAATTAACTCAGAGTATACCTTAGCGCAAATAGAACAAGAAAACAAACAGTGGTGGCCGACCCACTGTGAAGCACTGCGACAAGGACGGGGGGATATTCTAGCAGGTGAATACGCCAATAGTTTTGTCTATTTCTGTGCTGACGGACCTTTTTATGGTAAAGTCGCAGCGATAGATAGAGAAATACATTGGTGGGCGATTCTCGCTCAACCAAATGTAACGATGGTTTGGCCCCTTGTTTTGTTCAATGGTGAAGCCGTTTACAGTGAGTGGCATTGTATGGACGATGTCACCAAGGAAGTTATCGCTAAAGGAAACCAAACTTTCCTTCGACGCGGGCATAGAGGTGCGTGTTACTTAAAATGCGAGCAACTTAACTTTTATCGTGATATTTATGCTTCCAATGAGTTGCTGCATTGGATTAGGCGTTAACAGAGAAATGTAGCAGTTTCCTAGTTAAGCGTTTATGCATTTGGCGTTGCATACTGACTTCTGAGAACAGCCCTTTGTCATCGATTGTTAGTTATGGATAGCACAAAGGATTTTGGACAAATGACAAACGGCACCGCTTGGCAATCAAGTTTGCAAGTTGTACGCGCATTAGCTTAACAAGATTCACTAAACAGTTTTAAAACCCTAATCTTGATAACCTCAGAAAAACTGTAAAACTACAATTTACATAGCTTAGGTCGAAAGATAATGTCGAATGTATCGACCTGAGAAAGATATGTGCGTTACTCAAGTCTAGGTACGTCTAATTAAAGAGTTTCAGTCTGTTTATCCAAATGAATGGGAGTAATGTGATGAACTCTAATTATTTGCTTAATGCTTTTGGCTCTTATAATCTGAACATACCGACTGACATAGCGAGAGTGCCAATTTCTGAAAATTTCTTGCTGCAGTCCCAATCTCTGCTGAATCGCGTCTTCAAATTTATTGAGACAAATTATCAACAATCCATAAGTCTTCGGGAGGTAGCTAAGGCAGTTGGTCGTTCCCCTGCTTACCTCACGGACCTTGTACGGCGAGAGACTGGAAAGACTGTACTTAGATGGATCATTGAGCATCGTATGGCAGAAGCACGGCGTTTGCTTCTTGAAACTAACCACTCGGTCGAGCAGATTGCCGAAGCGGTAGGCTATTTTGATAGACGTCATTTTAGTCGTCTATTTCTCCGGTTCCACAACATAACCCCAAACGAGTGGCGAAAGAGACATCAAAGCAAGAGCATTCCTCTTTGGCAAACAGACGTATACAAAGCAAGCTCAAGCAAATTAATGGACCAGAAAGTCAAGAACATAACAGATGCAGAAGCTCAAAAACTACAGGCTTGTTGTGAAGAAATTGCTGCAATTCTTAACAAGAATTGTGCAATTGGTGAAACAATGATCCTAGAAGGCAAAAATAGCTCCATTGCAAAAACAGATGATGGTTCGATATATATAACCTTAGCTTCATCTTCCAAATTGCATTGAAATCATTCTCAAGCTTGCGAACGATGAACGGTCAAGCTCTCAGCGATCGCTATCTTAAATTTTGGTGGGCTGCTAAACTTGGAAGCAGTGGCACGATACGAGGTTGATGTGCAGCAATTTAGGAGCTTCCAAGACATAAATTATCCCGGAATGTGAGGCGGACATCCCTAAGAGATCAAACAAGTAATAGCTCGTGTTGCCCGCCTTTACAACAAATAATTGGATTTTTTTATTTGGAAGCCTCTTAGTTTAAGCATTGCTATGGGCAATACCAGTGCCCTAATGCAACGCAGGCGCGGGTATGTAACGACATTTAATGAAGAAAAAGGGTTTGCCAATGCAGTCGAACGCATTATTTTGGGCAACAACGGTTCGCAGCCAGCCCTCGATCAAAACTCGAGGTAGCCAGCAATTAGTAACCAGTAGTACTAAAACAACCACTCCAGTCAAAAGTTGTCCTTGCTGCTCCCATCAACTGCTGCAACACATTCGTAATAATCGTCTGTACTGGTTCTGCCGAAGCTGTTGGCAAGAAATGCCGTTGCTGAATGCAGAAGCCCATAAATCATTTCCAGTTTCTGTTGCAAGTAATAAATTATATCATGCTTTGTCAATTGACCATAATCCCCATACTACTTCTTCCCGCCTCCGTCACCCCTCTCAATAAATTAAGTTACCCATTACCCATATCTTTACTAACTCTCTTCCCGTCCTAAACATTATCCTTATATGACTCGTAGCAGAAAATTAATCCAAGATAAAATGAAATTTGCATCATAATCTCTTCATCAATTGTAATGAATTAACAGGGATTTTTCATGTCAGATTAATTTTTGTCTCTTTCTGTTTAAATTTATAATATTAATTCTGTAATGTTGATGGAACTTACTATTAACGTCTATTTTGACTTGTATTCAGTCATAAAAGCAATTAACACCTATTAATCTGACTCGAATAGCATCCTTGAGAAGTTCATCTATAGGAGTAAAAGTGCGATTTTAAGACGCGGTTCAGACAATTAAACTCTTACAAGACGTGAACTCCTCACTTCCTTATTTAGCAAGCTTAATATCACAATCTTTCAGTCATCAAGTCTTTCCTCACCGCGTCTTTGCGTCTCTCCATCTCCGCGTCGCACTTCTTAGTGCCATTCGTTTAAGTCCCCCACCATAATCTATTGATTTGGTAGCAAGCCATTGGTGAGTCCAGAGAAAGTAGACGGGTTTCCGCGACCACCGGGACTGGCGTATAGCCCTTACGGGCATAGCCTGCGGCAACGCGAAGCGTCTCCGATAGGAGATACCCGAAGGGTAGTGGGTTGAAGCCCCTACCATACTGCACACATAGCTGCCATCTGCCATCTGCCGTCTTCACCTCCTAACACACCGGCGTAGTTTTCATTTGTCTGTGAGTAAACACCTCTATCTGTAGTCACAACTTTCGGTGGTGAACCAAAATTTTCTATATCTTGGTTAAGACTTGGGATTAATTGTTGAGTATCATGAGAATTCCCCTTGAAAATTCGATAATTGCTGATAATTCCACCGTCAACTTCATCTAACCAAACTTTATGTCCTTTCATAGCTCAAACCACCTCTGTAATGGTTTCGGGTTTCGCGCTCCTAACTAGTCTAAACTCCAGTTACACGGAAATCAGATTAAGTAACTGTAAAAACCCGGTTTTATCGAATTTACTCAATAAAACTGGGTTTTTTAGCCGCAATTGAGAACACTGGCTCGGCTTTCTAGTATCATTAAGATATGTTTGCTGTAGGGCTGTTTCTCCTATGTACTCCTAAGAGGTGCCAGTCACGAATTTCGCTAGGAGCCAGCCTGATTAATTCTTCAACATTGCGTTGCATTGTATTGCAAATTCCATTTAATGGGAGGTCATTTGGATCGTGCCCGAAAGGTTCTTCAATTTCCGATCCAATTTGTTCAATACTCAATAACGTGAAACTCACAAAAGCTATTACTAGTCCAGTCCACCAAGTTAAATAACTGGCTATTTCTAAAGGCAATACCAAGCAATAAATTAATACCAATTGCCTGAGTTTAATGGCATATATTAAAGGCAGTGGAGTTTTCAAAATCCGCTCACAGCCACCCAAAATATCTACCAGATCATCTACCAAGTTATGTAAGTTAGCCAACTGATAGATATTTAGACAATCACGGTCATACTGATGCTGTAAATAATCCCTAATCCAAAAAGCAATTTGTAGTGGGGGATGATTGGTATCTTTGAGCTTGAGATACTGTGATTCGCTCATTAATGATTCTAACTGCTTATCCAATGGCTCTGCCCTTAAATGTAACTTCATTGCAATTGTAAAAGCAACTACTAGCCGAAGGATTGCCTCTTTGTCTACCCTATCCTGTGGTGACTGCTCTTTAACTACTATGTAAATACCTTGCGATAAGTTTCGGACTGTATTCACTAAAGCTCCCCATAGCTTACGACCTTCCCAAAATCGATCGTGCGCTGTATTTGTCCGGAAAACCAATAATAAAGTTAAGCCAACATTGAAACTTATGACGGCATTGGTAAGAACACGGTTACCCTCCGGAAATGTTACAGGAAACCCAAAATAGTGAAGTAATGACACTAAAAAACCGTAGGCACCACAAAAAAGTACCCAAGGAAGAATGACTGGAATGATTGAACTTTCAAGTCTGACGACTACTTGAATCCAATGCAGTTGTTCACCTGTGTAGAGGTGATACTTTCCTCTAAAGGAATTCTTGACTTTGCTAAGAAACTTTCTGCAAGTTTCCAATGCATTTACAGGATTGGAACGGCTCATGTATTAAAATTCCAATAGTTATATGTGTTGTGTGAGATTACTGTACCGATGCTCTAGGCTGCATAACGGCTAGAGGATTAGGTACAGGAAACGAGTTCTCAATAGGTATAAATTGGCTCTTGCCAGCGTTGTAATCTGATTGCACAAGGGTTAATTGAGTATTGATTTTGGGTCAAAATCTTAGTACATATGAACGCGTTGAAAGGGCTGGCAGTGCCCACCCTACAAAAATTGGTAATTTTACTGATAAAAACATAGCCATGCTGTAGGGGCGAACGGTTGTTCGCCCTTGTAGAGAACGGTTGTTCGCCCTCCAAAAGCATTCCTCCAGTACCATTAAGAATTGCTACTTGAGACAAGCGCTTCAGACAGCGCCGCTAACCCAGCAGGATGAGTAAAGTAGGTAAGGTGATCGCAGGCAATATATGGTTGCAAGATTTTTGGTTGGGGTTTTCTGTCACTACTGACACTTGTGATACTAGTAAGAGTGACGGCAATATCATTAGGTTGTTTGAAGAAAGCTAAATCGACAACAGTATCTACCGCTTTGCCAAACAGCTTTTGCATCAATCGAGATATTGGATTGGATGTGTCGTCTGAAATCGCCGACATGAGCGATCTGTTTCCTACAACAATTGTGTACGGGACTTGAGGATCTGGATTAGTGGCGATGGCTTTGAGAAATGGCGAATCTGGCTGCATTTGCTCCAAAGAGAAATCGTTACTTTCCAGAAGCTTGAGTAACAGAGCAACAACTTTTGTGGGCCAAACAATTGCTGAGAGTTGATTCAATCCTATACCAAGAGCTGCAAATACCCAATCTTGGACAGCGGGCCAAGGGGAACCTGCGTTTGGTGTGCCTAACATCACTAAGTGTTGTACGACTTGATTTCCGCCTTCACGCTCAATAAACCACCGAGAAACCAAACCGCCCATAGAATGAGCCACAATGTGCAACTCTTTGCCATGATTCGGACCCAAACCAACTTCTTGCAGCCTTTGTCCTAAAAGCCGTGCATTCTCCTCTATAGTCGTTTGGATATTTTCGTAATCAAAAGTCAAAGCTAAGTCATAGTGTTCTCTCAAAGTTGACTCTTGACCATCTACCTTGACTTTGGCTTTGTTGATACAAGGAGCAATACTTTCCGTATCCCCAATAATACCATGAATGAAAAGAATAATGTTCTGGGCTTTGGCAACTAGCGCTTTAATATTCTCTTTGTTAGCTTCGTAAGTCACCTTATCTTGAACATCAAAGTCTGTAACCGCACGCAACAGCGGGTAATGGTATTCTCTTCCCAGCTTTTGATAGACAACTTTTTCAAAGAAAATTTTGACCGAACCTTGCAAACTGCGACTGCTGGAAGATGGTTCGGGTAATCGTTCCAAAACAATCTCAGTTTTGCCGTTGTCTGTCCTTATTCCTCTTCCTAAGGGTAAGAAAAATTTATCCTCACCGTCATAAGCAAATGGTAAGAGGTATTCATTCTCTCCTAATTCTTTGTCAACCACTAACTTCAAAGGAACTTCTCTGCTGACAGCAGTATAGTCTTCTATGTCACTCAACTCTAAAGCACTCAATCCCGGATCGCTCCCCCGGCTGCTTGTAAACTCAAAAGATTCGGTAATCCGAGGTTGTTGACGCAGGATAGCAGGCAAAATTAGGTTGCCTAAATCCCGGCTTGCTTGCGGTACTGTGGTCAAATTCACCTTAGCACGCAAACTGGGATGGGGTTGTACCTCAATTAAACCATCTTGTAATAAGGTGCTGGTGTTAGACTTAATTGTTCTGGCATCTTGGGGTCGGATGATAGTCACCGTCACTTCTTTTGTCATCCAATCATCATAAGTGCCTTGCGCTCTTACAAGATTGCGACTGGTAACGCCATCAAGCAAACGATCTAAGCTTCCTGGGTATTCTTCTGTGGAACGCGATGGTGGAGGAGGGTTCAATCCATCTTGCTGGAGTAAACTTGCATTAAATTCTGTCGTGCTCGCAATTAACTTAAAGATGTCTTTGTACTCTGTTATCCCCTGTGCCAAAAATGCTTCTGGTATGTAGAAAGCCAGTTCCTCACTTTCGACAGTCGTGACTCCTCCACTGTCACCGGGTGACAACCGGATGCTACTATTGAACTCAAACAAGTCGGCATTCACAGCGTAGTCTTCAGAAAGGAGTACGACATTGGCGTAGAGAGTTCTACGACTGCGATTTGTGATTCTCACTTGAATCACTGGTCCTTGCCACTCATCATTTTCATAGGTATACTCTAAACGGAACTCAGAGCTTGATGTGGATTCTTGCTGACCGGAGACAATGAGAATCTCTATGTCTACATCTTCCTGTTTGATGCGACTCGTAGCCGGAGTGGAAAGTTCTAAAATATTCTTCCAACGGGCAATATGTTCTAAACGGACTGCGAGATCGAAGGCAATTTGAGATGTGTAACCTTCCTGATTGGGGTTTTCTGGGATTGGGGCGATAGCAGGGCTTAGGTCTTCAGGTTGTAGAATCCAATATTGATTTTTATCAGCTACTATATAGTAATCAGCATCTGTGGCTTGGTCTACTTGACGCACGTACAATGAAGGTTTTTTACCCGCTCCAGATGTTTGTAATGCTGAGAGCGCCAACTCTATGCCCGCAGCATCACTCTCATCAGTCTTTAAGTAAACTTTCAAAGGTGGTAATGGTAAGCTAATTGCTACGGCTTTATAGCTTTGGTTGATATCCAAGCTTTCTTGGCCACGGATGATTTGCACTTTGCTCCGTTGGGGAAGCACTTTGCTCACTTTCACCTCAGCTAGAGCAGCATCTAGGTTGCGTAACTCTTCTGTTGTAGTTACCAAGGGAAAGACCGCCAGTACCGTGTCTCCCTGGTTAGAAGATTTAAGACCGTGTAGAGCACCACCATCAATGACCCAACTATTTTCATTTTTGCTATGAGTCAAACTAAAGAATACATCGCGATCGCCAATAGCACCACCTAAGAAAGCTCGATTTAATTCCTTGGGATCGGTTGCATCAACTTGCGGCGATTGTTCCTTCACTTTACCGGTGACGATCGCATTGATATTTCTTGCTAAGTCCCTGTAACTAATTTTACCATTGGTTCGCTGGAGCGTTTGTAAAAAGAAGTAGGAGAAAGCCCCTCTAGGTTCGCCGTCATCTCCTTTGTATTCCTTTGCCAACTCATAGTCTCTACAGGCAGAAAACATGATATGCTTACCTTTAGGAGGTAAAACAACACCAGTTGTCTTCTTACCCGAGCTACGAGAAGAAGTTAACAATTCATCCAATACTCCTTGGTCTTCAGCAAACAGATAGCTATTTAAATCCCGTTCCCGAGAGTCTACTGGGGCGCGACGCACCCTAATGTCTGGAGATAAATCTCTCGTTCCCGAACCGGAGTGACAGCAGTCAAGTACAATCAAGACATGAGGGTCTTGCTTTGCTACTAGAGAGATAAGATATGATAACTCCTTATCTGCAAGGTCTTTTCCATTTGCCGAGCGGCTATCGTAGCAAATCAAACTTTCATTAAGTCGGTCTGGCTCCAAGTCCCAAAATTCCTCGGGCGCTTTCTCTTGACCCCCATGACCGGCATAGTAGAAGAGGACAACATCATTACTTTCAGCTTTACACAAATGCTCCTTAAAGCCTTTGATAATTGCTTCACGAGTTGCTTGTTCATTCGTCAGAATCCACGATTGGTCAGCTGGTTTTATCAGTTCCCATTCGCCATCTTTGGTTCGCTCTTCAAGATATGCTTGTGCTGCCTTAATATCGTTAACGCAACCTTGTAATGTAGCTATTTGGGGATTTGATGTGGGATCGTAGCGATCGATACCAACGAGCAGTGCATAAATGCTTTGAGCCATATTTATCCACCCCAGTAAAGTTTTTTATTGTAAAAGCTTGCTAAATGCTGTGTTTGTTAATAATAAATCTCTAACAATTCCTCAAAGGATGAGTAACTCATTTCGAGTCAGAGGAATTCATTATTGTACAACAGATAAATTATCCCCTTGTTGGTTGTATTTATGACAACTATTCTAAATTGTAGTTATAAAAAATACATTGTCAATAGCAATCTTAGCAAAAATACATATAATCTAGATAGATATTATGGCTTTTCGCCTTTAGGTTAGACGATCTCTTCTTTTTAAAGAAGAACGACAAAACATTCGAGCGACCCAAATTTTTATATAAATTTAGATTTGGCTTGCTTTTTATCAGCCAAAAATTCTTCAAAAAAAATTTAGATGTTCAATAGCGTTTCTCAACTGATATCTTGCACCTTCTCAAGAAAGACTACGATATCATCAGCTTTTTGGGCTTGGATTTTTGCAATTATTTGCAATAAGTTGATGGTGCAGGATATGAGGAAAGGTACAATATACACTTTTATTACCTCATACGATAGCAACCCTAAATCATCTTATTCCTAAGAGATGAGAAAATTAGTATCAATCTTTAACGCATTGTAAAAAACACTGTTTTAGGATTTTAGGATTGATGAAAGATATGAATCACCAACCATTGTCCGCATTTTTCCAGATTTTGCTTCTGAGCTTTTTGTACATAGACAGCGATAAAATCAGAATTTTAGAACCAACCGCTGTATGGGCGGCTGACCCAAATGTGTTTTAAATTTATATAGCAACTCGATCGGATGAATCCACTCCTACTACTTTGGTATATTCTCTACTTTAACTATTAATTATAAATGCCATTATGGCACAAATTTAGAGAAAAATAAAAATATATACTAAGTTATTCATTTTTTTCTAGTAAAAATACTGGTTTTTTTGCTCTCGCTTTGCACTTAACTCAAGACATTTTAGTTAAGGGTCTCTGAGAGGGATAAACCCTTTTTGATTTTTACCATAAATCAGATAAAAGTATAAAAAAATACTATTATTAGTACAGTAGCTGTAATTTGCCTATGTATGGTGTGACTGTAGGAACGAAATTGCAGGCTATTTCTCGAATAACAAAAACTTTTTCAATACGTTTAAATGTTATATATTATACATTAAAAAATGTTATTCAATATTTATCGATTGTCTTTTTTAAAGAAAGGTTTGCAAAATCTGAGTGTTTACTTCAATTGAATTTATTTTTAGTAAACTATTTTAACTTTCCATTACATAGTGAATACAAAACTGACATGGTTGACCGAAATTAATTGAATAGCAAGTTCAACAGGAGTGGTGGTTTTCATAGACGATGTACAAAAAAGCATAGGTGTTCCTCTACCTACGGCGCTGAGTGTAAAGTGCTTAGGTTGACTGGTACAGTCCAAAGCTTTTTACCTGTGAGTCACTCTCAAAGAATATAAAGAAAAACAAATTAATCAATTTTTTTAAACATTGTACAGAGGTTTCAATGAAGATTAATAACAATGAAAATACTCTCTTAATTGTAGATGACAATGCAACAAATCTAAAGATATTATTCGATTTATTATCATATGCTGGCTTCAAAGTTTTAATGACTGAAGATGGAGAAACTGCAATAAAAATAGCAGAATCTTATGAACCAGATCTCATATTATTGGATGTTTTAATGCCAAATATGGATGGTTTTGAAACCTGCCGTCGTTTGAAAAGTCATCCAGCTACTCAAAATATTCCTGTCATTTTTCTCACTGCCCTCTCACAAACAGCTGACAAGGTCAAAGGTTTAAATATTGGGGCAGTTGATTACATCATTAAGCCACTGGAACATGAAGAAGTCCTAGCAAGAGTTAACATCCATTTGAGTTTGAGAAATCTGACTAAAAAACTCACAGAACAAAATGCACGTTTGGAGACAGAAATTTGCGATCGCAAGCAAGCAGAGAAGAAAGTCCAGGAACAAGCAGCTTTGCTCGATATTACGACAGATGCAATTCTTGTTCGAGACTCAAACAATAAAATTCGTTTTTGGAATAAAGCGGCTGAACAACTTTATGGATGGACTGCCGATGAAGCAATTGGCAAAAATGCTAACGAACTTTTATACAAACCAGAAATGCTTTCTCAACTTGAGAGTATCCAAAACACCTTGACTCATGTTAGCTCTTGGCAGGGTGAACTACATCAAGTCACAAAAGCTGGCAACTCAATTATTGTTGCTAGCCGGTGGACATTAATAAATAATTTGTTTGGGGAAGCCAAATCTATCCTTACTGTCAACACCAATATTACAGAGAAGAAACAACTCGAAGCACAGTTTCTTCAAGCACAGCGAATGGAAAGCCTTGGGACTCTGGCAAGTGGCATTGCTCATGACCTCAATAATGCTCTTACTCCAATGATGATGATAATTCAACTGTTAGAAACAAAATTTGCCGATGAGCAAAGCCAGCAATGGATTTCTGTACTAGAAAAGAATGTGACACGGGCAGCAGATTTAGTCAAACAGGTCTTGTGCTTCTCACAAGGTAGTGAAGCCAAATTTATAAATTTACAGGTGAGGCATCTGATTTTGGAGGTTGAGCAGATTCTCAAACAGACATTTCCCAAAGCTATCAACATCCTCATAGATATTCCAACACCAAACTTATGGAGTATTTATGGTGACGCTACCCAACTGCACCAAGTGCTGATGAATCTTTGTATCAATGCTCGTGACGCAATGCCTGTAGGTGGTAACTTACAAATTTCTGCAAAAAATGTCTGGATTGATAGCGACTATGCAAGCAAGTATATTGATGCTAAAGTCGGTCCCTATGTTGCGATTGCTGTAGCGGATACAGGAATAGGTATTCCCAAAGAAATTGTTTCCAGAGTTTTTGACCCATTTTTCACAACAAAAAAAGTAGGTCAAGGCACGGGGCTTGGTCTTTCCACTGTCATGGGAATTGTCAAAAGCCACGGTGGTTTTGTCAGCATGGAGAGTACGGTAGGAAAAGGAACAACATTCCAGGTATGTTTACCAGTCAAGCAAGCAATAGAAGCAGACAATACATTAGCAGAAAACAATGATTTACTGCCAGGGCATGGAGAATTGGTTCTTGTTGTTGATGATGACGATTCGATTCGCGAGATGACTAAAACTTTGTTGGAAAGAAATGCTTACAGAGTTTTAGTTGCTCGTGATGGAATGGAAGCAGTAGCCTTATATACACAACATCTCCAAGAAATCCATGTTGCATTGATTGATATGATGATGCCTTCTATGGATGGTCCAACAACTATCCGAATCTTGCGAAAAATTAACCCTAAAATTAAGATTATTGGGTTCAGTGGGCTGGTTTCAAATCATGAGATGCTGAAATTTTTGGGAGGTAGTGTTGCAACCTTTTTACCAAAGCCTTTTTCTCTCGATGACTTGTTAAAAAATTTACAGCTTGTTCTCAATACAAACTAGACAGTTTGGGCGGGCATTGCCCACCCTACTAACCACTGTACGGGAAGGTTTACAGTCATATTGTTTGACTGCTATACAACAAGCTCATAGCTAAAAAACGCTCCTACTTAGTAGGATTTTTCGATATATTGATATTAATTGTAATAGCGGTACCTTGGAATTTACTACCTGTCAGGGGATGGTATGAAACAAAGCCGCGATGGGGTTGATCGAAGAGATACCCACGGGGTAAAGGCGGAACCTTACCTTGTTTAACTAGGGAAATAAAAGCTTCTAAATATCTGCGTATGCTTTGACGATTTTCCTGACCTATACTACTGACATTTTTCTCAAGAAGCATTATGAACAAGTCCAAACTACGGTTTTCTTGACCGTCAACCAGTTTACCGTTTTCTAAAAAAGAACTTGCTATGAGTTTTCCGCCAGTTTGTTGTACTTTAAACAGCGTATAGTAGCGCCATTCTTTTTTTGGATCGCTGATATAACAAACCCAAGAACCATCTGAATCTTGTACAAAGCCTTCCTGTGACAGGTAGGAAAGTGGTGAACTAGTTTGTTGACTTGCTATCGGAGGTAATAATTTTTCTACTGCATCAAAAGAGCACAGTTTCTGCTGCAGGATCGTGGTATTTTCTTGTGCTATTGCAACATAAGATACACCAGTTAACGCAAACACGTGAATAGCGAATGCGCTAAAGTATTGAATAATTATATTCATGTTTTTTACTTATTAAGTAACTAATGAAACTTTCTTGCGATCGCAAGGAAGCGCCTCTTTATAATTTCTAGAGCATCGGTACATGACTCCTTTTCCACTCTATAATTACCGATTTTTGTAGGGTGGACACTGCCCACCAGTAACCAACGTGCGGCATAGCCCTACCTGCGTCTTTAGGTAATCTTCTGGAGGGAAGAGTGTCATCTCAAAAACCCAGTTGTTTCGTAAAGACTAAGCTTGACTAATCTCTACATTAATGAAACATCAAGCTGTATCGGTACTCTAGTTATTCTATTCATTTGTCAAATAAAAATACCGGATTATTTTCTTTAAACTTTATCTATAAAATCAATCTGTAAATAACAGGAAATTTTGTTTTACTTGAGTTTAAATTAAGTGTTTAAAAATTTTCAAGATTTGGTTAAAAGTACTTTAAGATACTGTTTTTTATAAAAAGATAAAACTGGTGAAATATAGCAATCCTATTTATGAAAATTGCCCACTTGGTTACCGGGTTTCTCAAATTTCACGAGTGATGTGCTTTCTTGTTATATAGCGGTTCTCATTTGAGTCACCTACACCACCATAAATCATGTAGAGACTACTCCT
The DNA here is from genome assembly GCF_054684315.1 of Scytonema sp. NUACC21. Classification (NCBI taxonomy): domain Bacteria; kingdom Bacillati; phylum Cyanobacteriota; class Cyanophyceae; order Nostocales; family Scytonemataceae; genus Scytonema; species Scytonema sp. NUACC21. The sequence goes on along the minus strand of NZ_BAAFZH010000094.1, from coordinate 46,240 downwards.
TTTCTGCTCTAAAATTACCGATTTTTGTAGGGTGGGCACTGCCCACCATCTTGGCGTTGTGGTGGGCTTTAGCCCACCCTACATCTACATCTATGTGTTTAGGTAATCTTTTGGCGGGAAGGGAGTAAACATATTCATCTCTACATTGATGTCTTGCTAAAACTCTTACCAATGACTGATGACAAACGACCAATTACATAGCAGCGAATCTTCGGTCAGTGGTACTGAAATGGCTTCGCTCTACCTGCCTAAAATTACACCGTCATAAATTGTATATAAATATACCAAGTATAGCAGAACCCTGGTTGGCGGCTGATATCTTGCATATTCGAGTGGTATGGGGCGGTGGGCAGTGCTACTTGGCAAGACTTGTTTATCTCAGCGATTCGTTAAGAATTTTTACAAAAACATAGCTTTGTGTGTAAAACTAACAAGGTGATTTAGTTAAATATTTGGCACTGAAAGTCCAAAACCCCTGACTTTTGTCTGTAAACTTACCTCTATCGCTGTAACCAGTGGTATGATCTGACATGAGTATAATTCAAATCCAAAACTACTAACTGCACTATCTCTTGGAGCACCTCACTTGTGTGTCATCATAAAATCTGGTATCCTTCCGAGGGGAATTAAGCAACTCCATCAAAAATCTGCTGTGGCAAATCGCACCGTAGCAGAAGTATTTAAACCAGGGGAAGTAGTGATTGGTTTGATGGGTGTAACGCCCAAGTCCCTCCTCTACAGATACAAAACCCAAGCCCTGAACTTTGAGAAATCTGTACCGATAGTGTTCTACCAGTCAGGGACTCGCTCGTTAGGCTGCCAGCCTTATGCCTTCTAGCATTGACTGTTGCGGGTTAACGAAACGGAACCAGTCTCAGTGCTATTCAGGGCTATGTTTGGAGACAATGTGAATAAGCTTACCTTTCAGGTGCTCACTAGCCCCAGAGCCCCCAAAATCAGGTAGCTTGAGCAAGCACGAGTCAAGACGCAACACCCTGCGTTTGTACAAGCCTGCATCTAGCAACAGTACTGAATCCAAACACCCAACGAGGCTAATAACTAGGTTCATAGGGAGATGCTTTAAATGCTGGGTGAGGTGGTCTACCTCTTCCTTAAAAGTTCTGCAAGACCTTATCTCTTCAGAACAAACATTTTGGGTGAAATGACAACCGAAATTCTGGCGGTCTTTTTAAGTTTCCCCGACCTTGTGAAATGACCATAACTTTTGTTAGTTTAAAGATAAGTCAGAGGTATGAAGTATAAAGTAAACTCTACGAACGAATTCAGGCGGCAGCACGTTGCACGGAGAAATTGGATTGAAGGTTTTCCTCGATCCAAATTATGCCAACATGGCATATGCCTAGCGCGTGCTTGGCGTTTAGCTTCTTTACAGGAAGTTCGGCAAGACTTCACTGTTGTAACACCTTTCGTTGGCTTAAAATGTAGATTCTATGTTCTGCATACTGCCAGAATAAGTTCGGGAGCTTGTGCTGGATTGAGTACTTTTTTATCCTTTATCCTTCATCTTTTAGACTTTATTGTTCATATCGGGAAAGCTCTACATAGTAAAGTAACTTGTCACTATCAACAAGTGGTTTGTCACTGTACACCTGTGAATTGTCCATAAACCCGTATTTGGATGGCAAAGGAGACGGTGAAAAAAATTTTAGTGATTGAAAATAAAGCAGAAACCCGAAAACTTTTTCTTTCATGCCTAAAAGCTGAAGGTTTCCATGCTATGAGTGCTGAAAACGGCACAATTGGTGTCCAGCGGGCACAACAAGAACTACCTGATTTAATCATCAGCGAAATTATGGTGCCAAAACTTGATGGTTTCGGCGTTCTTACCAAGCTGCGCCAAAACCCTGCTACAGCTACTATTCCTTTGATTTTTGTCACTATGAAAGTCAGCCGAAGTGATATTCGCAAAGGTATGGAATTGGGAGCTGATGATTATATCACGAAACCTTGTACGGTAGATGAATTACTTAAGGCGATCGCGACTCGCTTGCAGAGACAAGCCACTCTCCAAAAGTTGTATGCTGTATCGCCCAACTCAGTTCCAGAACCTGCCCACCCTACCATCGTGAAATCGGAAAATCCTCAGTCAATTCTGCCGTCCGACCCTGAATTGAGAGAGGTTTTCCGCTTCATTGAAACCAACTACAATCAACAGATTACTCTAAGTGATGTAGCTGAGGCAGTTGGTTATTCTCCGGCTTATCTCACTAATTTAGTGAGACGCCAAACTGGACAAACTGTACAAGGCTGGATTATAGAACGCCGGATGGCAGCGGCACGTTCCTTACTCTTAGAAACTACTGAAAGAGTGGAGGATATTGCTGCCCAAGTAGGGTATTATCACACAGTTCATTTCTTCCGTCAGTTTCGTCAGTATCATGGAACAACTCCTCAAGCCTGGAGAAGGTCGCAGCTGGCTCAGCATAAAGCTCAATACAAGCAAGAGCAGCAAAATGGTTAGCTCTATCTACAGATTGTTAATTGCCACTACATTCTTTATTTAAATCAACTTGTGAACAATTACAATCTTCATTTAGGAGCGGTACAAACACATATCTTAAGTACAAGTAGAATTTACCCCCCTTATTCCCCCCTGATAAAGGGGGGAAACAAGAAATCCAATTCTCTCCCCTTTATCAGGGGAGAGCGAGGGAGGGGTGAAACGAACATAAAATCAAAAACATAAATTAAAAAACAAAAAATATAGCACTCCTAAATCATGCTTGAAAAAGCTCTAAGGCACTGCCCAACCTGTTCAATTGGTGGGCAGTGCTACCTCATAGGACGCCCGTCCCACATTCGGTGGGTCATCTATTTCTTGGAAATTCCTAAGGCACTGCCCAACGTTGTTCAACTTGGTGGGCACTGCCCACCCTACTTATATTTCTGAGTAAATGTAAACAGAAAATCAAAATAAATTTTTCACACAAAAAATTGAAAATTTTCCGGATTATTAAATATTATTTTTTAATAAAGAAAATAGCGATTTAATTTTTTATTGAATAGACTTTCCTTCGGGAATCTAATAGCAAACAGCTAAGTTTGAAAACTGTAATAGATATAATCAAGGGCATCCCTTGCTCTTGCAGATGTTCTCATTTATATAATCTTCTTCATGGAAGAAGCGAAGAACAATTTTACAGCTAACGCAGTTTCTCGACATCAAGAATGATTTGAAATCGTTCTTTTTCAAATTAAACACTAGCGAAAGAATTGTTACTTTTCAAAAGATAGTTTGTTGGCAATACCTTTTTAACTACAGTAAGCTTTAAGAGAAACAGTTGAAGGAGCCTAGAAAAGAACTGGCAGCTACTTCATCGTTAACGCAATCAATTACTTTCATTGAGGAGGGTTCATTTATGATTGTTGTCATGAAATCTGGTAGCGTATCAGAAGAAATTGAGCGTATTATCCAAGAAATCCAAAGTTGGAATATAACGCCAGTAAAATCTGTAGGTCAGCACAAAGTGGTGATTGGGTTGATAGGTGAAACAGCGGAAATCGACCCGAGGCAAATTCAAAATTTAAGCCCCTGGATCGAACAGGTTGTCCGGGTTAAAAAGCCATTCAAACGAGCTTCTTTAGAATTCCGCTCCAGTCAAACAACGGAAGTGGTAGTGTCTACACCAAATGGGCTTGTTTTCTTTGGTCAAAACCATCCTCTAGTTGTTGTAGCAGGATTCTGTTCTGTAGAAAACGAGGAGATGATTGTAGAAACAGCCCAGAGAGTGAAAGCAGCTGGAGCCCAGTTTCTCCGTGGAGGGGCATACAAACCCCATACTTCGCCCTGTACTTTCCAAGGTGGTGATAGTGATAGCGCTTTATTATTATTGGATAAAGCACGGGAAGCCACTGGACTGGGAATTATTACAGAAGTGATGGATACAACCGATCTGGAGAAGGTTGCATTTGTCGCGGATGTGCTGCAAATCGGGGAACGCAATATGCAGAATTTCTCTCTCCTCAAGAAGGTGAGTGCAACAGGAAAGCCAATACTCTTGAAGCGTGGGTTGTCAGCCACTATTGAAGAATGGTTGATGTCAGCCGAGTATATTTTGGCTGCAGGTAACCCCAATGTTATTTTGTGCGAACGCGGAATCCGTACTTTTGATAGCCAATACACGCGCAATATTCTTGATATATCTGCAATTCCAGTGTTGCGATCGCTAACTCACTTGCCAATCGCGATCGACCCCAGCCACGGTACTGGCAAAGCAGAGTTTGTGCCGACAATGGCAAAGGCGGCTGTCGCAGCTGGTGTAAATGCCCTAATGATTGAAGTTAACCCGAACCCAATCAAAGCGTTTGCAGATGGTTTTCGATCCCTGACACGAGAAGGATTTGAGGAATTAATGCAAGATCTCCCCGCGATCGCCAAAACTTTTGGTCGTTGTCCTCAACGCAGGAGACATCTGTCAGTAGTTAGCTAAATCCACTTAATTAAAACACATTTAATTTGCACGAACCCGTTTTTGAAGCTAGGAGTGGTATCGGAGACAGGAGCCGCCCAGATCGTACACTTAAATACACGCAAGCTTAGGTTTTGCACCCTTGCACAACTGTTTCACCAAAATAAAACTTCTCTATCAAGGAAAGCGATGTTCTGCCCAAATAAAAGGCTGATACTGCCTTGCTCAAAGGAGAAGCCAACCTAATTCATTGTTCTCAGAACTCTCTTTCAAGGACAAGAATTCTGTTATGCGTATTATACCAAAGTCCACTCAAATCTTAGTCATAGGTGGCGGTCCAGCTGGATCTACTGCTGCGACTCTCTTGGCTCGCGAAGGTTTTGATGTGACTCTGTTAGAGCGAGATATTTTTCCGCGATATCACATTGGTGAATCTCTCTTGCCATCAGCTTTAGAAATATTTGATTTGCTGGGTGTGCGCGAAAAAGTCGAAGCTTGGGGTTTTCAGCGCAAGCCTGGAGCTTATTTAGAGTGGGGAAACAAGAAGTGGAGCCTCAATTTTAGCGACTTGACTGGAAACCACACTCATAGCTTTCAAGTTCGTCGGGCTGAATTTGACCAATTGCTCTTAGAGCATTCAAAGAGCCAGGGAGTAAAAGTTTTTGAAGGAACAGAAATTCGTCAAGTCTCCTTCAATGGTACTCGCCCAACAAGCGCCACTTGGTCTCAATTTCACGGAGCGACTGGAGAGATTGCTTTCGATTACCTGATTGATGCATCAGGTCGTGCAGGTGTCATGTCAACACGCTATTTAAAAAATCGCCGGAACCACAATGCCTTCCAGAATATAGCTATCTGGGGCTACTGGAAAAATCTTAAAAGACTACCCCAAGCTCAAGAAGGAGCGATTACCATCGCTTCCATTCCAGAAGGTTGGTTGTGGGGAATCCCTTTAGATAAGAATATTATGAGCATCGGTGTCGTAATGCACAAAGACATTTACAAAGAAAGACGGACTAAGAAACTGGAGGATATTTATTCAGAAGCCATCCTAGACTGTCCTTTGATAGCAGATACGATCGCTCCTGGTAAGTTAGTTTCAGAGGTAAAAGTCGAGCAAGACTATTCGTACACCTCTGACTTCTTCTGCGGTCCCGGCTACTTTATGTCCGGAGATGCTGCTTGTTTCTTAGATCCCCTGCTATCAAGTGGAGTTCATCTTGCCACTTACAGCGCATTGTTAGCCGCTGCAAGTATTACAAGTATCATAGAAGGTAAGGTGACACAGGAACAGGCTACGAACTTTTACGATAAGAGTTATCGGCTAGCATATCTGCGTTTTCTCATGTTTGTATCCGCTTTCTACGACCAGAACCGTGGTAAAGATTCATATTTCTGGCAGGTACAAAAGCTCAGTCGCCACGATTTTAGCGGTGCTGACTTGAAGCTCGTGTTCTTGAACCTGGTGTCCGCAACTGGGGCTATTGACGGTTTATATGTTACTACTCAGCCACACATAGGCTTAACGTGGGTATTATAAAAGCGTCAAACACGATAGTTCTTACAGCCGCAAGCATAAGTACTTCTTTTTCATCCTTTATCCTTAATACTTCATCCTTTATTTCCGAGTTTGATTATGAAGTTAAACGATGCACTAGTTAAAGCCCTGATGTCCCTGGATGTACGCTATATCTTTGGTTTCAGTGGCGCAAATATTGAACCCCTTCACGATGCCATCTATAGATTGGGAGCTGGAAAACTCAGATTGATTATGGCTAGGAGTGAAGATGGAGCAGCTTTTATGGCAGACTGTCACGCACGGGTTCACCATACGTTGGGTGTATGTTGCTCAACCTCTGGGGAAGGTATGATGAACTTGCTTGCGGGCATTGCTGAGTCTTATACTGAGTTAGTGCCAGTGCTAGCACTAGTTGGACAGCCACCATCAAATCTTGAGGGAAAAGGAGCTTTTCAAGACTCTTCAGGTGTTGGTCGCACGGTAGATAGCATCAAACTTTGGGGTACAGTTGCTAAATACGTAGCAAAGATAACCAATCCAGAAGATTTTTGGTATCATTTAACAGAGGCTCTCAAAGCAGCATATTCCGGGCGTCCCGGACCAGCTGTGCTTTTATTCCCGCGCAACGTCTTTGAACACGAGGTAAACAGTTGTCCGCAAAACTGGGTAAATCAGATATCACGGTTCATCTATCCAACTCCTGTGACCTCAGACATGGTTCGTCCTCTTTTTGAGGAAATTCGCCAAGCTAAGAATCCCGTGCTTGTAGTAGGGCAAGGGGTGATATGTACGGCATGTGTGCAATGCGTCAACAACTCCTCTTTGAGTCGAGACTGGAATGTGTAAGCTATGCACCTGTAAATGTATCTCTCATTGCTAGGGGATTTGGCAACCCTGACAGACTGTGGGTTGGAAGTGCTGATAAAATTGAAGAATTGGTCTGTTAGGTTGGGGTTTATCACAAGTATCATCTCAATCTTCCTGGTGTTCTGGAACTCCGCCTTGTGGGCGAAGAAGCCCCACCATTTACACCTTTTCTCCCCGAATATTTACCAACCGTTGCGGTTAGTTATCGGAAATCAAAAGCACTTTCTCATACTCAACGGTAGCGCGATACGCCTGAAGGCGTTAGCGAAGCTATCGCAGCGCTAGCAACAAACACGCGTTTTTGTGACACTCAATGAAGTTGACAAAAACTTTGAACAAAGTTTCGCGCCCTACCTTTTGCCAGTACCATCACCCCACAATTACGAGGCAAAGGTAAGCAACGCCCAGCCAACCTTGGATGTGTTTATCCATTAGAACTTTTTGCTTGCAAGAACAATGAACACCACCGATAACAATATCTTGAGCCTGTTTAACGATTTACCATTCTTCTCACTCCCACAAACCCAACAGCAAAGACTGTTTTCATTTGGCAAAGTCCGTAAAGTTCCAGCTAGGGAAAGCTTAATTCAAGAAGGCACAACAGATCCAGTACTTGTAGTACTCTTAGAAGGAGCGTGTCAAGTTCGTAAACTCGTACCAGAATCGGAATTTAGCCCATTGAGAGAAGTTACCCTGCGGCGTACATTTGCACCCTCCATTTTTGGCGAAAAGTCTTTTCTTGAGAGTAGACCTCATTCCTCTTCTGTAGTGACCACAACACCTTGTCAAGTATGGGAATTAAGTTTTGAAGCTTTTCAAAAATTTCTTAACGGTGATATTAATCTCGCTATTTATCTCAAGCGCAGTCTCAGCCACGTAGTTGTACAGCGGTTGTACGAGAGTGAGACAACATTAGCCACCATACTCGCATATAAAGACACGTTTTACCAGAAATATGAAGAAATTAGTTTTGATGATGGATCTCCATCCTAACATTACTATTAGTTAGAAAGACGCGTCCCTGGTTCTCTCAACATAAAAATTGTCAATTTCTTGATGGCTGACAACTGTTGAATAAAATTTTTGGGGGTTAATCTTACATGGACACATTTAAAGATGATGTAGACCGTGAAATTGATTTTGTAAAATCACGTCGAATGACACGCAAATTTATATTTGCAAGTATCCACAGTATCCAGATTATCTTAGGCTCGATGCCAGCTATGCTTGGAGTGCGATCGGATTTCATCCCACCAGTATTGGGAAATCATTGGTTACAACTAGTATTAGCAACTCCCGTACAATTTTGGTGTGGTGCTTCTTTTTATCGTAATGCTTGGAAAGCCTGGAAATGCCATACAGCAACGATGGATACATTAGTGTCAGTAGGCACGAGCACAGCTTATTTCTATTCACTATTTGTAACTCTTTTTCCCGATCTGTTTACAGCTAGTGGTTTAACATGTGATGTGTATTATGAAGCATCTACAGCCATCATTACCTTAATTTTATTAGGTCGATTACTGGAAAACTATGCTAAAAATAAAACTTATGAAGCTATTGGCAAATTGATTGATTTGCAACCTCAAAATGCTTGTGTTATCCGCAGTGGTTTAGAAGTCAATATTCCAAGTCATGAAGTTACTGTTGGTGATGTAGTATTGGTGCGTCCTGGAGAAAAAATTCCGGTGGATGGTGAAGTCATTGATGGAACTTCTAGCGTAGACGAAGCCATGCTTACAGGTGAGAGTATGCCTGTGATAAAACAGCCGCCAGATGAAGTCATTGGAGTTACAATTAACAAAACAAGTGTTTTGATGTTTCGGGCAACAAGAGTGGGATGCAACACTCTACTGTCCCAAATTGTTAAGTTAGTACAACAAGCTCAAGGTTCAAAAGCACCAATCCAGCGCTTGGCAAATCGAGTGACAGAATGGTTTGTGCCAACCGTCATCGCGATCGCGATCGTCACTTTTCTCATCTGGTTTAATGTTATAGGCAATCTCACTCTTGCGTTGATAACTGCAATAGGAGTGCTAATTATAGCTTGTCCCTGTGCTTTAGGTTTAGCAACTCCCATATCAATCATGGTAGGAACGGCTAAAGGTGCAGAACATGGTATTTTAATGAAAGGAGCCGAAAGCTTAGAACTAGCACATAAAATCCAAACCGTTGTACTGGATAAAACTGGAACCCTAACTGAGGGAAAACCCACTGTAACAGACTATGTGACTGTCAAAGGAACAAAAGCTGGCAATGAGCTTGTACTCCTGCAATTAGCGGCGTCTGTAGAACAGAATTCCGAACATCCTTTAGGTGAAGCGATTGTCAATTATGCCCAATCCCAAGGAGTGGAATTACAAAATTTCCCCTCTCTCAAGGTCGGCAATTTTCAAGCATTTCCAGGTATGGGCGTTCAAGGTATTGTCTCAGGTTCTCTAGTCCAAATTGGAACACAACGCTGGATGGAAGAACAAGGCATTAATACCTATCCCCTACACAAACAAAAAACGATTTTAGAAACAACTGGTAAAACCCTTGTGTGGATTGCTTTAGATGGAGTTCTTCAGGGATTGATGGGAATTTCAGATGCGCTTAAACCTTCTGCACAAACGGTTGTCAAGACACTGCAAAGAATGGGTATACAAGTCGTCATGCTAACTGGAGACAGCCGTTATTCAGCAATAACGATCGCCCAACAAGTAGGTATCAAGCCAATATTTGCAGACGTCAGACCCGAGCGAAAAGCTGAGGTGATTCAGTCCTTACAAAGGCGGGCAATGGGGAGATGGGGAGATACACAGACCCGGAGAGAGAATATATCTCAACCGCAGATGCACAGCCCCCTCAACTCGGGGAATCCCCGCACCCAACAGCCTTCTCTGCTTCCCACTCCCTGGGGACCTCAAGTTCTCCCTATCCCCGCGTTCCCCTATCCGCGTGCCCCGCACCATCTGTCAGTACTTTGGCCGCCGTCTCGTTGTCCCCACTGCTTGAACCAGCTCAAGCCCTACGATAATGTACCAGTGCTAGGGTGGCTGTGGTTAAAGGGACGGTGCCGTTATTGTAAAAATAAAATTTCTCTCCGTTATCCTCTGGTAGAAGCGGTAACGGGTATTATTTTTTTACTGGTTTTTTGGGTATTTCAATTTTCATTCCTAACAATAGGTTACTGGGTATTTTGCAGCTGGTTGTTAGCGCTATCGCTTATAGATTTGGACACGATGACCTTACCCAATCCACTCACAAAGTCAGGGCTAGTGTTGGGGATCGTTTTTCAAATGATTATCGGTTATTTACCCAAGACCAGCTGGGTGGAATCCGCAAACCATTTTATGATGGCAGTTATAGGAGCAGCGCTGGGTTTATGGCTGTTTGATGCGATCGCCATCATTGGTTCAATTATCTTTCAGAAAACAGCAATGGGTGGGGGTGACGCCAAATTAGCAGCCATGATGGGTGCTTGGTTGGGTTGGAAGTATCTGCTTGTAGCGAGTTTTCTTGCCTGTGTTGTGGGAGTATTAATAGATGGGGGGCAAATGCTGCTGTCACAACGCAAATTGGGACAAAAGATACCTTTTGCTTTTGGTCCCTATCTAGCATTAGGAGCATTCATCACCACATTTGGTGGTGAAATAATTTTGTCTAGCTACTTGCGATTGTTTTTACCCACGAGTTAAGGCAAAGCTAAGCAACATCTCGTTACACTCCCGTTACACTACAACTGTTACTTTCATCACCCCATGTACCTTTAAGCTTCTGATAAGATTGTATTGTGACTTGGATTACCCTCTTAACGACAAGTGCCCGTTGGCAAGCAGAACTCATGCAACAAATGCTTGCAGCTCATCACATACCAACAAGAATTATTGATTTGGGGGTGAAGTCTTATTTAGGGGCTGGTACTCCAGCGGCTTTGCAAGTACGTTTGAAAGATAAGTGGGCTGCCTTGTTGCTGTTAAGTCCCCTTGAAGAAGAGCAAGAGACTTGAATTGGATTACGTATTTTCGTTAAGCTGGCAACCAAAGATGCACTTAAAAGGTCTGATTTGCTTACAAGACAAATTTGAACAAATAGTCATGAGTCATTTGTCAAGAGTCATTTGTCAAATTTATTTACAAAGGGCTCTTGACAAATGAGTCAGGACAACAAAAGCTATTTGACCTATTTTCGACATACTACCCTCTAATAAGATACAAATGGCAAACAACGAAGAATCACGCGGTTTAAAGTCTCTTTTAGATTGGTTTGCAAATCGACGGAAATCAGGGTCCACTCACCTGGAACGTCAAGAACGCGAGATTGCTGATGGGTTATGGCACAAGTGCCCTAGTTGTGGTGTCTTGTCCTATACCAAAGACCTCAAGGCTAACCAAATGGTATGCATTGAGTGCGGATATCACAATCGAGTTGACTGCGATGAACGCATTCGTCAGTTAATAGACCCAAACACTTGGGGACCGATAGACGAGCGTTTGCGCCCCACAGACCCCCTACAATTTCGCGATCGCAAATCCTACAGCGATCGTTTACGAGAGACGCAGGAAAAACTGAATTTAGTAGATGCTGTTAAAACTGGTTTGGGTCAAATCAACGGTTTGCCCATTGCCCTTGGCGTCATGGACTTCCGATTTATGGGTGGAAGCATGGGGTCTGTCGTAGGAGAAAAACTTACCCGTTTGATAGAGCTAGCCACACAGCGGCGATATCCCGTGGTAATTATTTGTACTTCCGGTGGGGCGAGGATGCAAGAAGGGATGCTTTCTCTGATGCAGATGGCAAAAATATCCGGAGCCCTGCAACTTCATCGCGACGAACGGCTGTTGTACATACCCGTGTTGACCAATCCTACCACTGGTGGCGTCACCGCTAGTTTTGCCATGTTGGGAGACATCATTTTGGCAGAACCCAAAGCAACGATGGGTTTTGCTGGTCGGCGAGTGATCGAGCAAACCCTGCGAGAAAAACTGCCAGAAGAGTTTCAAACAGCGGAAGATTTACTCAAGCACGGTTTTGTAGATGAGATCGTACCCCGTACTCAGTTAAAGACAACGCTAGCACAGTTGATTGCCCTGCACCAGCCACCTACACTGACAACAACTCAAACACACAATAGTGTAGTCGTGTGGGAGACAAGACCTTTGAGTTCTACTGTTGCCGAATAATACTAAACTAGTAGAGATGCGCTTAATGCGTCTCTACTAATAAACATCATCACAAATCCGTCGCCTGCGATCGTCCTGACTCATACCATTGTTCGGATTGCTGAGATAACTTCGCACCCAACTGCAACCGCGTTTTAACAAATCATCAAGATTCAAATTCCATAAAATGAGAGTTTTATCATCACTGGCAGAAGCAATCGTCTGCCCGTCAGGGCTGAAACTCACACTAGTGACTGAAGCCATATGCCCGGTGAGAGCAGTAATTAAAATCCCATCCCGTCTCCATATTTTTACGGTTTTATCAACACCGACAGAAGCGATAGTTCGCCCATCCGGACTAAAACTCACGCTATAAACCGCAGCACTATGCCCGGTAAGGGTAGTTATTAAACTGCCATCAAGAGATTTCCAAAGTTTGATAGTGTTGTCATCGCTAGCAGTTGCAATTGTTTGTCCATCAGGGCTAAAAGTAACAGAATATACCTTAGCCCCATGCCCTGTGAGGGTGGTAATGAGACTGCCATCCCGTGTCCAAAGCTTCACGGTTCTGTCCCAACTTGCAGAAGCGATGGTTCGCCCATCCGGGCTAAAAGCAACTGCTCGTACTGCTTTGGTATGCCCAATAACGGTTTTGTAGGGCTGAGTCTCAAATTCACCCCTTTGATTGCGTCGCCAAAGATTAATATTTTTGTCAGCACTAGCAGAAGCCATCGTCTTGCCATCAGGACTAAAAGTAACGAAGAGAACCTCATCGCTATGTCCCGTAAGAGTAGAGATTAAGCTCCCATCACTCGTTTTCCAAAGTTTGATAGTTTTGTCCGAACTTGCAGAAGCAATTATCTTGCCATCGGGGCTGAATGCAACTCCCCAAACCTCATCCCCATGCCCTGTAAGAGTGTTGACCAAGTTGCCATTGCTAGTGTTCCAAAGTTTGATAGTTTTGTCTTTGCTGGCAGAAGCAATCGTTTGACCGTCAGGGCTAAACGCTATCAACCGAACTGCTTGACTGTGACCCCTAAAAGTGTTGATAGAATTTCCACGAGGTCTCCAAAGTTGAACTATGCCATCAGCACTTGCAGTAGCGATGAGCCCATAGCTGTTAAAACTGATACCAGTGACTCCAGCGCTGTGCCCATTCAAAGTTGTTATCAAGCTACCATCACGCCGCCAAAGTTTTACACTCCCATCCCAACAGGTAGAAGCAATAGTCTGACCTTCAGGACTAAAGCCAACACTCGTGACCCTGTCCAGACATCCCGTAAAAATGGTATTAGATAAGGTACCATCCAATTGCCAAAGTTTTAAAGTTTTATCATCGCCAACAGAAGCAATGGTTTGTCCATCCGGGCTAAAAGCAACTGACCGAACCTCAGCGTTGTGCCCGGTGAGGGTTTTGTAGGGACGAGTTTCCAACCCACTCCCAGCATCCTTTGCGTTCCAAAGTTTGACAGTTTTGTCCGAACTAGCAGAAGCAATAATTTGCCCATCCCGGCTAAAACTGACACTCATAACCCGATCTTGATGCCCAGTGAGGGTATTTATTAAACTCCCATTGCTGACTTTCCAAAGTTTAATAGTTTTGTCAAAGCTAGCAGAAACAATTGTTTGACTATCGGGGCTGAAAGTAACGCTTCTAACGCCAGCAGTATGCCCGTTAAGAGTGGCTATCAAACTGCCATCACCGACTCGCCAAAGTTTAACAGTTTTGTCCAAACTAGCGGAGGCAATAATTTGCCCGTCTGGGCTAAAACTGACACTGTAAACATCAGCTTTATGTTCCGGTAGAGTGGTTATCAAAGTGCCATCGCGCCACCAAATATTGACAGTTTTGTCAGCACTTGCAGAAGCCAGCATTTGACCATCAGGGCTGAAGGCAACGCCCCAAACAGCTGCACTGTGTTTGGTGTGGTGGTTGAGTTCTCTCGTTCCGTACAGGATTTGTTGCAATGCTGTCACCACCTCTATCTTGGTATCAGGTTCCGCATTGCCGGATTGTTCCAGGACCCGCAGTTGTTTTGCGGCTTCTAAAGAAGCAGTCAATCCCTCCAATTGCAAATTGGAAGCAAAAATAGCTCTGGAACTAGCGCTAGCTGCTTTGATTTTAGCGTTGGTTTCGCTGATATTTGTCTGCCACCAGGCAAATCCTGCAGCACCAGCAAAAAGAAGAGCAACCACCAAACTGCCAGCTAGCCCTAAAGTCATGCCCCTACGCAGGCGATCGCGTTGCGTGCGTTCTCTGTGCCTTAACGCCAAACTCGCTTCTATAAATGACCTTTCCAAAGTCAACTCATTTGGACGCTTTTGCAACCATTCTTCAGCATCAGCCAAAGGCTTTCCCCGCAATAAACCCCCATCATCCCAGCCATTCATATGCCACTGTTGGATCGCCGAACGCAATCCCTGCTGCCAAGTCCGGAAATCCCGGTCCAGCTCAATCCACTGACGCAGGCGGTCCCATTCCCGAATCAAAGCCTCATGAACAATTTCTACAGTTTCCTTCCCCGTTGCCTCATCACGCCCCGTCACAACCAAACGATCTGAGGCAAGACGCGTCACCAAATTCCAGTTATTTTCCCCTATCTCCGCACGGGTAGCCAAACGCCGCGTATCCTCAGTTCCTTCCCCAAGACGCACTAACTGAAGGAAAATTTGTCGTGCTTGTTCTTTTTCCGACTCATTCAACCTAGCATACGCAAGTTCTGCGTAACCAGCCACTGCCGTTTTTACACCACCAATACTATTGTACGCAGCGTGAAGAAGTTGAGCATCCTGCTGTTTTGCCCAAAGTTCCTGCAGGGCAAACTCTAAGAGTGGCAAATCTCCTGCAGAGGCAGTGACTGCTTCGATAATACGTTCAGTTAAACCAGACTCCAGTGTCACCCCAAATAGCCCTGCTGGTTTTTCCACCGCTGCTTGCAGTTCTTCACGATTCATCGGACCCAGTTTTAAATCCCGATATTGCAACGCATCAGCAAAAGGGCGGTAAGAAAGAGACTGTGCTAAAAAGTCAGCCCGCAGTGTGAGCAGAAAGGTAAAATTGACCAAGTTGGTGGCTTCGAGCAATCTATCTAAGAAAACTTGGCGTTTTTGGGTGTCTTGACATAAAGTGTACAGTTCTTCAAACTGGTCTGCTACAAGCAACAGGCGTTTTCCAATATTTTTTTTTATGACGCTTTGTAAGACAAAACGCAAACCATTGTCTTCACAGCGCAGATAGTTGGCTAGCTGAGTAATTTCCTCCAACTGGTCAGATGGACTCATTTGGGGTTCTTGTTGGGAAATGAGTGCAGCAGCTAGGGAGTGAAAGGGTTTTGACCCCGGTCTAAAGGAAATAACAAGCCAATTCCCTTCTTCTCGCAAACGGGGAATCAAACCGGCGAACACAACAGAGGACTTTCCACTGCCAGAAGGACCAATCGCCGCCACTAGGGGTTTTGTATGCACCGCTTCTACCAAAATTTCCGAGAAAGCTTCTCTGCCGAAGAAAAACGGCGCATCTTCCTCTCGAAAAGCAAACAAACCACGATAGGGACACTCCCTGGTGGGACGCCGTCCCAAATCTTGCCAGGTAGAAGACATGATGGCAGGATTTTGAAAAATCACTGGTAACCAGCTTGCACAGGGAAATTGATATTCCAGTCCGTGCAGTCTCAAGCGTGCTTCCCGTTCTGCCAAGTATAAAGATTTACCACTAGCGAAAGCTGGAAGAAAATATGTCACAAAAGCTTGAGCTACAACATCTGGCACTGGTTCCCGCATCACAATAATTTGGGGAATTTGCAATTGTTGTAGTTCAAATGCCAATTCCATACCATCGCAGGAGTTAAATATTGCCAGTTGCAAGCCGTTGTCAACAGCATTTCTCAGGGCGTATCTCAGTTCTTCAATAGTTAAACTTTCTGTTTGATTAATACAAATACGACCCCTTTCTCCTTCTGTCCCGCTATGACCGGCAAAAAACAGAATATCCCACGGTTTTTCCCAGAGGTAGTCGTTGATTTCCTGGCACTTTGGTTCTACAAGGAAGGTTGTTTCAGCATTAGGTAAATTTTCCAGGACTTGTCGGTCTTGTTGAAGATCGATACCAAGACTGTTGCCTAAAATAGCTAAGATTTTAACTTTACCTGGCAATGTAGGTGTTCTCACGGTTGTCCGAGATTCCGCATCCGGTGCGCTGAGAGCAACCTCGGCAAAAGAGTTAGCATCAACCAAATCCCATAGATGCCAGGGAAGTTTTAATAATACATGATTGGAAGTACGAATGAGCACTCGTACTTCATCAGGGGGCATCAGTTGTTGCAAGCACTTGTCCCGGATGGGACGAAAGGACTCTGACAAAAGCCATTGGTTGAGTTTTTGCCGCAACTCACTTGCCGATTTATTGCAGTTGTAACGCCATTGCCTTGCTGTTTTAGTGGCTTCAATTCGGGAAGACTTACCCGCACTGAGGTAGTTTAACCTCCAGTCGTCAATTGCTTTCGCTAGATTTGAGTTTGGCGGCAAATCGCCAGTAACTTCTGCCCCCAAGCGGTTCTCATCTTCCTCTATGGTTAGCGTTACCCGCACGCCTTTTTCTAGATCGCCATCTAGCTTTAGGACAAGTAACTTCCGCATTGCCAGCACCTAACATGATTCTTCTTTTCTAAGTAAGGGTTAGTAGTTAGTCGTTAGTAGTTACTGGTAGGATTAATCTCCACTAACCACTAACTCATAACCAAACTCATTTAGAACATTTGTTCTTAACTAGGTACTGAAGTGATACTTGATGCAGAAAGTTGTAAATATTTACACAATTTAAAACATATAAGTTAATTGACACAGGTGCAATGTGTTTCATAAAATGCTAGTGACAAACATTTATTGGATTGGAACAGTTTTTTTGCGGAATATCCATAACGTTTGCATCATCTGAGTCAAAGATAGCCCTCGTTGTTCCTGCACAAAAAATAGTGGGACAAGTGCTATGAGTCTGAACAAGGCAGATACCGCAAACAACCCTGGAATGCCACCAAAGAAAGAACTCTCTGCAATAAAGCCCCCTATAGTAGTACCCAAGGCACCACTAGCACCCCCAATGGCGGCTGTGATTGCAAAGTAAATGGATTGTTGCTTGACTGGTGCAACACCCAGGTGCATATTATTGTTACACAAGTCAACTGCTGCTGCCGTACCTCCAAACAAAACGTGCAGTAGTGGTAACCACACCCAGATATCAAAAGAACTAACGTCAACCCCAAGCCATAACAACGGTGCGATCGCAACTAGAATTCCAACCGACATTAAAATTAAGCGATTGCCTACCTTATCTGATAACTTGCCCCACACAATCAGCATTACCAGATTTGCCCCAGCCTGAATGCTACCGTAAAGTGTTACCAAACTAACATCTAATTTCAACGTACCCAACATATAAAGGTTAAAATACGGGGCACTTAAGTTAACAGCCAGCATCCAGGAACTGAAATAGAAAAGAAACATTAAGAAATTAGAGTTATTTAAAATGCCTTGTACTATGTTCTCGTCAGATACAGGCTTAACATTTTCTGATTGAGTCAGTGTAGCATTTTCTAAATTAGCAGCACTGGCAGGAACATTTTGCATCCGTGGATTCATATCCGCCTGCAAAGACTGGCACCCCGTGCTCATAACTCCTGAAATAATCCCAAAGAATACAAGTATTCCATAACCTTGGAGCGATCCACCAGACCACTTAGATACCAATAAACCTGCTAAAGGAACACAAATCAAATTTGTCAGACTCGCAGCGCTGTTGCGAAAACCAAAGTACCGTCCCCGCAGCTGTCGGGGAACGAGTGTGGCTATCCAACTCAACCAAGATGCACTTCCGAGTCCTCCTAGAAGACTGGTTAACAAGACAATCGTCATCGTTAACACAACCAATTGGTCAGAATTAATCCGTCCCAAGTTCAAAGCGACAATGCCAACGACGAGAAACAGCCAAAGCAGTCGAGCAACGCCGTGAGTTAATAAAGAATAGCGAAAGCGGCTGGTTGTGCGTTCTGAGAGGTAAGCACCCAGAGGTTGGATAAGATTCACCACCATTGGAATGGCGGATATCATTCCAAAAACAATTGGGCTGGCATGCAATTCCACCAGAAAGTTGCTCAGCAAAATACCTGTGGTGGTAATTGAGAAGACTGTTGCAAAAATGCAATCTGCAGTAGAGGCTTTTAAGCTACTACGAATAGCATCCTTCTTTAAAACTGCAGGCTTGGAAGTTGGGGTCGTAGCTAGTTCTGACATTGCAATTTGAGGTATTTTTGGAGCTAAAGGAGCAGCTTTCTCCAATGGCATCGATTCCATATTTACTTCCACGGATGGATAAATTGAAAACTTTAATTTGTATTTGAAATTCTTCGTTATTCTAGCTTGCATTTCTCAACAAAAGTTTAAAAAAAGAAAAGATTAGCCCTTGGTAATAACGGCAATATATTAAGTAAAAGCATTTTTCATCTAACACACAGATGAGAACAAATCTGGGAAAATTTTTGGCACTATTCATTGCGATCGCCCTCACTGCGATCGGGTGTCAACACCTGCCAACCGCCTCCACAACACCTCATGAGGTAACCATCAAACTCGGCGGTTGGATAGCCAGCCCCACAGAGCAAAAACTTTTGAAAGAAGTATTGCGTGAATTTGAGGTGCAGCATCCCGGCATAAAAGTGAAGCATGAAGTCATCAACGACCAATACATGGATGTCATAAAAACGCGTCTCGTTGGCGAAGCAGCCCCCGATGTGTTCTACTTAGATGCGTTTGAAGCTCCTTTCCTCATGAGCCAGAATGTTTTAGAACCCCTTGATGCATACGTTACTCCCGAATTTGACTTAAGTGACTTTGAAGAAACGCTACTAAAAAGCTTTAAATATGAAAATCATATATACGGTCTTCCTAAGGACTATTCAACACTTGCACTGTTTTATAACAAAAAAGCTTTTGCTGCCGCAGGATTGAGTAACCCCCCAACGACTTGGGATGAACTCCGTACCTATTCTCAAAAGCTAACTGTAGACCGTAACCACGATAGCAGAACTGACCAATATGGCTTCGGTGAAATCCCTGAATTAGCACGTCAAGCATACAAAATGAAAGCTTTTGGCGGGCAAGTTGTAGACCAAAACGGCTATGCAGCATATGCCAGTCAGCCCAGCCTACAAGGATTGCAGCTGGCAGTAGACCAATATCGAAAAGACCGTTCCTCAGCACAAAAATCCGACGTTGGGACAAACTCAGGGAGTGAAATGTTCGGTCAAGGTCAAGTGGCAATGGTGATTGAAGGGAGTTGGACAATTCCCTACCTGACAGAAACCTTTCCCAACTTAGAGTTTGCCACCGCAGAAATACCTAGCATCAATAATAAAAAAAGTACAATGGTTTTTACCGTCGCTTACGTAATGAACCAGCGATCGCAGCACAAAGCCGAAGCATGGGAATTAATTTCCTATCTAACAGGCAAAGAAGGCATGGCAAAATGGACAAAAACCGGTTTTGCCCTACCCTCACGCAAATCCATTGCTCAAAAATTGGGATACGACCAAGACCGCCTGCGCTCTCCACTCCTAGCAGGAGTAAACTACGGTATGCCTTGGCAAATAGGAAAATATCCAGCACCCATTATGAATAACTTCGACAACCAATTTGTCAGCGCTTTGCTAGGTCAACAACCCCTCCAGCAAGCAATGCAACGGGCACAGGAACAGGCAAATCAATTAGTACAAGCGATTGCAATGGACTCGTAGGGGCGAACGGTTGTATGCCTCCAACGTCTGCCCGCTTCGCGATCGCCCTCCTATTTTTTGTCAAACCGCGTTCGCGAAGCGTGTCCGTAAGGACATAGACGCGAAGAGCACGAAGAGAAAACAAAGTAGGGTGGGCACTGCCCACCGCCTTATTATTTCGTAGGTTGGGTTGAGGAACGAAACCCAACATTTCATCGAATTGTTTTGTTTCATTAATAAAGAGGAGCAATAACGTAGGTTGGCTTGAGGCACGAAACCCAACATTTCATCGAAATTGCTCCAATATTCAAATTTGTGAGCAATACCCACCCAACAGACGAGATAAATCCTCCACTTATGAATCTTGAAAATTATCAATTTCACTACTCCTTCACTAATTCATCAAACAAACCACTGATTCTTTTTTTGCATGGATTCATGGGCAATAGTCATGAATTCGATGAAGCGATCGCATTACTATCCAATGAATTTTCTTGTCTAATAATTGACCTTCCCGGACATGGAAAAACGCAAGTTCTGGGTAGCCCTGAGTGCTATACAATGGCAAACACTGCTCAGGCTATAATTCATTTACTAGATGAGCTAAAAATTTCCCAATGCTTTTTGGTTGGTTATTCAATGGGTGGAAGACTAGCTTTATATCTCACCTTACATTTTCCACATTATTTTCCAAAAGTCGTTTTAGAATCCGCTTCTCCGGGTTTAGCAACAGAAGCAGAACAAGTAGAAAGAGTGAAACGTGACGAGCAAATTGCCAGAAAACTAGAAAGAAGTGTTGCTAGAGATGATTTTGAAACCTTCTTATCCAACTGGTACAAGCAAGCAATCTTCGGCTCAATTAAAAATCATCCTCAATTTCGACTTTTGATAGAAAGCCGCTTACAAAATAATCCAATTGAATTAGTGAAATCACTGCGTTTGATGGGAACGGGATGCCAACCATCATTGTGGGAAAAACTAAAAGAAAATACAAATCCTTTACTTTTACTAGCTGGGGAGTATGATGAAAAATTTATAAATATCAATAAGGAAATGGCTAAGGTTTGTAAATTATGTCAATTAGAAGTCATTAACAACGCAGGACATAATATACATTTTGAAAATACTTTGCCTTTTGTTAAAAGTATCAAACAATTCTTGATTAATGACGAAGAGCAAGAAGAAATATAGCGATTCTTCAATAGATGCAACAACGACAATATGTTTCTTTATACTAATTTGCTTACCCACCGCCCAACATAGATACTCCCTTTCCGGTGTAAGATTAGTAATCTTATTTTTTCTTTTTCTTGGTGTCCTTGGCGTCTTGGCGGTTATTTAATTAGATAATCTTCGAGCAGAATCGGAGTTTTTTAGGTGAGGACTTCGCTTAACATTTCCGTTTGAAACAAACTCAACTGCCTGGAGTGTAAATCTTTTGGATGTGGCTCTTAGTGTGAAGTGTGAACTGGAGGGCGATCGTCAAAAATTGCACCTCGTTGCTCTAAGTTATACTTCATATCCTCTGTAAGACCTTCAACCCTTCCAAACAAGGCATTCTTAACAATAGCACCACTCAGATTGGCACCCCTCAGGTTGGCATTGCTCAAGTTGGAATTGCTCAAGTCGGCATTAATCAGGTAGGCACCGCTTAGGTCAGCACGCCTTAGATCGGCATTAATCAAGTCGGCATTAATCAGACTGGCACTGCTTAGGTTGGCATAACTCAGGTCGGCATCCCTTAGGTCAGCATAGCTTAGGTCGGCATCACTCAGGTCGGCATCACTCAGGTCAACATAGCTCAGGTTGACACCGCTCAGGTCGGCGTATCTCAGGTCGGCATCGCTAGCTCTATGATTAACAATTCTCCAAACTAAATGCCATTTTTTATCAATTTGTGGATTCTTACCAATTTTTGCACCGCTCAGGTTGGCATCGCTTAGGTCGGTATCGCTCAGGTTGGCATCGCTCAGGTTGGCACGATTGAGGAAAAAGCGTGTTATCTCAATGAAAGCAGTGGTACTAATACAGTAACTATAGCCAATCACAAGAAGTAGTCGTTCTTTATCAAAAGAATCTTCTTTTCCGCAGGGATGGAAAAGAATTCTCTCTCTCAAATTCTCTTCATCTTTTGCATAGCAATGCAACTTTAGAAGTAAAATCAACACATTTAGACCCACGTACATATCTACTTGTCGCAGCCCCAGTTGAGGTTCTCGGTCTGGTAATTGAGTCTTTAGCATTTGCATCTTTAACTGAGGCAAGTTTTCGCTGGGCGCTGCATCAATAAATTCTCCTTCACACCAAGAAAAGTAAAATTCCTCCAACCGTTCAAACAACTTTATTGGCTGAAATATTTTATCTTCAGTCAATAATGCCATCAGATAGTCCACAATCTCAGGCGTTAAATTACCGTAACCTAGCAGATCGTAAATCTGCTTATTCATTTCATTTTTTGAAATCAAATATTCTTCACGCTGATGCCTAGTTTTCCTAATATCAGTCCAATCCAGAATACTTTCTTTTAACCGCTCTGCAAATAAAAACTCGCCAAAACTCTTATGAGCAAACTCTATAGAACCGTCTTTATCTCCAGAAGCAGGTTTGATATAGAAAGAAGTCAATAGATTATTAAAAAACCTCTCCTCATCTTCAATAGAGGTTGCACGTCTTGCCTTCTGAATCAATTCAGCAATTGGATTGTTATTGTCCTCAAGTCGTGATTGTAGCATTGTAACTGGAGCAGATTCATTCCCTGACTGTACAACGCACAAAGCTGCTTCACCCAAAGCTTGTCGCAAATAGTGTTCATCAAGTCCAGTTAAACGTTTATTTTCGTTTTCGCGCTGCTTTTCAAGTACCCAACTAACCGATTTATCGTAGATACGAATTTTTGCTTTAATCCCCTCAGCTTCAGCAAACATCTGCACATTGAGATACTTCTCTTTATGCATTCGTGCTAGTAGATAGAGAAGTAACGGCTCTCTTGCTAGGTTGTCTTTAACATCTGGTGGGCAAGATTCTAAAAACTGCTGAAAGTTGTTAGCTTCTTCTTCTCCCACTTTAGCTGCCCATTTTTTTAACCATGTTTGTCGAATCGAATAATCCATTAACTGAATTTCGGCTCTTGTCAAACTTTTGGTTTGGGCGATCAAACGGTCAATTCCTTGCAGTGCTAAAGGACGACCAGTGACCAAAAAACGATGATGACTGCTCTGTTGGAATTGCTCTACCTGCTGCAAAAATTCCTTAATTCCACCACTAGCACGTCCTTCTAGTAACAGTTCATCAAATCCGTCTAAGAAAAATAAAAACCGAGTATTTTTATCGCTCAACCAGCTTGGATTACCCCGAACAAATTCACAAGCTTCTAAATAATTTTCTAACGTTTTAGTTAGATTGTTTTCCAATACTTTAATATACCTTAATTTAATTATAATTGGGGTCAATTTTGGGTGCAGATTACTCCGAAACCAATCTGCAAACATTCGACAAAAGACGCTCTTTCCTCGCCCCGCATCTCCTTGAATAAACAAAACTTTTTTCTCTTTCTGCTTGTCATCAAGAATATTTTTAACCCATTCTTCAAGCTCGATAGAGTCTTGCTCCTTAATTAGATTACCGCTTTCATCAAGTAAATTGACCTTCAAGGGCACGTACAAGTCTCGAAATGTAATCTCTGTTTCATCAAAAATATTTTCATCTGGCTTCGGTCGAATTTCCCTTTCGAGGTAATATTCAATACCAGTCAGATTTCCCGAATTCTGCTCTTGCTGCCACTCAGGGAATTTGATGTCCCACAACCATCGGAAAGCTTGTTCCCAAGGACTTTGACCTTTAGGTTGTTTCCCCCGTGTCGCTTTGGCAAATGAACAACCATTCTTTTCTAAATCCTTACAGATGTTCTTCAACTCATCTTGGAGTTTTTGCGCTTTATCTTGAGGATCTCCATTCCAGGAAATATCTGTTGCTAGGCGCTTATTGTCTTTGCTGAAGTTTTCCGGGTCAAAGCGCTTGAGAAACGCAGACCCCTTATCACCAAAGAAGCCGTACTGTGTTGCCATTGCTTCTAAAAATTGGTGCTGTGGTTCGTTACTGGCTGAAGAATTCACGCTTTACTGGTTGTATCCGATTGTTACTTCTATTTATTTCTATTTGTAGGCAATCTTATCTCGATTTAGCAAATTTTCAGGGCGATGGCTCATCTGAGTGCTTCTGAGTTCCAAAATTCTGTGGGATGAGCTAACGGTGGGCAGTGCCCACCCTACGTTTTCTGGGGGCGATCGCTCATCTGAGTGCTTCTGAGTTCCAAAATTCTGTGAGATGAGCTAACGGTGGGCAGTGCCCACCCTACGTTTTCTCAGGGCGATCGCTCATCTGAGTGCTTCTGAGTTCCAAAATTTTATGGGATTAATGGGCTATTGCTTGTTACAAAACTTTATACGCCGGACTCACATAGTGTTTCAGTCTTTGCTCTCTAGATACATCCAATTTTGACTTCTATTTATTTCTATTTGTAGGCAATTTTATCTCGATTTGGCAATTCCTAATATGAAATAGTCTGGTTTTGACCAGCGATTTGTCCATTAATTTTTTAATTAAATTCTATGACTAGAAATCAAAATTCTCAACAACTTAGTTGGACTCTATCCGATCGCATTGCTGTAGCTGGCTTGGCTATTACAGTTTTGGCAAGTATTATTGGTGTGGTTAGTCCAGAAATTCGTTGTTCTATTGGGTTACAGTCAGAAGTTTGTTTTGCATCTCACTCTATTGACGTTAAAACCTTTTACGAGCAAGGAAAAAATTTACTTAAATTAGAGAGATATGATGAAGCACTCACGCATTTTGAGCGAGTTATCGAAATCGATTCTAGCAACGCGAATGCTTGGAGGGAGCGAGGAGTGACTTTAAATTTTTTAAACCGTCAAGAAGAAGCCATTGCCTCTTTTGAGAAAGCTCTCTTGCTTAATCCCAATGACGAACTTGCCAGACAGTATCGGAAAAAGCTGTTGCACGAGTCAAAGAAAACAATTGGTCGTTTTAAAAGGTTTTAGCATCATTACCCCTCCCTAGCCCTCCCCTTATAAAGGGGAGGGAATTCGACTTCTTATTTCCCCCCTTTATAAGGGGGGATTAAGGGGGGTAAATCCTTTATAAGGGGGGATTAAGGGGGGTAAATCCTTTATAAGGGGGGATTAAGGGGGGTAAATCCAAATATTTCTCAACAAAATATAACTATTAATCGACAGAAACCCTGCTAACCAGCACCTTTTAATTCCTCTTGCAACATTTTCTGATAA
The DNA here is from genome assembly GCF_054684315.1 of Scytonema sp. NUACC21. Lineage (NCBI taxonomy): Bacteria > Bacillati > Cyanobacteriota > Cyanophyceae > Nostocales > Scytonemataceae > Scytonema > Scytonema sp. NUACC21. The sequence goes on along the minus strand of NZ_BAAFZH010000094.1, from coordinate 21,214 downwards.
ATCTGAGGTAAATATCGGCTGACAGAATTAGTTTCAATACCATATCCCAAACTCGTCCAAGTAGGAGATAGACGACGCAAAACGTCTTTGACATTTCCTTGACGCAGTTGTTGAGATATGTCAACACCCCATACCCGAGAATCGCTCAGCCAACGGTGAACTACGATATCCTGATACTCTGCTTCAAAACTATAAGAAGACCAAAACATAAACCGCGTAGGGTTTGGGTGATAGCGAGATGCAATTCTATACCAAGTTGTATTAATAACCTGATATCGACCTGCAGCTGTAGAACAGTTTCCTTTGTTTGGACCACTTACAATTGTGACGCATATCTCAGGATGGCGACTTAGGTTATTGACATGCTGTCCACCGTACAAAAGGGAATAGGGGCGGTTGCCACTGGCTTCACTGGCTGAGATGGTTCGCATGAGGGCACGAAGGTAAGGATCGCCCCCTCGCATAACGAGTGGAGGCTGTCTTTGGTTAAATATCGGATCGGGTCGCGATCGCAAGTCCCCAAAGACATACCACTGTATCAAACATATAAAGCCAAGAAGAGCAGCTATTGGTCCTATGAGTTGTTCAACGCCACCTTTCCGTTGTTCTAAGCTTTTCAGAGTCCCACTCCTTCAAATTGCCTGCTATTGTCATTCAAAATATAACAACAATATCCGACGCAGTCTTTCAGCACAAAGTTCTGTCAACTTGTAGAAAAGTGTTCTAGCACGTTTTTACCAAAATTAGGCAACGTTAGCAAATAATTCATCAAAACTTTTTGCGATCGCCTCTTCCTTGGCAACAATTTCCACAATTTTATTTTTTGCTGCTGGCTCAAAAAGGGCTTCAACACAAACTTGGGCGACCTTCTGCCGGGGGATGCTACCTTCAAACAAGGTATCAGCGCTTTGCATGACAATTTTGTCAGAGTTATCTTCATTCTTCAAACCGCCCGGTCGGACAATCGTATAGGTCAACCCGCTTTTCTGGAGGTACTCCTCAGCTTGCTTTTTCCAAACCAGAATGAGCCAGAACAAGTTCAGTGGGTGGAAAAACTGTGAAGTACACAGCGAAGAAACGAAAACAAAATGTTCAATTCCCTTTGCTTTTGCTGCTTCTACCAAATTTTTAGTTCCTTCATAATCCACTTTGTAAGGTCCGGTGGGATCGAAGCTTGGTCGGGCACCAGTGGCGCATAAAAGCACAGTGCTATCTCCTAAAGCGGTAGACAAGCTTTCTGGGTTTGACACATCACCTTGCACCAACTCAGCATCCGTCGGCAAAATACTCCTTGCTATCTCAATATCCCTGACTAAAGCACGCACGGGAATATTCCGCGCTATCAACTCTTGCACTATCCGGCGACCTGTTTCACCTGTTGCCCCTGCTACAAATGCTTTCATGGTAATTTGAGAAACTAGTACTTCTTGACACTCTCCATCGTAAATGCGCGGAGATTCTTAGTTAAATTAATTCTGTTCTCTATTTTAGAGATTCTTCATGGCAGATTTTTATGATTTAGGTAAAAATGGTGATTTAGTGCGAAACAGTTCACCCAATTTGGGAAGTATAAATTTAGGCAACTTTTTCCGCTTATAAAGAATGGTTATATGATTTCAAAAAACCCGGAATATCAGTCGTTTGACACAACTGAAGCCGTTTTTTCCGTACCGTCAACCTTAGAAGAGGTTCCGGAAACAGCACACGAAATAACCGTAGGGACACCAAGCACGTTTTACGGTTGTTACAGCGACTGTATGGAAATGCATGCTCCGTCTCAAATAGTTGCTGAATATCTAGACAATCACGCCTCATGGTTTTCGCAGTGTGGTGAACCCATGAAGGTAGAACTTCTGGGTAAAGATGCCTATGCTTTAAGCATTGGTCGTTTTGGTGCTTTTGGTTACGACGTAGAACCAAAAATCGGTTTGCAATTATTACCGCCAGAGAACGGCGTTTACCGCATCCACACTATTCCTATTCCTAACTATCAAGCTCCCGGTTACGAAGTAGACTATAAGTCTTCGCTACAGTTAGTCGAAAGCTTTACCAGTGATTCTTCCAATAGTTCTAATATAATCACGCGGGTAGAATGGGAATTGCATTTGACCGTCCACATTTACTTTCCCAAGTTTATTCAGCGACTACCTAAATCCATTATTCAATCTACAGGCGATCGCCTCCTTAACCAAATTGTCCGTCAAGTTTCCCGTCGTTTAACTCGAAAGGTTCAGGAAGATTTTCACAAATCTTTAGGCATTCCCTTTGACATCAATCCTAAGAAAAAGCGGTAAGTCAAGAGTCAAAAGTCAAAAGTCAAAAATTGACTCTTGACTAATGACTAATAACTAATAACTAAGCTTGACTGATAATTCTTTGGACAATCTGTACCCCGGTGATAGCTTGCCAAGTAAAAAGACCTAAAAGTGCAAAATTTAGGAGAATGTGAGTTGCACGCGCCCAATTTGCTCCTTTTTGCATAAAAGGAGATAGGGAAGCAGACAAGGCAATGAGAATTGTCATACCCAGCCCCGCTAGTAGGTGCGGTCCCACAAACAGCTTACCGTTATTGATGTAAGTAACAGCCATACCACCAACAGAACCTGCCACCATAAAAGCTAGCAGTATAGACCCAATTTGGTGGTGTTTGACATTGTATCTACCTTTGATTAATTCTTTCTTTTGTTCACCCTCAGCATTTCTGGTACGCTGTACTTGCAGTCCCAAATATGCTGCGTAAAGAGATAGGAGCAGTAGCGCCCACATCATGATTGGGTGGAAAAAATTTAACCAATACTTAACCGACGGCGAAAGCTCCAGATTCATCACGTTCTCCCCAATTGTTAAATCTTAATAAAAATTAGCATAATGCCACAGCTAATGGGGAGATGGGGAAATAGGGAGATTGAGAGGCAAGGGGATAAAAAGACCAGGGGGTAAGTGAATAATAAAAGTCTTGACGAGTGACTCCTAACTAATGACTAATGACTAATGACCAATGACTAATGACCAATGAGTGCCAAGTTCTCAGCTTTATCGTTCACAAACCCAACAGCAGCAGATACTAAGGCTGGTTAGTTGGAAATAATTGTGAGAAAGCTGTAAGCAATTAATTTATCCTCTAATGGACGAGGTAGAGAATTCTACCTCTGTTTTTTTATGTAATTTAAATAACAGAATTTTTACCCCTCCCTAGCCCTCCCCTTAGAAACTGTCTCTAAAGAAATGTAAAGAAGATGTACAAAGAGCGATCGCAAAAAGTGAGTATGAGTAAGAATACGGTATGTTGATGTTGTTTGTCGCACAGAACCTGAGTTTCACGTATTACCGAAACATTGGTAGTTATCGCGTACATTTGCATGGTGGAACCAATATCACGGTATTAGTTCAGATTAAACCACCAAAAATGAACATATGTGTTTGATTTAAATCAACGTTTAATTTGGACGCTTTTGAGGCTAAAATACCTGAAATCACTGTTTAAAAAACTTTGTTGTAGATACCTAAAAAATTGTTTAACTGAATATCCCAATCAACAATTAATATTTTTTGAAACCCTTGTATTTGAGCATATTTAGCTGCTGCTGCTAAAGGATTGAGTAAACAATATCCATGCCCCCAATCTGTATGAGCATGATGTCCTGGTAGACTAAAACAGTAAGCACGCTCTAATACTCCCTTTTTCATGCGATCTATTGCTTCGAGTAATCCTCCCAAGCTGTACAAATAACTAGGTAGACAATATTCTAATCCTTCACATTCACCACCACTTCTTGGCAATGAATTATCAATTTTATCAGGTTGACTTAAAGCTTTAAAAACTAGATGTTTCAGATAAATATCTCTATGAACTTGCAGATAATCAGTTAAATGAGCTTTTCGTATTGGTAGTATTGGATAATTAGTTAATTGTTGGGCTAATTCAAGTCTGACTTGGCTGTAGTATGGGAATGAATAACCTATCCAAGAAATAGTATGACTTGGTTTAGATGTGTAACAAGTATGTGGATGTAGGTAAACTGCAAATTTTGTCATAACTATTTTTTATAGGTTCATAGCAATATTTAAGTATCTTTTCTACCTAAAAAATCAGATGAAATAGGGACCTCTACCGCTCGTTATTTTTATTGTTGATTATTTTATTTTTTGGAAGTCCCTAAGTAGTTTGCAAAAAATTTAACGCTTTAATTTGTAAAGTTCTATTTCTTGACTTTGAACTTCTGGAATTTCTCTTTCCATATCTACAAAAGTTTTTTCTAAATAATAGTCTTTTAAATAATTATCCAACTTCATAGATAAATCCCATCCCTGTACTTGCTGTTTAGTTTTTATGACATAAACTGGTTTTTTTGCCATAATATTGTCTAATTCTTCCAGGGGATTAATACCAGCGATATTTGAGAGATACGAAGTTAGAAAAAGTGGAAAAGCATATTTTGTTGGAACTTTTGCTGGAACCAAACAATATACAACAGCATAATAATCAAAAACATAAATATAATCTTTTGAGCTAACTCGCTGTTCTAAGTACTTGGCAATAGAAGCTGGAGTGTTGCCCCAATTTTCTACTCCTCTCACATAGCGGAAGTAAATATATTTCCCACCTAGTTTCATTGTAGGATACAAACTATGAAATATTGGAAATCCTAAAATTAATGACAGAATTATAAATTTATTAATCTTATTTATTACATTGGCCGTTAATACCGTATTTTTAATTAAATAAGCAGTCAATAAACATAAAGGAGGTAAAAGTTGCAAAAAGTAATGGCTGTAAAAGCTTTTTGGGGAAGCAACACCTAAAAATGCCATAAATACCCATAAAAACATATACAGTAAAAGTTTAGTTTCCCTTGAACGATTTCTCTGATAGTACAATATTGTTAAGAATAGCCCCAATCCCAAGAACAAGTTTCTCTTGATTTGCATTAATAAACCCGATCCAAGGCTTACAATCGTCAATTTTGCATCAGAGATTCGCAATAAATTTGCAGTAAAATTGGCGTAGATATATTCTTGAAAGTAACCGGAAAACCAGAAATATCCTGAAACTAAGACAAAGGGAATAATAAACCCAAGCAGTAGAATAATATAACCTTGAAATATTTTTTTTAAAGTATATTTATAGCTATTAGGTTCTGAAAACCGCAAAATTATAAATGTTAATATCAGTATTCCTATAAATTCAAATATAATGACCTGTTTAATGGTCAGAGCAATACCCATTGATAAACCAATTGCCAACAGTCTTAAAAAATTTTGACGAATTGCTCTTTCAGAATTCTTAAGAAGAAAAAGTTGATGAAATGAAAATAAAGTAAAAGGAATAAAAAATAGCTCTGTGTTAGCTGCTAGTTCATCAGTCCCAACAGAAAAAACAGCATAAAATATCCCTGCTAAAAGTCCGATATCATTACCTTGACCAAAAATACTGCCTAACTTATATAGTAGCCAACAAGATATAGAGACTGCAATACACGCAACGATCGCGATTGAAACAACTGAATTCCCGAATAAAATGAGACCTAAAGCATAAAACAGGTATATTCCTATAGGCTTATTGTCCCAAGTTTCAGTATAAGGAGGCTTTCCATTTATCAGGTCTCTTGCCATCAAGAAATAAAGACCTTCATCACCATTATTGCTGACACCAAATTCAAAGAAGGAAGGAAACCTGAGAAAAAATACTAGAGCAGTGAAGAACAATAAAACTAACCAATCCCTTTGTTTAACTTGCTGTGTCTTCCTCGTTTGCTCAACTTGTTGTATTTTCATGTCCGGTAAGTAAGAGATATATGAATCTTTAGCTTGCAATAGACGGTCAAATTACACAAAAGCGTACAAGTAGGTTGGCAGAAATAAATGGCAATTTTGCTCAGTTAATAAGATTGGGTACGAACAAACTTTTTATACTATGTTGGATATATGACCTATAATAAAATCTGTCTGTGGGAAGAATTTTGTCAGACCAACTCTCAGTAGTGTTGCGATTGGTATTTAGCGATCGCCACTCATCAACCAGATACAATCCTTCCCACAGTTCAATTTCTTAGGAAAGCTCAACCAGGTAAAAGCACTCTTACAGAAATGCGCTCTTTGACAAAGTAAGAGCGCGTAGTTCATACCATTCATCTGATTTTTGAGGTGCTTTGTGCATTTGTACTAAAATTCAATTTGGTAAGGATTTTGGAAAACTTTTCGATCTACTGAAAGTTGTCAATTCTGACTCATTAATGTCCTCATGATAGAACAGTGTTAATTTTCATCCTTCGTAATGACCGCCAGTGACCTTACGGAGGAAAACAACATACTGATAGATGTTGTAGAACAACATTACGGGGATAAGAGCACCAATAAAGATAACCATGAAGACAAGCGCACTTGGGTCTGCTGCTGCTTCATAGATAGTAATCTCAGTTGGGATAATATAAGGAAAGACGACTAGTGCCAACCCGACAAAGGTAAGTAAAAAAAGGAGAATCTTCCAGTTATCCACTGCAAGATGCTCCACAACATCACGAACGCCATAAAAAACCCAATGGCAACCATAATGCGGAAGGAGTAGTAGATTAAACCTACTAAGTGGGGTCTATCTTCGGGTTTCCATTCTTTCAAGCCACGAACCGGTTCAGACAGATTTTTCTTGAGTTCTAAAATGTAGCCTAGTGCATTGGGAACTGCAATTTCCCAATCATTTTTTTCTGTCTTCTTGTTGGGTATTGCCACAAGGCTCCAATTTGCAGGCTGTCCGGCTGGAAGTGTGTCCCACTGAGCTTCCATTGCTGCTAGTTTGGACGGCTGGTAATAATACACTTGTTCGGCACTCAAATGCCCAACATAGATTTGCAGTGGAGCGATCGCGATTGCTGCTGCTATAACAATCTTCAAAGATTTAGAAAAGAAAGCTGGTTGGCGATTATTGAGAATGTACCAAGCGCTAATGCCACCAATGACAAACAATCAGGTCTCCAATGTACCCAAGAACATATGAAGAACACTCGTTGGCATGGATGGACTAAACATCGCTTGAAAGTAATCGTCAACCACAAACTTGCCATTGACCATTCTCCCTCCTGCGGGAGATGCCATCCAGGAATTTGCTGATAGAGTCCAAAAAGTTGAGAGGTTTGCGCCGATGGCAACCATAATAGTGGAGAAAAAGTGAATTGTAGGATTAACTCTTTCCCAGCCAAACACCATGATGCCCAAAAAAGCAGCTTCCAGCATGAACGCCCAAGACGCTTCAAACCCGATAACACTGCCAAAAAAATTGCCTACCGCCTCAGAAAATGGTGCCCAGTTTGTCCCAAACTGAAACTCCATTGGAATACCAGTTGCCACACCGATACCAAAGTTGAGAACATAAAGCTTTGACCAGAAGCGGGCATGGTACGGCTATACCAACCCCTGCTGAGAATTTTCCTTCAGGCTACGGTTCCATGAGCAACCGTATCCTCGAATTTACTGCTGTAGTCACTGACCCTGACTCTAAAACTGATGGCTACACACTGCGTACTTTTTCCCGCAGTGAAGCAGATGCGAAAGCCTTTGTTACCCATTTGGGGCGAGCACTCTTGGTCGAGGTGGTATTGGAAGCGATCGATAACTATAACTTGCGTTGTATAAGTCGCATGGATATAAGTGCGTCTGACCTTTTTTGTGCTCCATCCCCTACATCAAACACAAGTTTTGAGTATTTCCTCAACAATTATGGACGGGTCGAAACGATTTGGTATCCTTTCACCGACAACCCGTGGCTCAAGGTGGCAGATTGCACTACAAAAGCCCAGTGAATCTCGTCAAGTATATACACCCTATAATTATCCATTCTCAGATTGACTGAATTAGCGAATGCATAATTAATCAGCACAAGTAATTAAGTAGTCCAATTTAAAACAAACGTAAGATGTGGGGTGTGTTGCCTAGCCCAAAGCACCCCAATAGACGATATCAAGATGGTGCGTTATTGTACCCAATACTTACGAACATAAGAAAGCGGGATTGACGAAATAAGTAAAGAAAATTGATTTTTCCTGAGATAGATGAAAAATAGCCGCCAGAAAAATTAATATTGTTTTAAGGAAACTATCTGAAAAATTAAGAGTAAAGTATGAAGGCTAAAAATTAAGTAGAATTACTTATTCATTTAAAAACCTTGATACTTTATTCTTCCCTTAGCGATCCCTAGTGGGGATTGAAACAATCGGAGCCGTTCATGAGTTATTACATTTCTCCTCGCTTTTTGGACAAAGTTGCTGTCCACTTGACCAAAAACTATCTCAACCTACCCGGTATCCGAGTTCCCTTGATTCTGGGTATTCATGGTCGTAAAGGCGAGGGCAAGTCTTTTCAATGTGAGTTAGTCTTCGAGAGAATGGGCGTCGAGGTGACTCTCATATCCGGTGGTGAAATGGAAAGCCCAGATGCTGGCGATCCAGCACGTCTCATTCGTCTGCGCTATCGAGAAACAGCAGAACTCATTCGCGTGCGCGGTAAAATGTGCGTGCTGATGATTAACGATTTGGATGCGGGTGCTGGGCGTTTTGATGAAGGCACTCAATATACGGTAAATACTCAGTTGGTGAATGCCACACTAATGAATATTGCTGATAATCCAACTGATGTGCAACTACCGGGTAGTTACGACGCCACACCTTTACATCGCGTACCCATCATTGTGACAGGCAATGATTTCTCTACCCTCTACGCCCCACTCATTCGTGATGGCAGGATGGAGAAGTTTTACTGGGAACCGGATCGCAGTGATAAAGTCGGCATTGTTGGCGGAATATTTAGTGAAGACGGTCTTTCGCAACGGGAAGTTGAACAACTTGTGGATACTTACCCAAATCAGTCGGTCGATTTCTTCAGCGCTTTGCGTTCCCAAATCTATGACGAACAAATCCGCCACTTTATTCATGAAGTAGGGATTGAGCGTGTGTCCCAGCGTATAGTCAATAGCGCTGAAGAACCGCCACAATTTAGAAAGCCTGATTTTAGCTTGTCTCACTTACTTGAGATGGCTGGCTTGATGGTTGGCGAACAAAAACGAGTTGATGATTCTCGATTGGTTAGTGAGTACAATCGCCGGATGCGCTCAAACTATCAACCTGCTTCTCCCTCTCCTGTTGCAACACCAACTCATCAGCCATCAGCTAATGGTTCAACTCAGCCTGCAACATCAACAAATGGGAATGGCTACTCAACACAACAAGTATCCAACACAAAATTGCAACCTGAAACATTAGAACAAGTACGTCAGATAATAGCTCAAGGTTACAAGCTCGGTGTGGAATACGTAGATGAGCGCCGTTTCCGTACCGGTTCTTGGCAAAGTTTCGCCACAAGCCAAATTTATGGCGAACAGGATGCTATCTCAACTCTAGAATCTTGTCTGACAGAACATCGCAATGAGTACGTGCGCTTGGTAGGAATCGATCCAAAGGCGAAGCGGCGAGTTGTGGAAACGATTATTCAACGCCCGAATGGGAAAGTCGGAAGTCGGTAATCACAATGAGGTTTTAGGTTGATTGAAGCCCCGAGAAGTACACAAAACGAAGTAATTCGTAGTAAATCGAAGTAATTCGGTTAACTGACTTCACAACTTTTGCGAAGTCGGGGCTTTTGCAGCTCGAGTGCGATAGCCTCGCTCCTGCCCGGAGGGCAGATCGCTTATCTAGAATGTTTTTGACTCGAACCCCCATTATGCACCCCAGATATCACACATACAAAAAACACAAAGAAGTAGTACATATTAACTAAATGAAGAGTAGAGCGCAATAGAAATTTATTTATAAAATACGTTAGAAAATGTATTACATTCTCACTGCTAATAATTGAGAATGACTTGGATGTGTTAGCTCCCAGTCTTCATCACGCTTTGTCCGCTGTTTTTACTGTAGTTACGGTACAATTTTATTCCTTGATAATTCCCGTGTATGACAGTTAGGGTGAGGAATGGGGGTTGTAATGAATTGTGTTTGAGAACGGGCATTTTTTTCATTTTTACCCACCACCGCGTATCGTTAGTTTGCTACGAGCATTGTTTATACTTTGCGCGGATGAAGCCTCATGTAAATCATTCTAAAGACAGAAGTTGATATTATTACTGTAATATAAACTGATTGCGAGAGTCATTTGTCAGAGCAATTTATTACTGCGTATAGCAGCGACTGGTTTAGGCTCAGCTCCTGTGGCTTATAGGTTAACCGTATATAATGTAAAGCTTGTAACAACTTGTTGGTTTTTAAATTCTTGATTCTGAGTCTTAGGCAGAGTTTTGCAAGGAGTATCCAGACGAATGTCTATCTCGCATTATAACGGAGAAACTGCTGTAGAAAAGCAAGGTTAGAGCTTACGCATGGATTCCAAGGTTAAAGCTATGAGCCAAGAATTGAACTAGAGATGAGCTATAGCAATCCGGAACTATTTGTAGCAAACTAATGAGGATGGCAAGGATGCAATTATTAAAAAATTTTATCAAAATGAGAGGAGAAACTACCTCTTGTAAAAGTTTGCCTGTTAAAATGCTGAACCAAATTTCGACGCTTATTGAGCCATGAACAGTGCTTTGGGGTAATATGAAAGACAATTTTGTGTTTGGGATTGGCAAGAAACTCGGCGCGAGTTTCCATCGATTGCAGGATGCCAGACTTGCCCTTAACACCTAAAGTTTTCAGGGGAATTCCTTCCTGATTGGTAATCCATCGTACCAAAGATTCTGATTAGTGGATGTTTAGACACTCCATAATCAAATGCCACTTGCTGGCATTTAGGTCAGAACTAATTAAGCGTTGACAATATATGGTTAAATTTTTGACCTTCCTAAGGTTCACGAATAAAGTGTTTTCTCATCAATGATTTAGGATTGCTATAAAGATAAGCCGTCAAGTTATGTAGTACAGGTGAATATAGGAACTAAGTGGTAGGTAGAGTATGCCGCGATTTGCCCTCCGGGCAGGATCGAAGCTATCGCTAGTACACATTTTTAGAACTTACGTACTGTACACAAAAACTGGATTATACATAAAGTACGCGAGCGTCAGGGAAGCATTGTCTGTATCTGCAGATGAATTGCAATCTACAATCCACGTTCCATCTTATTAAGTGCATAATTTGATTTCACTTACACCTATATAAGAAGTAGGAGGGCGTATGTTCTCTAGGTTAAAAACCCTACTAAGTTGACTTGATTTATGTCTACTATTGTCGTTACCACATAATCAAATTTTTTGCAATGTGCAAGTTCAATCTTTAGTTTTTTTATTTTACAAATGCATTTTAAAAAAAATGTTAATAAACATTACAAACCCAAACATTTTGCGTAAAACTAATAAACAGGAACGGAGTTACCACAGAGGTAGCAGTTGAAGACCCGAACACCTAACTTTTAGCTATAGTCATCACTACACAAGTGCAATCTGGTAGTAACACACAGCGCTATGTCAATCATAGCCACCATAATTAATTGCACTATTTTTAGAGGAATGTAATCTATGAATGTCGCGCACCATATTCATCCTCAAGGGCTCTTCCCTCGTTCATCTTTGAAAATAACCGTTTGGATAGACATCCAGCTTAAAAGAAGAATAAGTTTTATGTCTACTTCAATAGTTGGCAGGTATTCCACTGACTACTTTGCTCATTTTTATAACTGACAATAATTAAATATCAAAGGAAGACAATGACAAAGATTTTGGTTATTGAAAGTGAGGAACAAACCCGCAACAGGTTTTTAAAATGTATGGAGAAAGAAGGGTTCGAGGGGATCGGTGCAGAAAATGGTCTTGTCGGTGTTCAGGGGGCACAAGAGCACTTACCCGATATAGTAATCAGCGAGATTATAATGCCAGAACTTAATGGTTATGGTGTTCTAAGAGCGCTGCGTGAAAACGCTGCCACAGCGATTATCCCTTTTGTTTTTGTTACTGCCAAAGCAACTCGGGCTGACATTCGCAAAGGCATGGAATTAGGAGCAGATGACTATATTACGAAGCCCTGTACATTAGAGGAATTAGTGAGGGCAGTTATAGCTTGCTTGGAAAAAAGAACTGTCCTCCAGCAGGGGTACAATGCACTGTTCCAGTCAGCCCTAAAATTACCCGAAACTCAGACTACGAAACCGACTACACCTCAATTGATATTTCCGTCCGACCCCCGGTTGAAAAAGGTCTTCCATTTCATCGAGGCTAATTATCACCGACAGATTACTCTCAACGAGATAGCCCAGGCAGTTGGTTATTCTCCTGCTTACGTCTCTAAACTAGTGCGACGTCAAACCGGACAAACCGTGCAAAGTTGGGTTATTCGGCGTCGAATGGCAGCGGCATGTTCCTTGCTTATAGAAACTTTAGAAACAGTGGAGCAGATTGCTGCATTGGTGGGATATCAATCTGAGGTTCATTTCTTCCGCCAGTTTCGCCAATATCACGGGACAACTCCCCAAGCCTGGAGAAAAGCAAAGACGTGTTGCAGCTATATTAAATAAATACGCTACTTATACCAATTCCCCATGAAGAAGAGCTTAATATTTTGCAACTAATTTACCTGTAAAGCTTACGCAATGTAGTTGTTTGTCAGCCAAGATTAAGCTCAAGTTTACAGAGAATTGGTATTACTAACAGTAGGACAATAATTGTTAGTTTTTTCACCTAAATAGTTATTGTCTATCGTTCTTAAATATTTTAAAATACGAAAAGAAAATGAAAATGAAATTTTGTCTTACTTACCCACTCCCAAGAGGAAATTTATATTTTCCTATCCTTAATGTCGAGTCAGAAAAGCGCGACATAGCCTGAAACTTTGCGGATTCCCTAAACCTTACTGAAGAATACTTTTAGCCACAAGAATCTGTTATTTTTCATAAATCCTTTTCGCTTATCCTAAATTATGGACAAACACATCGAAGCATCTGCTCCTGCTATTGCAGTTATTGGAATGGGGTGTTGGTATCCCGGTGCACGAAATCTACGGCAACTGTGGGAAAATATACTTGCTCGACGGCAAGAGTTTCGACAAACACCAGATCGGCGATTGCCGCTTTCCGATTATTACGATCCAGATTCCACAGTGCCAGACAAAACCTACGGAAGCCGTATGGCTGTCATTGATGGATTTGAGTTTGACTGGGTCAGTAAGCGAATTCCCAAAACAGTTGTAGAGACTGCAGATATTGCTCACTGGGTAGCCTTAGAAGTGGCACTGCAGGCTTTAGAAGATTCTGGCTACACACGTACAAGCGTTCCCATTGAACGTACTGGTGTGTTAGTTGGAAACACAATGACAGGAGAGTTTTCACGATCCACCAACCTGCGGCTGCGTTGGCCCTATGTGCGGCGTGCATTGATTGCGGCAGCAGAGGCAAAAAGCTTACCACCACAACTTGTAACCTCCTTAGCAGAGACGATGGAGGAGTATTACAAGTCTGTGTTCTCACCAATTACCGAGGACACGCTTTCAGGTAACCTTTCCAACACAATTGCAGGTAGAATCTGTAACTTCTTCAACTTCCACGGTGGCGGTTACACGGTAGATGGAGCCTGTTCTTCTTCACTCATTGCGGTGGCTAATGCTGCTACGGCTTTAAGCAATGGTGATTTAGACCTTGCCTTTGCCGGTGGCGTAGATATTAGCCTGGACACTTTTGAACTGATAGGATTTGCTAAGACAGGTGCCCTGACTGCCGGGGATATGACAGTTTACGACCGAAAGGCCAGTGGCTTCATACCGGGTGAGGGGTGCGGTTTTGTGGTTCTCAAGCGTTTAGAGGATGCCAGAGCCGAGGGTAACTATGTTTATGCCGTGTTGAATGGATGGGGGATATCCTCTGATGGAAAAGGCGGTCTCACAGCGCCTAGCAGCGAAGGACAAGCTGGGGCGTTGCGTCGTGCCTATGACCGAGCTCATTACAGTCCCCATACCGTCGATTTTATTGAGGGGCATGGCACTGGTACATTTGTCGGCGATCGCGTAGAACTCGAAGGTATTTCCCTGGCAATGAATTCTTACGGTGAGGCACCCCCTCGCTCCTGTGGTGTCACCTCCTTCAAATCCATCGTCGGTCATACCAAAGCGGCGGCAGGTGTTGGGGCTCTAATTAAAGCAGTTATGGCGGTAAACCGCCGTATTTTACCACCGTCGGCAGGCTGCAATCAACCAAATGCAGTATTTGAGAGTTCCGCTCGCTGTCTTTACCCAATCCTCCAAGGAGAAGTGAAAAGCCAGAAAGAGAGTTTGCGTGCAGGAGTGACCGGCGCGGGATTCGGTGGCATTAATTGTCACGTGACCCTTGAATCTGGCGATGCCCCAGCAGAGCACCTTCAACCATCTATTGAAGAGAGGTCTCTGTTAAGTTCTTATCAAGAAACAGAAATCTTCGTACTGTCTGCTCCATCTGTGTCTGATTTGCTAAGACGCACATGGACTCTGAAGAAAACGGCCCAAGAATTGAGCGTAGGCGAACTTATTGATTTAGCAGCGCACTTGACTCGCGAACTGAAACCACAGCTGCCCATTCGGGCAACGCTCGTTGCGTGTACGCCTGAGGAGCTGGTTGAACGCCTGAGTCTTTTAGAAAAATTGTTGCGTGAAACGCCCCCTTCTGAAGGCAAGGTGGTTGTCACTCCACATAAAGAAGTCTGGGTTGGCAATGCCGTTCGACACAACCGAGTTGGCTTTCTATTTCCCGGACAGGGTTCCCAGCGATTGAATATGGCTCGCTCCCTCGTAGAGCGTTATAACTGGGCACGGGAATTGGTGGAGCGTGCAGATGGCTGGTTGCGCGAGGTTGGAGGCAACCAGGTTAGCCAATTTATTTACCGTTCACTAGACCGTGCTGTTAATCAAGAACAGGTAGAAGAGTGGACGAAGGCACTGGCACAAACCGAAGTGGCTCAGCCAGCCATTTGCCTTGCTTCACTGCTTTGGATACGCTACCTCAATCGTCTCGGGGTGAAGCCAGTTGTTGTTGGTGGTCACAGCCTTGGAGAACTAACTGCTTTTCACGCCGCAGGTGCCTTTGATGAGTCAGTTCTCCTACGTCTAGCGGCAGTTCGAGGACAGTGTATGTCTGCATCTGGGAACGGCAACAGCGCAGGCGCTATGGCGAGTCTGACTTGCTCCCAGGAAATAGCTGTTGCTCTGTTAAAACAAGTCAGTGGCTATGCCGTTCTGGCAAATATTAACAGTCCGCAGCAGATGGTAATTTCTGGTGAACTGGCGAGTATTGAGCAGGCGATTGCACTTGCCACAGATCGAGGAATCCAAACACGCCGGCTTCCGGTTTCTAACGCCTTTCATTCTCAATTGGTCTGTGCTGCGGCCAACCACCTTCAACAGTACGAATTGGTACCAGAAACGCTCTCTCAGATTACTGTGCCCTTATTTTCAAGTATGGACGGGCAGCAGCCACCACAGGGACTTCCACTACGTCAATACTTTGGAAATCAAGTGGTCTCGCAAGTGGACTTTATCTCTTTGGCGAAAACGCTGATGCAAAGCTGCGACTTGCTCGTGGAGGTAGGTCCTGGGAAAGTGCTTTCCGGTCTGGTACGCGATATTGTAGGTTCAGAGCAGCCAAATTGTTTTCCTGTGGAATCGAAACCTGGGCAGGCTCAGGATCTCAACGTTATGCTGGCTGCCCTATTTGTTCACGGCGGTGAAATTAACTGGGAAGCGCTTTATGAAGGCCGTCTTGTCCGTCCCTTTGTACCCGCATCAGAACGCGTCTTTATTGAAAACCCCCTAGAAAGACCTTTCCAGGTTTCCGCAACGAGCGCATCTCCAGCAGAGCAAATGTCTGAGTTTTCGCTTCATTCAATGCTCACGCAACAGAACCAGGTGCCGTGGGAGATGCTGTCCAATTACCTTTCACAGCGTGGGAAGTTTCTTACAGAAGTCATCCGAGCGGACTTACAAACCTTGCCGGAGCTTTCGACTTGTCTCAATGGCTTAGGAATAGCGCAGTTAGATAACGTGTCCCGTGTCTCTACTCCTGAAGTACCTCTGTCGGTGCCAAAGCAAGGTATTCCAGCCAGCCGTAACCAAGCCGCTAGTATCGAAGACCTCCTTGTGAGTCTGATTGCCCAACAAACAGGGTTCCCACAAGAGAGCATCACGTTACAGATCAGACTGCTAGATGATTTGAACCTGGATTCAATTAAAGCGGGAGAAGCGATCGCGACTGCAGCTAAAGAAGTTGGTGTTGCAGGCATAATTGACCCAACAACTCTGGCTAATGCAACACTTCAAGAGATTGCTGACACGCTTCGGGTAGCTATTTCAGAAAGTAACGGGAGCAGCAACAATAAAGCTACAACTGCAGTACTGAACGGTGCAAATGGATTTCAGCATGAATCAAGGGTTACTTTAAGAATCGAAGATTTACTGATAAACCTTATTGCCCAACAAACAGGGTTCC
The DNA here is from genome assembly GCF_054684315.1 of Scytonema sp. NUACC21. NCBI lineage: Bacteria > Bacillati > Cyanobacteriota > Cyanophyceae > Nostocales > Scytonemataceae > Scytonema > Scytonema sp. NUACC21. The sequence goes on along the minus strand of NZ_BAAFZH010000094.1, from coordinate 4,797 downwards.
CACAAGAGAGCATCACACTGCAGATTAGACTACTCGACGATCTCAATTTAGATTCGATTAAAGCAGGGGAAGTGATTGCTACCGCAGCCAAGGAAGTTGGAGTCGCAGGCATAATTGACCCGACGACTCTGGCTAACGCAACGATCCAAGAGGTTGCGGAGGCACTGCGGATGGCTGTGCCTGACAGTAATGGAACCAACGGTGCAACAGCAGCACTAGCGGTACTGAACGGGGTGAATGGAGCTAAGAACGGGTCAGGCGTTGCGTTGAGAGAAGCTAGCGAAGCTAAAAACCTGACTGTGCCAGTAGGAATGCCTGAGAACAAACACCAAGTTCAGGTGCGGGACTACATTGTGCAGGCGGTTGTCGAGGAAATGACACCAGTTACCCTTGGCAAACATCCAGAGGAAAAATGGCAAACTGCAAACGTACTTATCTTCTGCGAATCCAGTGAGCTAGGCATAGCGGAAGCATTGTGCGCTCAACTCCACACTCAAGGGGCTCAAGCTCAAACTGTGTCCTTCGCACAAGCCAGGGTTCAAGGGCTGATTGAAAGCATTGAGTTCACGCACTTTATTGCTGTGCTTCCGCGTACAATAGGCGGAGAGTCATCAACAGACGCTCATTTGCTTGATATGATTGAGCGTTTACGTAGCGTAGCCACTCCACCTCCAGCTGCACGTGCTTCCCGTATGCACACAACAGTAGCGTATATCCAGTTTGGTGGCGGACATTTTGGCACACAACTACCGCTACCTAATATTGAGCAATGCTGTGCGATTGGTTTTGCCGCCAGCGTCCACCTTGAGCGGGCTGATTTAAAAGTGCGAGTGATTGATTTCTCTGTTGAAGTCAGTCCAACCAAGCTAGCAGAATGTGTGGTTAAAGAACTCTCAAGTGCACACGTTTATTTGTCTGCAGGTTATGACGAGCATCTCACTCGCCGTGTTCCTCGACCTTTGGTACAAGAACCTGTAGAGTACCAAAACCGTGGAATCATTTGGACATCTAATGATGTCATCCTTGTGACTGGTGGAGGAAAGGGCATCACAGCAGAGTGTGCTTTAGCTCTAGCGAGGAATACAGGGGTTCGGATGGCGCTTGTTGGACGCTCACCGCACCCTCACGGGAACCTTGAAAGACGTGGAGGCGGAAGTACAGAGATAGCCCGTACCTTAGAAAGATTCAATGCCGAAGGATTAACCTGCCAGTACTATGAGTGTGACATTTCTGATTTTGACGCGGTAGGATCTGTGTTGAAGCAAATACGGCAAGATCTGGGGGAGGTCACAGGAGTGATTCATGGGGCTGCCCTCAACAAACCTCGTCTAGTAGAACAGGTATCTGCAGAATCGGCGTTTGATGAAGTCAGACCGAAGCTCAAAGGCGTCCTGAATCTGTATCACGCGTTTGCCAACACACCGCTGAAGCTTTTTGTTGGGTTCTCGTCAGTCATCGGCATTACAGGCATGCAACGCAATGCTTGGTATGGCTTTGCCAACGAAACTATGGATCTGATTTTACGCCGCTTTCAAGCCCAACACCCAGAAACTGCTGTGAGCACAATGGCATTTAGTGTGTGGGAAGAAGTTGGTATGGGTGCACGTATGGGCAGCGTTCGGAACCTTGCAAAGATGGGGATTAAGGCGATCCCCAAAGATGCGGGCATAGCGAGATTCCTTCATCTGATAAAGAACGACCCTGGAGATACCCGGATTGTAGTCGCAGCCCCAATGCAAGCCCTATCTGCTTTTGAGTCAAGCGGCTTAGATACTTGGTATCCACAAAGATTCTTACCTCGTGCTGAGTTAAAATTTCTGGAACAAATCCTTCTATGCGAACCAGGAGTGGAGATTGTTGCCAGAACCCACTTATGTCTGGAGCGCGATCCGTACCTGTTGGATCACCTCTACAAGGGGTCTTACCTCTTCCCAACTGTCTTTGGCTTAGAAGCTATGGCACAAGCAGTTGCCTATGTGACGGGAGAGCGGAACTTCTCGGCGGTCCGCATTGAAGATGTTCGCCTTGAGCGTCCTATAGTCGTAGATCCGGACAAAGGAGTAGACATTGAAATTCGGGCGGAGGTACCGGAACGAGAGTTTAAGAATTCTTTGCGACGGGTATATGTGGTCATCAAAACAGAGCAGACAGGATTCGCCATCAACCATTTTTCTGCTATCTTTGTATTGGGTATCGAAAACAACCCACCAAAGGAATATATCGAACTCCCAGAAGCCCCTCTAGATATTCAGCCACAGGCGGATCTCTACAGTTGGTTGCTGTTCCAGGGTCCAAGTTTCCAACGCTTGCAGCAGATTTATACTCTAAATTCCCGAGAGTGTGTATTCCAAACACAAAGAAACTCGTTCTCATTAGACGGTAAACAAGACAGTTTAAATCGGGCACAGGGACCATTCTGGCTGGGAGATCCGTATTGCAGAGACTCACTACTCCAAGTTGGACAGCTTGTCATTCCGCAAGACATTTGCTTGCCCGTCCACATCGGGAGCATTGAAATCTACCAACCAAATAGTGATGTTTCGTCTTATATAGGCGTCACTCAGCCTCAAGGTCGGGAAGGCAAACAGTATAACAATAGTGTTTTTGCCACTACTGTAGATGGGCAAGTTGTAGAAAGGCTCAATGGGTATCAATTGCGGATACTAGAGCACCGCAAAGATAATCCTACTGTGGAAGAACTGGCCGATCCCAGTCAAAGGGATGAGTGGATTCTCCGCAGAAAATTGAGCAATCAAGCCCAAATTTTGGGAGTTGCCGCCCCAGAGGTTTCCTTGACCTATGTTCCTGGTATACATGCTCTATCGCCAACAGAGCGTCACGAACGAGAACTGCCGTTATTCCACAAAACTATCAGTCAACTACTTCGCAGCGATGCCAATTTGATAGCTAAAATCCAGATGAAGTGGACGGAGTCCGGAAAACCAGTGGTTGATGGACTACAAGAGCAGGGAGTGGAAGTTTCTCTTTCCCATGATGAGCGTGTTTGTATTTGTGTTGCAGGACGAGGAGCACAAGGTTGTGATATTGAGCCAGTAACACATCGAACAAGGGAAGACTGGACGGCTTTACTAAGTAATTCGAGAGATGTGCTAATGCAACAGTTACTTGCTGCCAAAAGTTCGGTAGCGCATGCTGGTACGCGAATTTGGACGGCTGTGGAAGCTTTACGTAAAGCTACTGATGCCAAGCCGATTAACTTAGTCATCGATCGTATAGAAGGAGACAGCGTTCTGTTCTGTGATACTGCTTCCAATGGTCAACTCAAAGTCCTCACTTTCCCAGTGAGACTGACACGAGGTCTGGAAAAAATGGTTGCTTTGGTAGTGCAGGATATCAAGGCGGCTTCTTAAGCAGCACTTGTCTTGCTGCAAGCGTGAAGGTGACAAATCAAGCGTTGTGTGATGGTGTTTTAGAGCCACAGAACGAGCTTGCTCAAAGACCTCATCTGACTGAAACACCATCACCCTCAACCCCAAAATTTTACCAACTTAAACTTTTAGTAAGTGAAAAGGAAATGTCAATGAACAACACTCAGTCCCAAGTCTACGATGTTGTGATCATGGGCGCTGGCATAGCGGGAGTATCTCAAGCTCGCCATCTGTTGCTCAATATTCCAAACATTAAGGTTGCCTTAGTCGATCCCCGCCCGGAAGAGCGGACAGACAAAGATTTGAAAGTTGGGGAATCAACAGTTGAAATCTCCACACTTTTTTTTGGCAAGGAGTTGGGTCTTTATGATTACTTGATTGAAAACCATCCTCCCAAGTATGGATTGAACTTTCATTGGCCTAAACACTCGGAAACAACACAAACCATTGATGACTACCATCACATTTGGTGTACTCGGCAACCTTCGCTGGCTTCCACATTGATGAACCGTGCCAAGTTCGAACGGGACGTACTAAAAATGAATAAGGAGATGGGGGCTAAGTTCTACAATGGTCGTGTCGTTGATGTAGACCTAACCCCTAACGATGCCCTCAACACTGTGAAAGTCAAAGTTGATGAGGGGTACTTAGAACTTAAAGCAAAACATGTTGTCGATGCTGCAGGTCGCAAGTTTATCGTTGGTCGCAAGACAGACAATCTCATCTTTGATTCTGAAGACCTGTACGGGGTCAACAATGGCTCAGCATGGGTACGTGTCAAAAATGTGGATCGCACCATTTTTCACGGTGGTTATGACCCGTTAGGTGCGACATGTAGCCATTACTATGCCACCAATCATATGATGGGACACGGGCATTGGGTGTGGCTAATTCCGACAGATACTCAAACAATGGAATTGTCAATTGGGATAGCCCACCATCATCAAGTCATCCCACCTCAAACTGTCAACACTAAAGAAAAGTTTTATGCTTTTCTAGAAGCAAATCATAACCTGGTCTATCAGCTAATCAAGAGTGGAGAAGAAATCGATTTCCATTACTTGCCAAGATTGGCGCATAAGAGTAAGACTTTGTTTTCTCAAGACAACTGGTACGTAGTCGGTGATGCTGCAGCTATCTTCGATCCATTCTATTCCTTAGGAATGGTGATGATGTCATTTGGTATTGAGAGCATCACAGAAATCATCCGTGCGAAGCTAGCAGGGGAGGCGGATGCCGAGAAGAAGCGGGCTGTTTATAATGCCTTCAATCTTGGAACTATACGCTCTAACAATCATCTCATCCACGCTCATGACAGACAATTAGGTCACGCCAGTATCATGAGCTGGCGCATATTCTTAGAAAATATGTGGGGGTTCGGGATTATAGTGCCTGTATATGTAGGCAA